>JAIXZD010000075.1 GCA_027489895.1 Planctomycetaceae bacterium
CTCACCTTCCCACAGCGCGACGCGGGCCAGATCGAGATCCGAAAGCTGAAACAGCTCGCGTTCAAAACCCAGCCGGTCCGCCAGCTCGCGAAACACCTGCGTGTTCGGCTTCGCTTCGCCCTGGGCGGGAATCGCGGGCAGATTGATCTGCACGTCGACATGGCCGAACGAGCCATGCAGATCGACATGCTCCAGTTGCATCGTCGCGGGGAGCAACAGGTCGGCATAGTCGGCGGTATCGGTGGGGAACTGCTCGTGGACCACCAGAAAAAGATCATCGCGAGCCAATCCCGCCAGCACCCGCTTCTGATCAGGGCAGACCGCCGCGGGATTTGAGTTGTAGACATACATCGCGGCGATGGGCGGCCCTGGCAGTTCGCCGTGCAGCGCCTCGGCGAGTCGCGTCATGTTGACGACGCGTGTCCCCGCAGGCGTCAGGTCCGGCCGTTCGAGACCCGCCACATTGAACGGGTACATCCCGCTGGTCGACAGCATGATGCCCCCACCGAACTGCCGCCACGCCCCAACCAGCGCAGGGAGGCAGGTGATCGTCCGCATCGCCATGCCGCCGCCGGCATGCCGCTGCATGCCATAGTTCACGCGAATCGCGGCGGGAGAGGTCTCGCCATACTCGCGGGCCAGCGTTTCAATCTCGCGGGCGGAAAGACCTGTGATCTGACTGACGCGATCGAGGCCGTACTCCTCGCGGACGCGGGCTTCGAGCTCTTCGCCCCCGAGGCAGTAGCTGGCGATGTAGTCCCGGTCGACCAATCCGTCCCGAAACAGAACATGCATCATCCCCAGGGCCAGGGCGGCATCGGTCCCCGGCTTCGGGGCGAGATGCCAGTCACACCGTTCCGCGGTTCGGCTGCGGTACGGGTCGATACAGACCAGCTTCGCGCCCCGCTTCCGAGACTCGACCATTGTCGCCCACAGGTGACTGTTCGTCACCGCCGTGTTCGACCCCCAGTTGATGATGTACCGACTCTCGGCAAACGCCTCCGGTGTCAGGCCAACTCGACCACCAATCGTGTACGTGTACCCGGCACCACCGGCGGTCGCGCAAATCGTGCGGTCAAGCAGCGACGCGCCCAGACGATGGAAGAACCGCCGGTCGAGGCTGCTTCCCTGGATCTTGCCGTACGTTCCCGCATAGCTGTACGGCAGAATCGCCTGTGGGCCGTGGGGGCCCGCCGCGATCTCCCGAAACCGCGCGGCAATCTCATCGAGAGCCGTCTCCCACGAGATGCGCTCAAACCGTCCCGAGCCTTTAGGGCCGACGCGCCGCTGGGGATACAGCACCCTGTCGGCGTGATAGACCCGGTCCTGGTACCGCGCCACCTTGTGACAGAGAAACCCGCGGGTGTACGCATGCTCGCGATCACCCCGCACGGCCACCGCGCGATCCCCCTCGACGACTACCTGCATCGCGCAGGTGTCCGGGCAATCGTGAGGACAGACCGTCCGCCGATGAATGACCTGCTCGTCTGCGGGCGTAGCGCGTGAACTGGCCATCAAATCCCTCGCTCGTAGAGTTTGTGTTTTCCGCAATTGGCTGCGGGTTGACTTCAACTGAGTGCTGAGCCACGCGTCGCAGTCTGGCCCACTCACTTTTGCTCGGAGATCGTCACCTGCAACTCACCCGAGTTGTCCGCCAGCGAATTCCAGGCGTCGTTGACTCGTAGGTAGAGCGTGCCGGTTGTCTGCGCGGTCCACAGGCTTTCGCGTCCCAACGCAGACACCGCCCGCATCGAAAGGTTCCCGGGAGCTTGACCAGGTCGCTCCTCGCGAACAGTTCCCAGCAGTTTTCCGAGTGGCTCGCCTTCGACATATCGCAGCGTGATCCCCTGCGGCTCGCAGGTCCACGGGCGAACCTGTCCACCCACCGTCGACGCGCCGACAACATACCGCCCCGTCGCCACCAGCCGATAGCGTCTTCCCGCCTCCACAAACAGTCCGCTCGACTGCCACCCGCGATCCGCCCGAAGGCTGACTCGCACCTCTCCCGCGTCCATGGCTTTCCCAATGCGGAACTCAATCGCCGCCCGCTCGAGGTCGTAGCCGTGGCAGAGATCATTCACAAACATCCAGAAGCCCTGGGCGATGGCATGCTGATCCTCGTGAAACACCGCGAGAAAGCTGTTGTGCGGATGATCGATATCGATCCGAGCCTGAACCGTCCGAAACCGCTCCCGCGTCTCCGGGTGATTGGCCAGATACCAGCAGAGCGCCCACGACCAGGCATACGGCGGGTTCTCGAGATAGTCGTCCGGGGTGAAGTCGAAAACCTGTTTCGCGTTGAGTGTCCGCCCCTCGGCCACGGCATCGTTGATCAACCGAATGCGGCCCAGATCGAGAAAGTTGTCCGGCGCATCGGGCATCACGCCGAACTGTGACGGCGGGCCGGGCCGGTGCGTGGCGAACAGTTCCGCCATCCCTTCGATGTACCAGGTCTTCGACTGCAGGGGGTTCGGCACGATCGTCATCACACAGTGCGTCGCCTCGTGCAGCAGCAGGTGTGCCAGGTAATAATCGCTGGCCTGGTCCATCATCCAGAACTCGGCCCCGCGATGCCGACCATGCCGTATCGGCCCGAGATCCAGCGGCACGAGCGACGACGCCTCAAACCGCGCGGGGTCGGCCATCAGGTAGCCGGTCATCTGGAACTCGCTGCCCGCGTCGTCCGGCGGCAGCGGGCCGAACCAGGCGACCAATGCGTCGTACAGCGCATCGACCAGCGGTGGCAGACGCGCGGCTCGCTCCGCGTCGATATCCGTATACAGCCTGAGACGCTTCGATTCGTAGCGCGCGATTCCGCGCTGGCGCAGGTCCTCGTCGTCTGGCTGCAAACGTGTATCGGGCGGCCGTCGCGGACCCGTGGCGACTTCAGGGGCGGACTTTGCCTGCTTACGGCTTTCGTTTTCGTGCGAGTCGACCGCGTCTCGTTCAAGCCGCTTGACGACGGGCTTTGGCCGTGCGGCTTTCGGCGCGGTAACTGCCTCTGGCGACTTGGCCTTGCCACAGCCAGCGAGCAGCAACAGCGCGACCATCACCGCGCCGCACGTCAACTGCACATGGGCCATAACGACCGCCTCGAGCCGTAGGGTGGGCACTGCCCACCATTGCTCACCAAGCCCCTACCACCGAGCAGTTTTCCCCCGGCTTCAACAGATAGGCACGCAGGCTGCCAATCAGGCCACGCTTTCGCTGATGGTCGCACGCCGGGGAACGCTCACGCGTTCCGCTACGAACGACAAAGGCCAACTTCGCGGGTCCAACACCTCGACTACACTTCGACGAACAGCCGGGCCGGGTCTTCCAGCCCTTCCTTGATTCGCACCAAAAACTGCACGCCTTCACGACCATCGATAATCCGGTGGTCATAGGTCAGCGCCAGATACATGATCGGCCGGATGACGATCTGCCCATCGCGAACAACCGCCCGTTCCGTGATGTTGTGCATCCCGAGAATCGCAGATTGGGGCGGGTTGACGATCGGCGTCGACAGCATTGAGCCGTAAATCCCGCCGTTCGAGATGGTGAACGTACCGCCGGTCAGTTCATCCATCTTGATCGCGTTCTCTTTGGCGCGATTTCCGAAATCGGTGATGCCCGCTTCAATCTCGGCGAAGCTCATCCTCTCGGCGTTGCGGAGAATCGGCACGACCAGTCCCTTGCCACCGCCCACCGCAATCCCGATATCGCAGTAGTTGTGGTAAATGATGTCGGTGCCCTTGATCTGCGCATTAACAGAGGGGAACCGGCGCAGCGCATCGACCGCAGCCTTCACGAAGAACGACATGAAGCCCAGCTTGATGCCATACCGCTTCGTGAAGTCGTCCTGGTACTTCTTGCGGAAGGCCATTACGCCCGACATGTCGACTTCGTTGAACGTCGTCAATAGAGCGGACGTGGACTGCGCTTCGACCAGCCGCCGGGCGATCGTCTGACGGATCGTCGTCATGGCGACCGTCTCTTTGGCCCGGTCACCCAGCACGGTTGGAGCGGCAGCGGCCGCACTGCCACCAGCCGCGGCGGCCCGCATCACATCTTCCTTCAGCGTCCGTCCACCAGGACCGGTGGCCTGCACGGCGGCCGGGGAAACTCCCGTCTCCGCCAGCGCCCGCTTCGCGGCCGGCATCACTTTGGAATCGGCAGCGGCCGGTGCAGACTTCGTCGGGGCCGAACTGCCCGCAGCGGGGGTGGCCGCCTTCGCGGGCCCCTTGGTCGCCACGGCCGTCTCGTCGACAACGGCGACGGTCTCGCCCACGGTGGCCTTGTCACCCTGCTTCTTCAAGATCTTGGTCACCACACCCGCGACAGGGGCCGGGACTTCAAACGTGGCCTTCTCGCTTTCGATGTCGAGCAGGTTCTCGTCCTTTTCGACCGCTTCGCCTTCCTGCTTGTGCCAGGCACCGATGGTGACTTCCGTGATCGACTCGCCCATCGAAGGGACTTTCAACTCCATCGGCATGATCGGACGTTCTCCTCGGACGCAATGCTCAAATCTTGATTCGATCGGGCGGCCCGCACGGTGTCGGGCTGACTGTCTCTGAAGTTTTGAATTGGACTTCTTGGTTTGACCTGTCGCGTTGTCTGGTTGCGGGTGGTTGCCCAACGCCCTCCAATCGGCCGGACGGCGAGGCAACTCCTGCTAAGCCCCTATGGTAGTGAATGAACACCGACGGGCGAAATCGATTTTGCCGGAAAAGCAGTCTCCGCGCGGGGAACGACGGAGTTCGTGCCCCAAACCTCGTCGCTCTGCGGTCCATCCCCGGCCGAAATCTCAATCCGCGTCCCGGAAGTTCGCCTCATAACCGTTACGACCGGCGGGCGCGATTCTGCGTAGGGCGCGGGACTGTGGCGATCGGGCAACATTTCCTGACTCGCCCCCGCATCACCCCCATTTGTGACCTAAGTTCCGAACAGGTTCGAATTGTTTACCTCCGTCGTCGTACACCCGCGTGGGTCACGTCACGGACGCCGGTCCCCCTGCACCGGCACCCCCTCAAAGCTCCTTTGTCCGGAAGTCAACGCCATGGCGCCTACTCCATCACCGGTCGTCAATCGCCCCGGTCGCGGTCCGATCCAGGGCGAGAAGAGTTTCGATGATCTCAAGACCCTCATCCACGGCAAACTGGTCGACAAGCTCGACCTGACCCGCCTGGGTGATCTCGAAGGCGATACGCTTCGCCGTGAGATCCGGCTCGTCGTCGAGCATTTGTGCGATACAGAAAATCCGCTGCTCAACCGCAGCGAACGCGAACGCCTCATCGAGGAAGTGCTCGACGAAACGTTCGGCTTCGGGCCGCTGGAATTGCTCCTCAAAGAGCAGGGCGTGGCCGATATCATGATTAACGGCCCGAAAAAGGTGTTCATCGAGCGGAAGGGGAAGATCGAACGCTCCCCCGTCACGTTCCGCGACAACGCGCACCTGCTGCAGATTCTCGACCGCATCGTCTCGAAGGTCGGCCGACGCGTCGACGAGACCTCGCCGATGGTCGACGCCCGTCTGCCCGATGGTTCGCGACTCAACGCAATCATCCCGCCGCTGGCTCTCGACGGCCCTTCGATCACGATCCGGCGATTCGGTGCCAACCCGCTCTCGCTGGAAGACCTGTTGCGATTTGGCGCGTTCACGCCCGAGATGGTGATGCTGCTGGAAGGGGCGATCAAGGCCCGCCTCAACATGATCATCAGCGGCGGGACGGGTTCCGGGAAAACGACCCTGCTCAACACACTGTCGAGCTTCATTCAGCCCGATCACCGCGTTATCACGATCGAAGACGCCGCCGAACTTCAGTTGCAGCAGGAACATATTCTGCGACTGGAAACCCGGCCGCCGAACATCGAAGGCCGGGGCGGGGTCACCGCGACCGACCTCGTCAAGAACGCCCTGCGTATGCGTCCCGACCGCGTGATCATCGGGGAATGCCGCGGAGCCGAAACGCTGGACATGCTCCAGGCCATGAACACCGGCCACGAAGGCTCGATGACCACGATCCACGCCAACAACCCCCGTGACTCGGTCGCCCGTCTGGAAACGATGATCATGATGGGCGGCATCGAACTGCCCCTCAAGGCGCTGCGAACCCAGTTCGCCAACGCCGTCGATCTGATCGTCCAGGCGAACCGCCTGCAGGGTGGACCGCGTAAAATCACGCATATCACCGAAGTCGTCGGGCTCGAAGGCGACCAGGTCGTCATGCAGGACATCTTCCTGTTCGTGCAGGATGGGATCGACGAACAGGGCCGTGCCTTCGGCCACTTCGAGTCGACCGGCGTCCGTCCGACATTCATGGACCGCCTCGAACGATCGGGCGTCCGGCTGCCGGCGAACATCTTCGCCGCCCGCCGACTCAATAACGTGAAGTAAACTCGCCAGCCTCTGGCGAGACCAAATCCGGTTCTGAATCACTCACTCCGACGGTGCGGGTCGTCCGCATCCGTCGGGCCGAATTTCCGACAGCGGACGTCCCGCTCGTCTCGACGGAGTTGTCACTATGTCGCCACTCGTGATCTCCATTGCCGCGTTCTTCGCCGTGACCGCGGCGGTCTTCGCTGTGATCGTGCTGCTCTCCGATCGCAAGAGCAACAAAGTGGAAGACCGGCTGTCGGCCCTCGCCCGCAACCGCGGTTCCGCCGACCCGGCCGCGCTCCGCGAAGAGATCGTGCGAGAAGGCCTTTCGGGACTGGGCGCCGGGGTCAACGGCTTCCTCTCCAAGTTCACTTCGCTCGAAAATCTGTTCGAGCAGGCCGCCTGCCCGCTCACACCGCAGAACTTCTTCATGGCCTGCGGTGGCAGCGCCGTGGCAGGCCTCGTGGCCTCGGCCCTGGCCCGCGCCCCGGGGCCGCTCTACCCCGTCGTCATGCTCGTGTTCGCCGGGCTCCCCTTCGTCTGGCTCTGGTGGCGGCGGAAGTGTCGCTTCGACAAGTTCGCCAAACAGATGCCCGACGCACTCGAACTCGTCGGCCGCGCCCTGCGCTCAGGCCACAGTCTCGCGTCCGGCCTTCGCGTCGTCGTCGATGAAATGCCCGCGCCAATTGCCGACGAGTTCGGCCGCGTCTACGAATCACAGAACCTCGGGATTCCGCTTGAGCAAGCCCTCAAGGACATGCTTAAGCGAATGCCCAATATGGACCTCAAGTTCTTCGTCACCGCGGTTGTGCTGCAGCGCCAGACCGGGGGCGACATGGCGGAAATCCTCGACAAAATCGGTCACATCATCCGCGAACGGTTCCGAATTCTGGGACAGGTTCAGGCCCTCACCGGGGAAGGTCGAATCTCGGGCGTGGTGCTGATGGGGCTGCCCATCGCGCTGTTCTTCGCCTGTTACTACCTGAACCAGGACTACGTGATGCTGCTGTTTACCGACCCGCTCGGCAAGAAGATGATCGCCGGAGCGATCTTCCTGCAGATCCTCGGGGCCGTCACGATCAAGAAGATCATCACGATCAAGGTGTAGTTGCCAGATTCACGTCGGCTCGATTGCCAGATTCAGCGATCCGCCTCCGCCCCGTCTCGCCTGTTCGAATTGTTCCGACACATCCCCTCTCACGGGTCGCATGCGACCAGGTGATCTCAAATGGACTTCGCCAGCGCTCTGCCTTACGCCGTCTTCGGTGGCATGACCTGTCTCGTCTGGTTCGTCTTCAATGCCTTCGCGACGAAATCGTCGCGCATGGATGAGCGGCTGGACGAGATGCGGAATCCCCTCCTGCGGATGCGCGACAAGGACGGCCGTCCCGTCAGCGATCAGTCCGGGAGCATGAAAGACGTTGTCGACCGCGCGACGCCCGTTCTCTCCAAGGCCCTCCAGCCGCAGAGTGAACTCGAACAGAGCAAACTGAGGCTCCGTCTGGCCAACGCCGGGTTCAACAGCCCCCGTGCGACCGAGGTCTATCTCGCCTGCAAGTTCGCCGCGCTCCTCGTCGGCCTCGTCGCCGGTGGTGCCGTCGGCATGTTCAAATATGGTGCGACCCAGACCGGGATGTATGCTGTCATCATCGGCGGAGGCCTCGGCTTCTACATCCCCGAAGTGATCCTGATGTTTCTCATCAAATCCCGGAAAGACAAAATCTTTCTGCAGCTTCCCGACTGTCTCGACCTGCTGGTCGTCTGTGTGGAAGCCGGACTGGGGCTCGACGCGGGGATGCGTCGCGTGTCCGAGGAACTGAACGACACCGCCCCCGAACTGTGCAAGGAAATGCAGTTGTGCAATTTCCAGTTGCAGATGGGCCGCCCGCGCCGCGAAGTGCTGCACGACCTGGGTATTCGTTCGGGAGTGGATGACCTGCGCTCCCTCGCCGCGATCCTGATTCAGGCCGAACGGTTCGGGTCGAGCATCGCCCAGGCACTTCGCGTCCAATCCGACACGATGCGCGTCAAACGCTCGCAACTTGCGGAGGAAAAGGCCGCCAAGACGGCCGTGAAAATGATCTTCCCGCTCGTGCTGTTCATTTTCCCGGGGATCTTCGTCGTGCTCGTCGGTCCCGCCGCGATCTCGATGATCAACAACCTTCTCAAGATCAACGGCTAACCCGCACCGAGGCGGTGACAGTCCGTGGGAGAGGCTTCCAGCCTGTCAGTTCCTCTTCGGAGAGACTAGCTCTTCGAAAGGCCGGAAGCCGATCCCACAAACACTTTCACCCTCTCTGCGGAGAACAGGCTCCCGGGGTCTCGGTTCACGCATGGCGCTCACCGAGTCAACAGGCTGTTCACCTTCGCCAGCAGCAACTGCGGCGTGAAGGGCTTCTGCAGAAACTCTTCGGTGGCCTGGGCGATACCGTGGTTGAGCAACGCCTCATCGGTGTGCCCGCTGGTAAACAGAATGGGCACTCCGGGAATGGTCGCGCGGAGCGAATCGGCCAGTTCCCGACCACACATCCCGGGCATCACGACATCGGTCACCACCAGTTGAATCGAGTCGCGGTGCGCCTCTGCGATGATTTCGGCCGAAGGCCCATCCAGCGCTTCGAGCACTCGGTAGCCGCGGCGTTCGAGAATCCCTCGCACCACCGTCCGCACCGCGGATTCGTCTTCCACCAGCAGGACGAGCGTGCCATCGTGGTGGCTGACTGGGGGGATTGACGGACTGGGGGGCGTATCGCAGGCGACATCACTCGCGGGAAACATCAGGCGGAACGAACTCCCCTGACCAACCCGCGTCTCGACAAACACATCGCCGCCGCTTTGCCGGACAATCCCCAGGACGGTCGCCAGTCCCAGTCCGCTGCCTCGCCCCGGGGCCTTCGTCGTGAAAAACGGCTCGAACAGATGGGCCCGGATCTCGTCTGGAATGCCGCATCCGGTGTCCGTCACCGTAAGTCGGACATATCCTCCCGCAGGCAGCGCCCCCGTCCCGCCATCCCCCGCGCCGGTTAACACGGTGTTCGCCGTCTCGATCAGCAACCGCCCCCTCGCGGGCATGGCATCGCGGGCATTCACGGCCAGGTTAATCAGCACCTGTTCGATCTGGCTCGCATCGGCAAAAATCGTCCGCAGGTTGGCTTCCAGCAGCGTCGTGATGACGAGGTCTTCGCCCAGCAGGCGCCTCAACATCGGCTCCAGTCGCCGGACCACTTCGTTGAGATCCAGCGGGTGAGGGGTCAACATCTGACGGCTGCTCACCGCCAATAACTGCCGAGTCAAAGCGCCCGCATGTTGCCCCGCCGCTTCGATCTGCTCGACCGCCTGACGCCTCGCATCGTTCACGGCCAAGCCATTGCGCAACAGGTCACAAGTCCCCACGATGACCGTCAGCCAGTTGTTGAAGTCATGGGCGATTCCGCCCGCCATCCGGCCGATCACTTCCAATTTCTGCGACCGCATCAGTTTGGATTCCAGCAGCCGCTGCTCGGTGACATCCCGCGCGATTCCCGTCACCCGGTACACCTTGCCATCGGTATTCCGCACGGGTGTTCCGCAATCCGCGATCCGGCGAATCTCACCGTCCGGACGAACCACGCGGTACTCGACATCAAACCGCTCCACCTCAGGCTGTGCCAGAAATCGGTGGTACGACGTCAAGACCGCCGCGCGATCGTCGGGATGAATTCCCGCGTCCCAGCCGTCATCGCCTGAACGAGCCCGGTCCAGAGATCGCCCCCACACCCGCTCATACGCCGGACTCATGTAGAGCAGCGCCCCATCGGGGACCGACACCATCCAGAAGACTTCGTTGACAGCCTCGGCAATTTCCCGGAACCGCTCCTGCGATTCCCCGAGCGCAACTTCCGTCTCTTTCCATTCGGTCACATCAACCACAGCACCGATCACCTGCGATCCGGGCACACCCGGGTTCAGCGGCGCAATATAGTGCAGTACATGTTTGATTCGCCCATCTTTCGTGACGTATCGCGTGTGCCCCCGGACCGTCTCTCCGGCCTGTGCCCGCTCCAGGTTTTCCTGGGCACGCTTCTGGTCCCCCTGGTGCACCAGTACCTTCCACCCCAGCACGTTCAATTCGTCCCGCGAGAAACCTCCGATCGAGCCAAAATGTGGCGTGGCCCAATCAATTGTCAACGTGCCGTCGGGCTTCACCTGCCCGGCGTACGCCACACTTCGTGTCAGATCGGAGAGTACGTTCAGGCGAAGTTCCGACTCCGCCACCGCCAACTGAGACTGTTTGACGTCGGAGATATCGGCCAGCACTCCGCGGTGGGCGACAACCTGACCGTTCTCAACGACCACCGTCACCTTGTCGTCCACCCACACGACCCGCCCATCGCGCGCCAGCATCCGGTATTGCAATCGATAGCCCCGACCTTCCCGGCCCTCCCGCAGCGACGTTGCCCGAGCCAATTCCAGATCATCGGGATGAACCTGCCGGGACCAGAAGCCGGGCGCCAACCAGTCTTCGGGAGCAAAGCCGAGCAGCTCTTCGGCGAACGGACTGACATACGAATAGTCGAACGATGTGGGCAGCGACTCCCAGATCACAACCCGTGCGTGATCGAGCAACGCCCGATATCGCGATTCGCTGGCGCCCAGGGCTTCCGCGTCAAGGTGCCGCTCGATCGCCATCCCCACCAGTTGCGCCGCGACCGCCACAATGTCGCGCTCGGCTTCATCCGGCACATGTGGCTGCGACCGGTAGACCGCAAACGTCGCCAACAGTCGCGAGGGCTCCGACGCGGACCGCTTCCTGCCAAACACGGGAACCGACCAGAGCGACCGCATCCCGGCGCCGACGATGATGTCCCGGACGGACTCCAGAAGCGGATCGGTTGTCGTATCCCGAGCGATCACCGTCGCCCGTCGATACGCGGCCGTTCCGCAAACGCCCATCCCCTCACCAATCGGGAAGTGTGCCACCAAGTCTTGCACGGGCTTTGGCAAACGAGCGCCCGCCTTCAAGGCGAGAGACTGGCCGTCGGGCGAAACCGTCATGATCGAACAGACGGAATGCGGCAGGAACCCTTCGACAAACGCGTTGATCTGCTCCAACGCCGAATTCAGCGCGGCCCCCTCGACCAACCGTTGCAGGATTCGATTCTGTGCAATCAGGATCGCCTCGGCCCGGCTCTTCCCCGCCACATGCGCGAACTCCCCCTCCAGGCCGCATAAGGCCGCACCACTTACTCCTCCTGGAGTTCCCTGCGACCAATCCTCGGAGTTCACCCGCATCCCCCCGACTGGCGCGTTTGCGCCCCAGACGCCCGTTTCGGAATGGTCGTCAGCAGAGCTCGACTGCGGTGAGTTCATCTGGTCCCCACTTTCGCTCGCCTGTCTTCGCTCGCCCGTCACGCTCCGACGATCTCGCTCACCACGTTGCCATACACATCCGTCAGCCGGAAATCCCGCCCCGCATACCGGAACGTCAGTTGTTCGTGGTTGATCCCCAACTGGTGCAGGATCGTCGCGTGCAGGTCGTGCATATGCACCTTCCCCGCAATCGCCCGATGCCCGAATTCGTCGGTCGCACCATACGCCAGTCCTGGCCGGAAACCTCCCCCCGCCACCCAGACCGAAAACCCGTTCGGGTTATGATCCCGCCCTGTCCCGTTCTTCTCGGCGTAAGGGGTCCGCCCAAACTCGCCCCCCCACCAGACAATCGTGTCGTCGAGCAGGCCCCGCTGCTTGAGATCGGCCAGCAGTCCCGCAATCGGCTTGTCAACGGCCCGCGCATGGTCGGCATGCTTCGGCAGGTTCGAGTGCTGGTCCCAGGCAGGGTTCGCAGTATTGTCCCCATAGGTGACCTGCACATACCGCACGCCGGCCTCGCTGAGCCGGCGGGCCATCAGGCACTGACGCCCGAAGTTATCAGTCGCCGATTCGCCAATCCCGTACAGTGCCTGCGTCGTCGCCGTCTCCCCCGAAATTTCGAGAACGTCCGGCGCATGCAACTGCATTCGCCACGCCAACTCGAACGATTCCTTCGCTGCGACAAGCTCACTGTCCGCCGCGTACCTCGCGGCCTGATCGGTGTTCAGCGAGGCCAGCAGATCCAACTGGCGACGCTGTTCTTCTCGGGACAGACTCGCATTCGAAAGATTCCGGATGCCGCCTTCCTTGATCAGCGTCCCTGCTTTTCCGACAGCCGTTCCCTGATAGCGTGCCGGGAGGAAAGCGCTCCCGTAGTTGCGGGTTCCCCCATTCCCCGCCGACGGGCTGATCGACATGAACCCGGGCAAATTCCCGTTCTCGCTCCCCAGGCCGTATAGAATCCAGGCCCCCATGGAGGGCCGAATGAACTGCGTCGCCCCGCAGTGCAGAAACAGCGTTGCCGGACCGTGGGCCACGCCTTCCGTCTGCATCCCGTGCAAAAGGCACAGGTCGTCGATATGGGCCGCTGTTTCCGGAAACAGGTCGGATACCATCCGTCCCGACTCACCGTACTGCTTAAACGCCCAGGGCGATTTCATCACCCGTTGCGATGTCTGCCGCGTGCCGTTGTTCGCGACGGTCCGGGCGTCGTCGAACGGCATCATCTGGCCGTCCTGCTCCGTCAACAGTGGCTTGTGGTCGAACGAATCGACATGGCTGACTCCGCCCTGCATGAACAGGAAAATCACCCGTTTCGCCCGAGGCGAAAAGTGCGACTTAGCCAAGCTCTGGGAGACTTCCGCCGAGGCGAGAGTCTGCGACGCGAGGCCCGCCAGTGCCATCGCACCGAACCCGCAACTCGTGCGTTCCAGGAATGTTCGCCGCGAACCGACTGCCATCGTAGCGCTCCCGTGGGGCCGGTAAATCTTCTGCTGATAAGTATATCCTACCGTGTCCTGCGATCATCTCCAACGGCTGCCAAAGGTTTGACAGGGACTTCACATTACTCAGATTGGCACACGCGGCGAGATGACCAATGACCGTGCCATGCTTGCACCGTTTCGGGGCAAGCATGCCAGCCGCCGGATGTCGCAGCCTTAATCCAGACCCTGTGTTTCTTGGAACTCGACCACGAAGAGAATCGAACACCGCGAACACACTTGACCTGCAAAGCCGGGGCAAGCCTCGCACACCGGATTCACACCCTCGTCCCCAGTTTCAACAAGTCGAAATCCGTGTTCGTCGGTTAAAACAGGCGGACTCCTCAACCCGCTGCCATCGCTCTTCCCGACCAGCCCACGTTCATCCCTTCATGCGCCATCCAGCCAACCCGCTGCGCAAACCGTCGCCAAGGCCCCGCCGGATTCCAGGGCAGGTCAACACGCCCGGTCCGATGGCCCAGTTCCTTGCCCACGTTGCACTGCAACACCTGCCCGCCCACCGCCCACTCACCGTGCTCGATCCGGCCTGTGGTGAAGGAGCATTGCTCAAGGCCTGTCACGAGGTTTTCACCTCGACCAACCCAGACGAACTGCCGCTCCGTCTCTTCGGTGTCGAAACCGACTCGAACGCACTGGTTCACGCCCAATCCTGCCTGCCTCAGGCGACCCTGATCTGTGGCGACGCGCTCACCGGACCGACCTGGACAGATCCCCCCTCACCCGACTGGATCAAAACAGGACTGTCCTGGGCGATTACCCTGCCCGATATCGCGACGGCGGGCGGTTTCGACCTGGTGATTGCCAACCCTCCCTTCATTCGCGAGCGCAGCGCCAAGCCGCTGTTCGATGACGTGGCCTCAACCCCGCTCGGTCAAGCATTTCGCGAACCAAGAATGGATTACTGGTTCTATTTCTTCCATCGCTCTCTCGATCTGTTGCGCCCCGGTGGAACCCTCACCTTCATCGTCCCGTCCTACTTCGTCTCGTCCACCGGCGCTCGACACCTAAGGCGGCGTATCGCAGCCGATACGGACCTTCTCGACCTGATTGATCTCGACGCCGCGCCTGTGTTTCCAGGGGTCGCCGGACAGCACCTCATCTTCCGAGCCCAGAAGCGTGGCCAGATTTCGCCGGCGGAACCACAGTCACCTCCCGACGTCCGACTGACGTTTCCCAGCGACGACCACGCCCTTTCGACTCTCGCCCCGGAACAGCTCGCCCGCGAGTTGTCCGCCTGTCATCTGGGCGATCGCTCGCCGATGCCACTCGAACCCCGCTGGACAACCCAGCAGGGTCCCGCCTCCAACCTGTTCGCCAGCGGTCGGCTCCTGGTTCGGCCCCCCGCGGTCACCCTCCTCTCAGCGAAAGCCCCGCGCCTCTCTGGCCAACGCGCATCGGCTGGCAGCACGCTGGGTGATTTTTTTGAGGTGCGCCAGGGAATTGCCGAGAATCCTCCCCGCCTCATTGCGCGGCATGTCCGCGAGTTTCCCGACCTTGGCCCCGCTGGAACGGGCGTGTTCGTCCTCAGTGACGCGGAAGTTCAGGCGCTGGAACTGTCCACAGCCGAGCGGAAACTGCTCCGACCTTACTTCGAAGCGCGGGCCCTCCGTCGCTTTACACTGCTCGGAGAGCCTGCCGGCCAGCTCCTCTATCTGCGCCGCGAGACCTGTCCGGACCTCGCCGCCTGCCCCGCTCTGGAGCGGCATCTCTTGCGCTTCAGGCCACTGCTCGACCGGCGGCGGGAAGTCCTCAAGGGAACGATCGCGTGGTGGCATCTGCACTGGCCGAGAGAAGAGCGATTGTTCATTGAACCAAGGATTCTTGCGCTCCAGATGGGAACGGAACCCCGATTCGCCCTCGTCGACGCGCACCCTACCTTCGTCAACTTTTCGGTCAATCTGATCTGTGCCCGCGCCGAGGCCGCCCCAAACCTGGCAACGCCGTCGCTCGCCACCGCGACCGGATTGCTCAATTCCCGTTTTGCAGCCACATGGTTCAAAACGCACGCCAAACGCAGGGGCATTGCGCTGGAGATCAACGGCCATCTCCTGAAGCGGTTCCCGTGGCCCGATTGCCCCTCCGCCCTGCTCCTCGAACTGGCAAACCTCGTGCAACAGCGCCGTCAGGCACGAGAGCCAGAAACGCTCGCCCTCGAGACTGCGATCGATGAACTGGTCGACCGCGCCTACCAGAATCACCCCGCCACAAACTGAGGCGAACACGACAGGGGTTGGGTAGGCACTGCCCACCACTGCTCACCCGCACGGCCTAGAGAAACGCATTTCGGATCGCCCACCATCGCGATCAACGTGGTCTGCGACGGTCGAGGCGATTTCCAATTCCGGGCGTTGCGCCCCAGACCCCAAAGAACGACACAACCCGCAACCGCCTCGATGGGCGGTTCCGGGTCGGTCTCGATTCGGTCGAAGTCACGCAGTCAATTGACCAGCGTGAGGTCGTCCCATGTGTCATTACTTCTTCTGGGTTGAATTCGCGGCCGGCAGCTTCGCGGCCGTTGCGGCCGGCTTGCCATCGGTTCCCGCCTGTTGGGCGTTCCCCGCATCCGAACCCGACGCCGGGGCCGTCATCGTTTTCCAGCCGCCCGTGTTCCAGTGCGGGTAGGTTTCGACGACCGTCTTGGCGAGATCGGTCAGCGAAGCCCGGAACGAGGCACTGGTGATGTCCCGGTTTTCCATGACGCGCTGCAACACGAACCGGCGGTTCGAGGCGATGAACGCGAAGAACTTCCCGCCACCCAGCGAGTCGTTGTCCGCGAGCAACCGCAGCAGCGCCTGCCGCGGCACATCGGCAGCGTTCTTCGGGCATTCATCCAGCCAGGCCATCAACCAGATTGCCTGACCGTCGTTCGAGAGAACCGCCGACATCGACAGGTTCCACTCTTCGCCGATCTTGCTCGAAAACTGGAAGTCGTACCGGCTTTCCGAGCGTTCGGCCTTGAGGCCAATCGCCGACAGCATCGTTCCCAGCGAATCGGCGGTCAGTTGCCCTTTCGCCGCGGCCGCCGGGGCCGTGCCATCGGCCGCCGTCAGACGCGACGGGCCAGTCATCACCGATCCGGCGACGCCCGCCACCGCGACCACCGCCACCAAACACGCGCTCCACATCAGCTTCCGCATGGGGACACTCCTTTGTTCCCGGTTTCAGTCCTGATTTGGTCTGTTCCTCGTTTGGTCACCGGTTCGGGAACACATGTCGCAGACAAAGCTGCGACCAGGTCTCGAACGAATCGATATCTTCGGCAAGATCGTTAACGGTGGCAAAACCAGTTTCTATCATCGTCGTTTCACGGGGCAGAACTTTCGGTTCGTCCAGATCAAAAATGTGGACGACGCCCAAGTGGACTTTTCCCACCTCCGATTCGTCGTCGTTCAGCAGCCCCACGCAGGTCTGACGATAGCCGCTCTCCAGAAACACCTCTTCGGCGATTTCTCTTTGCATGGCTTGGAGATACGGCGACGCGGCGGCCTGATCTTCCGACGAAATATGCCCGCCCACCCCGATCGACCGCTTGCCGTGCAACCGGCCTTCTCCCGTGCCTTTACTCCGGCGGTAATAAAAGATCTGGTCTTCAAAGCGGAAGATGCAGTAGGGAATCAACTGCTTGAAGCTCGGATCCTGCTCCATCGCCGGTCGCGGGCGATAACTGCCATAGGCGGGGTCGAGCAGCGTTGTCAGGTAGGGGGCGACGTTCGTCGTAAACCCTTGGAAGTAGCCCACTTCGTGAAACAGAAGGGTCGGCACCACGAGGACATGTTCCACCGTCGTCTGCGTCGTCATCGCTCTTGTTCCTCTCGCTAAACCGCCCTGTTTCGCCAAACTCAATTCCTGCGCGTGGCCCGTCCCACCGAATCGTTCATCAGGACTTTGGAGCCTCTTCCGGCGGCTTGGGGGCCGATTCCGGCTCCTGCGGCGCGGGTTCGACCACCGGTTCGGCGGGCTGCTCCGGGGGAGGCTCCACCGGCCCGGTCCCGGCCTGGGCTTGTTCCGCCTTCACGCGGGCCTGCAGTTCGGGCAGACGCGCCAGCATCTTCTCCGGGTTGCTTCGGACCATTTCCTCGCAACCTTGGCAGCAGACAAACACCGACTTGTCGCCCTCGACCGCGACTTTGAGAGGGATGCCCATCGAGCCCAGCGGTTCGCGGCTGACCACGCAATAACCTTGCGAAATCGCCAACTCGCGGTCCTCAGGAGACAGTTTGGCCATTTCGGCGGCCACGACGGCCGGATCAACGGCGTCCGAGTGGTCCGCGTGCGACATCTCCGAAACGGCCGGTTCGGCAGGTGGTGTCGCCTGCTGGCACCCGGCCCCCAGCAGCGCCAAACCGCTCAACGCGGCCAACACGACCCTGCGACCAAATGGACCGCCATGCGACGCTCTGATCCACGTTGTCCGGTCCGCTCGCATTCCCGACTCCCTGCAGTGATTGCCTGATGTTTGTTCTGCCGCGAATGCTATCAAACCACGATCGTGTGGCGAAGGATATCGCGGCTACGTTTGGGGCGCTGGTGCACACCTCAGGGCACTGACGCTTCTGGCTCCCGTTGAATGGATGACCAGCCAGGTGCGACCGGGTGTTTCCGCTGGACGGGAGCCACTAATCGACGTATGTTTAAGTATCGCGTGGTGTTCCGACGATTTGTCTCTATGGCCAACGTGCTTTGAGGCGGGGAACCACGGCGATCGGATAACAACGGCACCGGGCCGGTCTGGAATACGAAACCAGGCCCTCGGGACGAAGGGACTCGCGTAACGAGGTGATGCATGCTGACCCTACGCGCTGATGGTGGTCGCCTGTGCGACGGACTGTCTCGCCGCACGATGTTGCAGGCGGGCAGTCTCGGCGCGGTCGGACTGTCGCTGCCTGCCTGGGCACAATCGCTCGCGATGGCGTCTCAATCGGCGTCTCAAACCGGTACGGGTCGTGCCAAAGCATGCATTGTCCTGTTTCTGATGGGCGGAGCTCCTCAGCACTCCACGTTTGACCCCAAACCCGATGCGCCCGAAGAAGTGCGCGGCGTGTTTGCCCCGGTCGCGACCAGTGTGCCTGGAACGCAGTTTTGCGAGCTGCTGCCCAACCTGACTCGCCAGGCCGATCGACTGGCCGTCATTCGCAGCGTTTCGACGCGCGACAACGCACACTCGTCCAGTGGCTATTACGTTCTGACGGGTCGGCCACACGTTCCGCAGAACGTCGAAAACGCCAACCCCGGCGCCCCGAACGACTTCCCGCACTTAGGCGCGGTCGTCCAGAAATTGCGTCCGCACGTTTCTGACCTGCCCACGGCGGTACGTCTTCCAAATCGCATTTTCAACACCGATGGGTCTGTCTGGCCGGGACAGGACGCGGGTTTTCTGGGCAAGACGGCCGACCCCTGGCTGTTCAATTGCGAACCGGCCACCAAAGGGTTCAAGGTTGAAGAGGTCTCGCTGCCGGTCGATATCCCGTTTGATCGACTTGAGCGGCGCGGATCGCTGTTGCGGGATGTGAACCTGGCGTTCGATTCGGCCCGTGACAGCGGGATGCTCGGAAAGTACTCGATTGCCGCCCAGCGCGCGTTCAACGTGCTCGCCTCGGAGAAATCGCGACGGGCGTTTGACCTGGAAACCGAACCGGTCGAGCGCCGCATGGCGTATGGGATGAGTCAGTTTGGACAAAGTGCCCTGCTCGCCCGGCGGTTGGTGGAGGCTGGGGTGGGACTGGTGCAGGTCAACTGGTTCCGCGGTCCCGATGAACCGAGCGACAACCCCTGCTGGGATTCCCACACGAAAGAGAGTCACCGTCTGAAGGATGTGCTTTGCCCGGCGTTTGACCAGGGGATGGCCGCGCTGCTCGATGACCTCGCCGAACGGGGCATGCTCGACGAAACGCTGGTCTGCTGCCTGACGGAGTTTGGCCGTACGCCGCGATTCAACTCGCGTGGCGGCCGCGACCACTGGGGGTCCGTCTTCTCGGTGGCTCTGGCGGGAGGGGGGATCAAGGGGGGAACGGTCTACGGATCGTCCGATGCGCAGGGAGCATTTCCAGCCGCAGGATTGTGTCGCCCGGAAGACATCAGCGCGACGATTTTCCACTGCCTGGGCATCGCTCCGGAAACCGAAATGCACGACCCGCAGGGGCGTCCGTTCGCGATCAGCACGGGGCAGATCCTGCACGAGATCGTGGCGTAAGTGGGATAGGCTTCCAGCCTGTCGAATTTCGGGACTGTCTCGAAAGGAAATGACAGGCTGGAAGCCTATCCCACCTTTGCACGGCCCTGAGGTTGTGGGCGGGTGCGAAGGGGAACGCTCACGCGTTCCGCTACGGGCTGGGGGGACGGCTGTTGATGGCCTCTCCGGGCGGGGTCACTATGATACGGGCGTTGTTGCTCCGTATCGTCCAACAGGAGGCCCGTCATGGCCCGCACCCCTTCGACTATGCTTGCTCTGGGTACGCCCGCCGCGCCGTTCGCGCTGCCGGATACCACTGGGAAACCCGTCTCTCTGGCCGACTTTGCGAGCCAGCCGCTGCTTGTGATGTTCATCTGCAATCACTGCCCGTACGTGAAGCATGTGCGGTCGGGGCTGGCGGCCCTGGGACGCGATCTGCAGGCCAAGGGAGTACGTGTCGTGGCGATCAGTGCCAACGATGCCTTCGCCTATCCCGACGATGCCCCGGACAAGATGCAGGCCGAGGCAGTCGAAGCGGGGTACACGTTCCCCTATCTCTACGACGAATCGCAGTCGGTCGCCAAAGCCTACACAGCAGCCTGTACGCCCGATTTCTTCCTGTTCGATACGGCCCACACGCTCGTCTATCGCGGTCAGATGGATGACAGCCGCCCCGGAAACGGCGTGGAAGTCACCGGCAAGGACATTCGCGCGGCAGTCGACAGCCTGCTCGCCGGGAAGACGATCGATCCGAATCAGAAGTCGAGTCTGGGCTGCAACATCAAGTGGAAGCCGGGCAATGAACCGCAGTATGCCTGATGTACAAGCTGCTCCCGTGAAAATCCTTCTTCTGGAGACCTTCGCCATGTCTATTCGTCGCCGGTTGCTTGTCTTGGCGCTTCCTCTGGTTTTGGTCGCGTCACTCCGGGCGGCGGATCCTGTGGGAGCCGACGCGCTTCAAGGCCGCTGGACGATGCTGTCGTATGTCGACGAGGGGGTTCTCGACCCGCAGTTTACCGGAGCCGTGCAGCAGTTCACCGGACCGGCCTACGAGGTGCGGAAAGGGGACAAGGTGTTGCGGAAGGGGGAGTATCGGGTCGATCCAAAACAGACTCCCGCTCATATGGATTTGAAGCCGGGCATTGGCCCCTACAAGGGCAAAACGCTCGAGGGGATCTACCGGCTCGATGGCGACACGCTACACACCTGCTTCCCCGAACCAGGCCAGCCGCGTCCGAAGCAGTTCACGTCGGAGAAGGGGTCGGGGTGCAGCGAAGTGAAATACACGCGGGCGAAGGCGGAGTGAGTGGGGGCTGTTGAAGGCAGGGGCGGGGGCGGGGGAAGCCTCACGGCTTCCGCTACCTGGCGATCGTGGGCGTGCACCCCGATTTTCGAAGGAGTGTCAGTACGCCGGTTGAAGCCGGGGGAACATCGTCTGGAGGGAGGCTACTGGTGAGCGGTGGTGGGCAGTGCCCACCCTACGTTTCGCCGGCGGCGACGCAGGTGGCGACTGCGAGGTCGCCCGTCACATTGACGACGGTCCGGCTCATGTCGAGGATGCGGTCGATTCCGAGGACGACGCCGATCGCGGCGCCCGGAACTCCCACGGATTCCAGCAGGACGACAATCAGCGGGATCGATCCGCCCGGCACGCCCGCGGTCCCCACGCCCGCGAGTACCGACATCAAGACCACCTTGATCTGGTCGGCAAGGGACAGGTCGACGGCGAACAGTTGGGCGAGAAACAGGACGACCACGCCTTCGAACA
>JAIXZD010000020.1 GCA_027489895.1 Planctomycetaceae bacterium
CGTGGATGCGGTGATCGGCTCCTTCAAATGGGATCCGTGGGGGCGGGCGATTGCGGTGTGAGACATTCTAAGTTCCTGGCTGGGTTGCGATGAATTGATTCGCGGAGCTAGTCACTCCGATTTCAACAGTCCCAAGCGGCGACACAGTGCCGCTGGGGGAGTGATTCAAACAGAGGGAGCCCAATCGAGTGTGTGCCACTGGTGTGTGCCACTGGCCGCGCCAGTGCCGTGTCGGCAAGCTACCGTTTGCACTGGCCGAGCTAGTGGCGCACACATTTCGCTCGAAAACAGTGTCCTATAGAGTCGAGTCGTCTCACTAGACGGTCACGGCCCGCGGCGTTTCGACGAGATGCGTCTCAACCTGAACGCTGCCGTCGCGAGAGAGAATGGCTTCGGCCCGGCTGATATCCTCGGGCGTCCCATTCATCACCATCATGAACTTGCCCGCTTTGATCTCGGTCTCGTACTGCACGATGCTGTCATTAGGGATGCCAATACTCGCCAGCGCCCCGCCCAGAGCACTCAGGCCTCCCACCACGACCGCCCCTTCCAGGACCGTCATCATCCAGGCCACAAGCGGCCCGGCGACCAGCAGCGGCCCCACTCCCGGAACCATGATGAACGCGGAACCAAACAGGATGCTCCACAGCGCTCCCCAGAACGCCCCCTGCTGACCCCAGAACAGCATCCGGTCTCCCGCGTTGAAGTACCCCACGACATGTTCGTCGGTGTGGTAGCTTTTCCCCACAATCGACAACGCCTTCATGTCGAACCCGGACCGCTGCAACTGCTTGACGGCCGCCTCGGCCTCGGTGTGCTTCTCAAAGATCGCGACGACGGAATTCTTGCGTGACATCATGTTCAGCCTGAAAGAGTGGAGCGACCTCGTCCTGACGAGGGGGGAATCTGAAAAGCACGGTCAAAGCCCCCTGCGTCGAATCACACAGGGGGCTTTGACGCGGCAAACTACGCCTTGTGACCGGCCGCCGGAGCAGCCTTGCCCGCTTCGATGGCCGTGGCGACCGTCTTGTCATCCTTGTGAGTCGTCACGCGAACAGGCATTCCGGCCTTGAGGTCGGCCGCTTTGCTCGTCTTGCCATCGCAGGTCACCGTGGCATCCTTGGCCACGGTGTGGCAGTGCTCGTTGCCCTGGCTGCACGTGGTGGTCAGCTTGTCGCCGGACACGCCGACGACTTTGCCTTCGTGCTTGCCTTCGGACTTACTCTCTTGGGGCTTCGTTGCGGTGGTGGACATGCAAGTCTCCTGGTTTCAGAAACAGAGTCGATCCTTCGAACGGGCCGCTGTGCGACACCCGTTTTGAACCAGCAGTCCCTCGGCACGCATCACGTCACGGCAAGCCGTTTCGCACCGCTGCTCGGTTCAGTCCGTCGCGGCGACCTGTTGGGTCTGCCGACGCTCAAGGACAGATTCAGCGCGCACGCCGAACCACGTCCGAACGAGTCGGCGTTCCACTCAGGCCAATAAAAAAAGCCGACGTGGCCTCGCCCCGTTAATGGGGGCGAGGCCACGTCGGCTTACAGAGGAACACGCCTTCCGGCATTCCCCGGACTGCACCTTCTCTTGTCTTCCGATACCTCTTGTCATCCGATAGTCATCGAGCAAGCGATCTCACATCGCTCGCAATCGGCATCATCATCCTAGCTGCCCGGGTCGATATAGATAGACGCAATCCGTCTTTCTTGGGCGATTCAGCCAGATGATCACATCAGTAAAACGCCTTGTTAAGAAGCAGGCGCAGGTCGCTACCCCTCATACACCGCGCGGATCGGCTGCCCTGCGCACAGGGGATAGGGCCTCTGTTGCGGGTCGAAGTAATGCCCGGCCGGGTCGATGCCGAGCGCCGCATACAGCGTCGCCGCCAGATCCCACGGACCGTACGCTTCCGAAGCCGGCCACGCCCCCTGCTGATCGGTCCGACCGACCACCTTCCCCGCCGCCGTTCCCCCGCCCGCGAGCAATATCGAATAGGCCGACGCCCAATGCTTCCGGCCCGGCGTCGCCCCTTTGAAGTTCGGCTCCAGTGCCACGAGCGGCGCCCGTCCAAATTCCCCCACGCAGACCACCAGCGTCTCATCCAGCAGCCCCCGCTCGTCGAGGTCTTCGATCAGCGCCGAAAGGCTCCGGTCGAACCGCGGCAAGAGCCGATTCTTCAGCGACTCGAAAATGTCGTTGTGCGTATCCCAGCCATACGCCTCGTCATCGTGGGGTTCCTCATCCTGCCCGCGATTGTGGTGGTTCCAGACCACCGTGACGAACGGCACGCCCGCCTCCACCAGCCGCCGCGCCAGCAGGCACGACCGCCCGCCCCGCGATCGCCCGTACCGCTCTCGCACCGAATCAGGCTCCGCTCCCAGATCGAACGCCCGTCGCGTCTGCGGATCGGAAATCAGATCGAACGCCCGCTGCTGCAAGTGATCGAAGTCGGCCCATTGCGGCTTCGCGGCCATGTCCGCCCGCGGCGCGACCTGCGCCAGCAGCCGTTCCCGTTGTGTTTGGCGTACGGTCGACAACCCCTCCAGCGCATCGAGGCCCGGCACCACGCCGTCATCCTGCAGAACATTTCCCACGAACAGCGGATCGAACTCGCGACCGAGCAACCCGCCGAACTGACCGGGGGCAATATCGTTCGGGGCGACAATCGCGGGGCCATTGATCTGCACCGAGGGATCGACACACCGCGCCTCGGGACGCAGCCGCTTGTAGACCGATTGCAACGACGGCAGATCGGTCGGACGGACCTGCGGGTTGGAGGTGATCCGCTGGTGGTACTGGCCCGTCAGCGTCAGGTAGACGGCCGACCCATGGTCGGCATCCCGGTGCGACATCGACCGCACCAGCATGTATTTGTGCGCCAGCGACGCCAGACGCGGCAGATGCTCGCCGAGCAACGTTCCCGGAACCGACGTTCGGATCGTCTCGAATTCCCCGCGGATCTCGCGGGGAGCCAGCGGTTTGGGGTCCCACAGGTCGATCTGACTCTGCCCACCACTGGTGAACACGACGATCACCGACTTGACCCGCCGCACCCCGGCCAGAAAGTCTTTGCCGTCCCCACGCGTACCCGCACCGGTTTCCGCACGAGCGGACCGGCTTCCAAACAACGCGTTCGCCAGCAGCCCCGTCCCAAACAATCCCGTCCCAAACACCCCTGAACCAGTCAGCACGCCCCCCGAGACCGCACACCGCAGCCAGTCGCGCCGCGGAAGTGCGCGACGGAACAGAGACGACTCGGCAGGATCAGACATGTCGGACCTCTCGCATCAAAAACTTTCTATTTGAAGCTATCGCCCCGCACCGACACGAGTCAAGCCGCATGTGTACGACTGCCAGGCGAGCCGACCCTGTCAGGGGTCGGTGGAACGCGTTGTTTCGGTGAAGACAGGCACTCTCATACCCGGTGACGAGCGGAACTCGCGCGATTCGCCCCCCTGCCCCGCAGTGACCACCGACCCCTCACAGGGTCGGCCCGTCTGATCACACGACCTACCAATACTCCGTGACCAGACCGACAAACCCCGTCACAAACACGGTGAGCGAGACCGCGAGTGTCGACCGCAGCAACAAGCGCGAGCTCCCCACCCAGACCACCGGCAGCCGGGGAAGCCACAACCCCGCCAGCGGGACAAACGGCAGAAAGTACCGCGGCTGCAAGCCCGCGAGCGTTGTCCCTTCCACGGGACACCACCAGAGATACATCCCGAGCCCAATCAGTCCGGTGATCGTGGCCATCGTCAGCAACGTCGCGACCGCGATCCCCCGCCGCGCCGGCGTCTCCGGAGGGGGCCGGTCGACAAGCCACAACAGCACCAGCCACGCCAGCGGCAACAGACTCACCAACAGCGCCTGCGAAACAAGTCGACTGACTACTCGGCTGCCACCACACGAAATGGCACAAGCACGTAGCCAGAAGCTCACTAATGGAAAAACGCCGAATCACCACGTCAACTGCGCATGGCCCACCAGAATTTAATGAGAGCCATCGTTAAGAAGCGCTTCTGGCCCAGCCCAAACTCGCGTGTGCCTCCCAGCCCTGAGATACCAGGCCGTTTCTGTGCTGCACATCCACAGTCCAGATGCGATCACCATTATAGGGCCTATAGAGCATGAACACTTCTTTGGTGCCAGCAACGCCCGAAGAGGGGTACAACCAGCCTTCTGAGCCCTCGTATTGCCATCCGTATCCGACAAGCGCGTTCTTCTCGGCTGTATTTGTCGTCATGTAATGCTGTCCACCAGATGGGTTGTAAAGGCGATGAAGCATAGCGCTGCCCGAAGGGGGTGGATCGAACTGATCGCCGACTTCAAAGCTCCCACTATATGAATTGAATGTCTCGTCAATCCAGCCGAGATTCACGAGTTCACGATACTCCTGACGTCGATGGGTGAAATGATGCACATTCCCTGGCGGATAAAAAATGCGATACATGGGCATCGCATCGTACTGATTGTCCCAGAGCCCTTGCTGTTCGATTTTCCATGTGCTTGGAGATGAGGTGCCTGTTGTGTAAAGTAAATAAGAGTTCCCAGTCACAGGCTCCCTGTAGAGTGTGCCGTCTGAATTCCTGAAGAAGCTGCCGGAGTGGGTGGTTGGCACTCCCGATCCTGTTCGCGAGACAAAAGTGCACTGGCTGGTGATGTCCGGGGTTGTCGTAGCGAAGATATACATGTAGTCGCCACTGACGGTGTTTGGGATGTCGTTTGGACGCGGGCCGTCCATAAAGGTAGTTGCCGAAATCAGCCATCGCTGGCTCTGCGTGTCGAACGTGACTCCGGATACCTTAAGGTGATCACTGTCCACGGAAACGCCAGGGGGAAGTCCCAAGACGTTATTGAGGTTCAGCTTGGCAGACGAGTGCGATGGGCTGGTTGTCGTTGCGGGAGTGGAATATGTACCGTTGGCCTGATAGGTAGATACTAAACCTGTGCTGTGGTCATGCCACGCGATGTACTTGTTTGCGATCAAAGAGTTGTTTGATTGCACGTACTCGTTGTCGATGACAATCGTAGCCCCGTTGTGGCCGGTGGTACCATTTGGCTTTACCCCGTAGACGGCTTGTGGCAATTGCAGGCCCGAAAGAGGGGATGCCCCGGAGGGTACGTACTCTGAGAGTATGGCGGAGTTGTCGAAGGTCCATGACGTTCCGGAAGATGAGGTCGCCCGGCCAATTGCCCCTTGGGCGGGGCCTGGGGGGTTAACCGAAGAAAGCGTTGCGGTGAAGTACATATGGTACAACCCGTTGCTGGATCGGATCACCGTTGGGTCGCCTGAATGTTTCGGCCCCGCGCTGGATGTGTTTCTCCAAGGCACATCGGAGTATTGAAATTGCCAAGCCGGTGACGAGAAGGTCGAGCCGTTCACTGGGCGCTGCGAGTACTTAACCATATCCCCAGGTGTTGGGGATGTTGCTTGCGTCATGAACCATAGCCTGGCTAGTCCGCCTTCTACGATAACGGAAGGTCGATAGTCATAGAGTCCAGTCTGGTCCAAGACGACCCCATCTTGTCGAACTCTTGGTGACGCCGATGTTGCCGCCGCCTGAGGGGCGGGGTCGGCGGACCGGCTTGAGGTGCTGCCACTTGAAGGATTCGCAGGAAGGTATTCGGGAAGCTGTGTTGTTTTCGTTCGGAAAGAGTGTGTTGACGAGGTGTCGTGTCGTGAACTCGTCGCGTTCTCGGCGGAGACGTGTGGCTCAGGTGAGCGTTGTTTCAGGAGTGATGTCGCTACAGGCGAGAGCCATTCGGGGCATTCTTGCGTTGAGCTTGCCGCGACTCGAATTTCCAATGCCTCAATTCTCTCAGAGATGCTCTTTGCGCCCGGACGGCGCCGCCTCGCCTTGGCCGTGTGAAGAGGAAGCAGGTTTTTGATGCTCCACGGAAAGTACGAGAGTCTCATGGCATTCTCCGGTGGTAGTGTGAACCAGAACTGGGTAAGTCAGTTCCGCGATACTTTGGATGTTATTCGGATATTGTTGTCCTGCCAAGTAATGAGTGTTGTTGTGTGATTTTTGTGTTGGTTTGTTAGGGGGCTGCGACGTGCGGTCGATCTCAAAGTATGGTTCATCTCTCGCCGTAAGCTCAAGATGACTATGGTTCTTGGGTTCGTCCGATGCTTTTGCCAGGTCGGCTCGCCAGCCTGCTCCTCGCGCCGATGTCGCGAACCCGCATCGAGCCCAAAGAACGAAAAAACCCGCGTCGCCGGGGGGGTGGCGACGCGGGCGGGCACGACTCGCCCAAGTGGGGGAAGGCGAGTCATGGTTCAACAGGCCTGGACGACCAGACCCCAAGCACCTTTGACCTTTTCCTTTTGACTTTTGACTTCCGCCGCAGGCGGCCCGCCCTACTTCCCGCGCTTGGCGACCGAGAACGATTCGGCCGTCGGAGCGGCGTTCGACGGGATCGCGGTCGGCGACACCGGAGCGACCGGGCGATGCCGGGCCACCCAGCCGCTGGCCCGCACGGCCGTCGGCAGACGTGGCGTGATCTTGTTCGTCACGTGGATCGATTCGTCGTCAGCCAGTGCGGCCGGTCGCACACGGCGGTCTTCCATCGGTACCGAGCCATCATCATCAAACGTCCCCGGTGACCGCTGCGACGTGCGCGGCGGCGTCGCGGTATCGGTCTTGATCGCGTCGGCGTCCGGACCCAGCGCGTCCGGCAGATTGGCCGAACGGGTCGGGGCGGCGGCCGGGGCCGGGGTGGGAGCGGGCGTCGGGCCACGGGCCGTCGTCGTCGCTCGCGGATAGATCACCGTGCCCGCACCCGCGGTCGTCGCCGGAAACGCGGTCGCACCGTAGTTATTCACACCAAAGGCCGTCACACCGTTGTACGGGGCAAACGCCGTCGCCGTCCCGGCCTGACCCGGGTAACCCCAGGCATAGGCGGTCGTCGTCACCGGCACCGTCTTCATCACCGTCACCGGCTGCTGAACATCGACTTCCTGGGCCACCATCCGCACCTGGTTCACCGCGACCTTACGCGTCGTCGTATAAGGGACCAGCTTGGCCGTCTGATAGGCGACCTGCTTCGTGCCATGAATCGCGACCTGGCGGGTGTAGGGCACCTGCACGGTCTGCACGTTGGGAACGTACTGCCGCTGCGTGTAGACCTTGGGGGTCACTGCCATCCGTGCGGTGTAGAACTTGCGGTTGATGTAGCCAAACAGGTCGGGTCGGTTGTCGTACTCGCAGGGGCTGACCTGCGGACGGCAGACCTGCTGCGAAACCCACCGGCCGCAATCGCGCTGGACGGTGCGGTACTCGGTGACGTTCTGGTACTGGACCGTCGGCACCTGGGCCGTCTGGTTTTCGTAGACGGTGCGGTACTCGGTGACCGGCTGGTCGACCATCGCCGTCTCGATCACCGGCCGCTGCACCGTCTGCTTGACGGCACGGTACTCGGTGACCGGAACCTGCCGGTAAGAGACTTGCGGAATCGCGATTGGCTGCGGAGCCGGGGCACAGGCGACGGGGGCACAGGCGGGCCGAGCGCAGCAGGTATCAAACGGGTTGCGGAACATCGGCGACGGGCCACACGGGGCCGGGCAGCCGCAGGGGTCACCATACATGAGTTGGGCAGACGCGGGCTGGACGGCCCCTGCGACTATCAGCAGGGTCAACGCCGCCACGCGACGGACGGACAGTGAGAACATCGGGTCGTTCCTGCGAGATAGGGAGTGGAAGGTGAGAGGCGAGAGACAGGGACGGGTCGACCGAGAGAACCTCGTTCGGACGCGGGAGATGCCTGAGAGGGGCACCGGGTCCGTCACTGCGAGGGGGAGAAATACGCGTTCGGGAAAATTGAGTCAAGATTTTGTCGCCGACAGCCGACAACCCCAATCGCATCTCCCGTTTCCCTCCGTAACCACCGTCCAGATCACCGGTTACCACCAGATTCGCGACGCCCAGCCCTCATCATCAGCCAGCCTCGATGCTCACAATTCCCAATCTTTTCCACCAGTTTTCCTCACGATTCCGCCCCGCGCCACGTTCAAACCAGGCGAGCCGACCCTGTCAGGGGTCGGTGGGAGACTCGCGAATCCGGCACGCCGCTTGGTGGTCAGTCCAGTTGCCCTACCTTGCCTCTCGCACCGCGCACAACGTCTCGCGCACGGTCGCCCGGTCTCCCACAATGACTCGCAGCCGGAACGGAAACGCCGATCGTTCGAGCGCCGCAGCCGTTCGTGTCCGGTACACGGCGTTCCATTTCACCACCTTCTCCCCCGGAAACCGGAACCGCCCATACGTCGGGCCCGTCAGATCGGGCGAAGTATTGAGGGCCACAATCCCCATGGCATGGCTGCCGCTCGGTGTCGAAAACACCAGCGGATGCGGCTGTTCGCCAGGCCCATCATCAATCGCCCGAAGCTCCGTCTCGCCAGCCGGGAGTGTCTCGAACACCGAGAACTCCGCCGGCATGTAGCCCGTCAGTGCCTCGAACACACCGTGGGTATGCCCTTCACTCGCAAACGGTTTGCCGGTGGTCAGCGTGAACCGCACGTCGTACTCAAGAACGTGCGGCCTCCCTCCCAGTGAGATCGTTTTTTCCAATTGATGCGACGACAGGGCCGTCCCATTGCGCGCGGGCTGGTCCCCCGAGGTTTCGCCCGGCCGCAACCAAAAGGCCATTTGCGAGCGTGTCGACAGCCGCGTCCCGCTGGCCGTCGCGGCCAGCAGCACACTCGTGCTCTGCGGTCCGCACCAATCGCTCTTTGACCCCGCTTCCGTCGGGTTGTAGGTCTCCGCGCGAATCGGCTGCACACCGGCATCAAAATTCGTCGCCGACTGCAACTGCCGGCCATGATCGAAGCTGTCGAGGAACTCCCGGCCATTCCAGGTGAGTGAATCGACCGCTCCCGCGACGCGGGCAGTCGTTTTCACAACGATCTCCGAATC
>JAIXZD010000526.1 GCA_027489895.1 Planctomycetaceae bacterium
CCCGCGGGGGGAACCGCAATCAGGCAACGAGGAAGGCGACCTCGAATCCCCGCACCGCAGGGTGAACCGTGTGAACATTACGTGTGGGGCGAGAGCGGTTGTTGTCTCAAGCTCGAACCGGAGAACGATCAAGTGTGATCGGAGTTCCGCCGTGTGCCACTGGCTCTGCCAGTGCCTGGACGGGCATGCCGATCGAAAAGAGCTTCCGCCGAAGCCACCCGCCGGAAGGCCGCTTATCTGCCCCGCTAACTGATTATTGACTGGAATCCGTCCCGGGCGCGCGGTCCGTTGAGTGCGGTGGCTTTCCCGAGCTCTCCTCCACGGCAAGCAGGCGGCGTACTACAGCGGAGTACCTTGACCCCGTTCGACTCGTCGAGTTCTCGGGCAAAGAGTTTAAGAGACGTCGGACACGTTGGGTTTGCTTCGTCGTGAACACCTCCTGTTCAATTAGAGACAGGCAGGCCTCGGCCATTTCGAGGGTTTGCAGTTCATCTTTCTCAGCCATCTGGAAGAGCGATTCATAAATGGCGCGTTGCCGAGAAATCCCTTGCTTCACCTTTCGGCAGTCAACGCAACGCACACAATCCGAATCCAGCCCAAACCCGAGTTCCTCGTACCAATACTTTTGCTCTTCGGCGAAAAAGATAAAGGCCCGTTTGCAATCCCGGCACTGGCGTTCCAGGTCGAAGTAATGGGTTACGTGAATCGTCGCTGCCGTTTGCCGGGTAAGGTCTGCGACAACCGCCGTGTACGGGATTCTATTTGTTCGCGGGCTGGGTTGGCCAAAATCGCCATCGGGCCAATTCTTTCCGGTCAGGGCCTCAAACCGGTAAACGACTTCTTGACGACTCGACGTGTTCCAATGGAGATAGACGCCGGCGTCCATCGGGCTCGGATTCAACCCGGTAACTCTGGGGCGATCCCCGTATCGTGGATGATCGACATACATCTCCCGACTCCACATGTCCACATTGGGGCATCTGCCGCCCGTCACTCCGCCAGAAGTTGCCAGCGAGCGCAGCTTTAAATGATTGCCTGGCTCCGAGGGCGGTCCGGACGCCGCTCTGGGCGTCTGGGTGACGCAGTCACAAGATGCGTTCACCGAGAGTCTAGGGGCGATCGCCCCTCACGAACGCCGCAACGACTCATTCTCCGATCACCAGTTCATCCGCGCTGTCGTTGCTTCGCAAGCCAGAGGTCACAAGTCGATGGCACCGTGGGTTACTCGCTCTCGCGATATGGCACGGGCTGCAATTCGAACACTCGCCCCAGAGCCGAGGCCTCGGACAACCGGCCCGCCTTCAGAGCCGCGCGAACGGCGTCGAGTTTCCGGGCGTCGGCCACGCTGAGATACGGCGCCCAGCCCGTGTCGTCGTCGATCAGTTCGACCTCGACTTCGGCCGCGTACCCGCCCTCGTGGATCAGCTTGATCTTTTTTCTTTCGCTCACGATCGAGTTCTCCGGGTGAACGTGGGGTCCCAACGGGTCGAGTCCGGTCTGTAGGCAGTCACCAGAACCACCGGGCGATCGTAACCTCGGGGCACACCCCACACCGCATGAATCGGCCCGCCATCGGTAGCCCGCAGAAGCACGAGCACCGCCGGCCCTTTGGGATACTCGGGATACTCTTCGACAACGACCGCCGTGGCGACTCCCGCAAGCAACTCCTCGACGGTCAGACCATCGTCGGCAAGAGCATCATAGCCATGCTCCGAGATCCGGACATCGCCGGAATCGATCAGGGCGAGGAACTGCTGCCAGTGGTTGGACATGAGCCTACGCTCACCGGGGCCGGAATACTCGTGCATCAACCCGGCGATGCTATCGTCGGCGAAGAGTCTTTCAACGCGCCAAAGCCGTAACGACTAACACCGCCTTTTCGAGTTCATCGGCCCTCGCGCCGCTGCGCAACCATGTCACGCCGAAAGCAACGATTGGGCCACCCGCAATGAGAGACCTCTCGGAAGGGTGTCACCCACCTTGTTTCAGTCGACACTGTGTCCGCTCGACGCGTGGGGGATGGTGTCGAGCTCCAGGCACTGGCTCGGCCAGTGCCTGGAGCGACGATCCCATGGGGACATGCATCCGCATGTGCCACCTGCCACCCACCGCAACGGGGACTAATCTATTCGCCGATGGTCTTGCCGGGGACCGCCTCGAACGGGTCATTCTTGGCCAGCTTGCCGCCCTTGGCCTTGGTCCCAGGAAGGATCTCGAACGCCGGGTCGAAGTCGACCATGGTGGCGGCCAGTTTGGGGAGGATCGAGATGTCCCCTTCAACCTTGGCCGTACCGTCCTTGATCTGGGCGTCGAGCGTCTTCACCCCCATCATCGTCTTCTCCAACTCGGAGCGGTTGATGGTCAGGACGAGATCTGGCTTCTCCGCCAGGTAGCCGGCCAGGTTGGTGAGCGTGGCGTTCTCCAGCTCGATCGCGAACTTTTCGCCGTTGTCCGGGGTGATCAGATTCATCTTGAACCGCAGCCCCTCGGCCTTCCGGCTGTCCATGCGGATGCCCAGGAAGTTCAGGAACAGTTCGGTGGTCATCGCGCGGATCACGTCGGGGCCGCTCGACTTCGGCGAATTGCCCTCCGGAATTCCGGACCGGAGTTCATACGCACCGGCGAGGAAGCTATTGCGTAGACCCGGGTTTTCCTGCTGGTAGCCGATCTGCTCGAAGACATCGGCCTGCAAGTCCTTGGCCTCCTGATTGTTCGGCTCGGCGTAGACCAGTTTGTTCAAAATTTCGGCCGCGAGCAGATACTTGCCCTCGTCGTGCAGTTCCTTCCCGCGGGCCAGAATCTTCTTCGCGCCGCCCATCATCTCGACGTACAGCGGGGCGGATTCGTCCTGGGGCGGAGGGATGAGCGTCGCCGGGTTGCAGTCCCAGTAGCCCAGGTAGCGGTTGACCACGGCCCGCGCATTGTGCTGCACCGACCCGTGATACCCGCGGCAGTCCCAACGCTCCCGCAGACTCTTCGGCAGGTCAAAGACGTTGTGGATCTCGTTGATCGTAACCCCCTGGTTGGCCAGGTGGAGGATCTGGTTGTTGAAGTTGGCGTACAGGTCCCGCTGTCCGCGGAGGATGTCCTGGATCCGCTCGCTCCCCCACCGCGGCCAGTGGTGAGCGGTGAACATCACCTCTGCCTGCTGGCCGAACAAGTACATCGCCCGGGCAATGTACTTGGACCAGTTCAGCGAGTCCCGCACCAGCGCCCCGCGCAGTGTATAGATGTTGTGCAACGTGGCGTTCACGTTCTCCGCCATCCAGAGGGCCTTCATTTCGGGGATGTAGGTGTTCATCTCCGAAGGCGCTTCGGTGTTCGGGGTGTTCTGGAAGATCATCTTCACCCCGTCCACCTCGAACTCTTCGATGTCCTTCTCGACGATCTTCGTCGGGGCGATGAGCCCCGAGTTGCCACGGGACAGGCCGTGCCCCAGGCCCTGGGTGACGAACCCGTATGGGTTGACCGGAAGCAGCACGCCATATTGGTAGAACAAGCGGCGGTTCATGGCGTTGCCGGCGTACACGTTCTCCGAGACGGTGTACTCCATGAAGTCCCGCGGCGCGATAATCTGGACCTTCCCGGCCCGCACATCGGCCTCATCGACCACCCCGCGGACCCCACCCCAGTGGTCGCCGTGCGAGTGGGAGTAGACCACGGCCGTCACGGGCAGGCCCTCGCCCTTGTGTTCCTGGAACAGCGTCCAGGCGGCCCGCATGGTCTCGGCGCACACGAGCGTATCGAAGACGATCCAGCCGGTCTTGCCGCGAACGAACGTGGTCTGGGACAGGTCGAACCCGCGCACCTGGTAAATGCCCGGAATGACCTCGTACAGTCCGTAGTTGTTGTTCAGCTTGCCGATGCGGTGCATCGACGGGTGGACGCTGTCGAACTCGTCCGCCTGGTCGAGGAACTGATATTGCTTCATGTCCCAGGCGATATTGCCCGCGTCGGCCTTGATCTGCAGCTCTTCCATCGGGGCAATCAGCCCCTTCTTATTCTCCTCGAAGTCCCTGGTGTCCTTGAACGGGAGTTCGGCCTTGGCCTTCTTCAGCACCTCGATGGTGAATTTCGACGGGGCCTTGCCCTTGGGATGAAAATGCCCGGTCACCGCAGGAGCCGCCTGGGCGACGGTCGTGCCTTCGCCGAGCATGTTCGAAGCGACCGCGAAGGCCGAAAGGGAACCAATGAATTCGCGACGTGTGGTCATGTGCGTCGTACTCCACAGCTACAAAGATCGATCGACTTTGGTCACGCGAGCGCAAAAAAAGTGACTTGAAAGTAGCTTTGCCATTACTCTGTTGACAGGGCCGCACAGTGAAGTTTCGGCTAATCTGGTCGGTTGCCCCGGTGGCATAGGCCAACCCTGATCAACTGAGCGGATTCGCGGGTGGCCCACGACGCTGCTTTGAGCGTCTGGGTTGCGAAGCAACACGAGGATCGATGAGCCCGTAAGATACGAGGTCCGTGTCGTGGAATTCGTAAAGGCAACGGACGTGGGAATTGCCAGGAGTGCCTCTTGTAACGGCGTCACCTAGACGTCCAAAGCGATGTCTGGGTCACCCGCCGGTGCGTTCAACCGTTGTCTGGTGGTTCCTGTTGCTTAATCCGCTTCTTCACCAGCTTCGCACCTGCGATCCCACCGATCAAACCGCCCAGAACTCCCCAGATTGCACCGGATTTTAATACGGCGCCCCAGTTGATTCCGGCCGCGGTCGGCGCTGGAACCTGAAACGTTTCGGCGAACGCTGCAAATGTCGATTCGTAGACGTCAAACGTCTCCGGAAGGGCCGTACAAGTGATCGTGAACGTCTGCCCGCCACCAGGCACCACATACTGTCGCTGCCGAACCGTGACGACACCCGTCGAATTCGGGAATGTCAGTTGGTAGTCGCTCACGATCGATGCGCGTCCGCCAATCGTGGCGATGCGATTCTGGAAAGTGGTGGCCGTCAGACCGGCATCTGCATATTTTTTTGGGACGACCGTTGAAAGATGTTGCCGCATCGCTTCGCTGACGAGGACCTGCCCGGATTCCACTACGACGTTGATGTTCTCAAGAAATCCCTGGGAATCGCCGTTCCGTAACAGGATCACCTTGATCTGGGAGAAATCGATCCTATTGTCCCGGATCCACTGCTGGGCGGATGGAGACAGTGCGCCTTCGACGTCGCCCACGCGCGACCCGTTGAGCAATTCCCAGCCCTCGGGACTTGTGCAGGTAAAGCCGGTTGGGTCCGAATAAGTCTCCGCCCGCACCGAGCCGACACTCACCAGTCCAAGCAGGAACAACAGATTCAGAACCAAACACAGGCGAGGCATCATCGACCACCTTGTTACAGAAAAAGTGTCATCGTTTATGGGATGCCTGGGGTCGATACACTATACACTCGCGGGTGGCCGGGATGTCGCTTTGGGCGTCTGGATAACGCAGTCACAGGATGCGTTCTTTGTGACACACACTCAGGTCACCTGGGCGCCTTCCGTAACGGCGCGATCTCGCATCTCCAATAGTTCATCGATCCTCTAGTTGCTCCGCAACTCAAGAGCTTAAGGCAGCGTCCGGGGCGACCCGTCGGCTGCCGGTCTAGGCGTCGATCTCCGGCGTGTTAGTTGGCTTGGCAGGCTGGGATCGCGAGGTGAACTTCGCGGAAGCGGTCTGGATGGAGGGCGTGTTCCGCGGCCATCAGCCGGAGCGTCTTGAGGCGGGTCTCGTGTTCGGGCTTGAGGGCCCGGATCGGGGCGGGTTGGCCCTCGGCGGTCTCCGCGATCAGGAATCGGGCCAGCAGTTCCTTCCGGATAATCAGGGCGCGAATCTTCTGCGCGCGAATGCCGCCATCCGCCTCACGCGTGAGGGCAAGAATGTACGTTCCCTCGCGGACGGGAAGCCCCAGGTCGCGGGCCAGATGTCCCGCCGAGAACTGTTCGGACAGGTCGTTCAGGACATCGTTGAGGTAGTACCAGACATCGCCTGCAGGCAGCGGGATGATCGGGTTTTCCACGATGGTCCGCTTGGCCGCGGCCATGATCACGTCGCAGGCGGCCGGGTTGAGAAACACGTCCGAGCAGCGTTTCTCCGCGAGCGTCCGAATCTGCAGGACGCCGTCATCAACGAGGTTCAGCGAGAAGTTGATCAGATCGTAGAACTGACGATTCCGCCACTCCGCGCGGGCCCGGCGGCGTCCAAACACCCAGCCCAGCGCCATCAGCACAAACGCCGAGACGATTTTTAGAGCGTGATCATGAGCCTGGTCGCCCAGGGACTTTAGAAGGTCGGCGAAGACGTTCATGGGGGGAAACTTCGTGGACTTGGGTTGTGAAAGTGTTCGCGCGGGCAGGGCCGACGGAGGACGCGAGATTGAGCGTACCGCAGGACGAGGCCACGGTGACACCCCCAAGCGTTGTTAAATGGTGGTGATTGACGTGTCGGCGCATGGCCCGGACGCCGGGGCTGGGCACGCGGCTTGAATGGCCTCTGGTGACCGCGTCTAATCTTTGAAATCCGGGTGCGATTCGTGGGGGGGCTGGTGAGGGGCTGTGCTGCGCCTTGCGTCAAAAAGGCCTGTCTTGAACGTGCCGCTGTCTTTCGTTCGGGGTCTACGGAATGCGCCGCTCCGTGCTCGCAGGGCTTTGGCTCTGGTTGATTTCTGTTTTGTTGGTCGGGTCACCCTGGGCCGCGTTCGCCGCGGATGCGGTGATCCCCCGGAATCAGGATGTGCCGCCTGGGCCCGCGCTGTCGCCGCAGCAGGCGATGGCGAAGATGGTGGTGCCCGAAGGGTTTCAGGTCGAACTCGTCGCGAGCGAGCCGGACCTGGTGAACCCGGTGTCGATGTGCATCGACGAGAAGGGCCGCGTCTGGGTGACGGAGTCGATGGAGTATCCACGCCGCGAGCCGGGCAAGGGACGCGACCGCGTCAAGGTGCTCGAAGACACCGATGGCGACGGCAAGGTCGACAAGACGACCGTGTTCCTCGACGGGCTGAACATTCCCTCGGGGATTGCGGTGGGGCATGGCGGCGTCTGGATCGCCAACGCGCCGGACATTCTGTTTGCCCGCGACACCGATGGCGACCTCAAGGCCGACACGGTCGAAACGGTCGTGACAGGCTTTGGTCGCGACGACACGCACGAGCTGCCGAATGCGTTCACGTGGGGGCCCGATGGCTGGCTGTATGGCCTCAACGGCGTGTTCAATTTTTCGCATGTGAAGTACAGCCCCGAGAACCCGAACTTCAAGCAGGATCATGCGGGCTGGCCTTTGACCGTCGCGATGTGGCGGATCAATCCCCGCACCCGCGAGTTTCAGATTTACGCCGAGGGAACGAGCAACCCCTGGGGCATCGCCATCAACGAGGAAGGCAGCTTCTTCCTCTCCGCCTGCGTGATCGATCACCTCTGGCACATCGTCGAGACCGGCTACTACCACCGGCAGGCGGGGGCCTATCCGCCGCACACGTGGAAGATCGAGTCGATCGTCAAGCACAAGCATCAAAAGGCCGCGTATTGCGGCATCACCTGGTTCGACAGTCCCGCGTTTCCCGAGCGCTACAACCGCACGCTCTACATGGGGAACATCCACGGCAACTGCGTGAACGCGGACAAAATCGAACGTCAGGGAGCGACTTACTTCGGCACGGGAGAGCCCGACTTCCTCGTCGCCAACGATGCCTGGTTCATGCCGGTGGCGCAAAAGGTCGCCCCGGATGGCAGCCTCTACGTGCTCGACTGGTACGACCAGTACCACTGCTACCAGGACGCCAACCGCGATCCCGCGGGGATCGAACGGGCGAAAGGTCGGCTCTACCGCGTGCGCTACAAGGCAGCCAAGCGGTTCCCCGTCGAAGACCTCGGCCGGAAGAGTGATAACGAACTGCTCGCGCTGCTGGGTGACCCGAACGTCCACATTCGCGAGACGGCGCAGAGACTGCTTTCGGAACGGAATACGCCCGCGATTGTCGCGAAGCTCCGTGCGCGGGTGGCGATGGATTTCCAGCCGCCGGTGCATCGCGCGCACGCGGCGTTTGCGCTGGCCTCGTGCGATTTGCGCACGCATAAAGAAGGTGACAAGATTTGCCGCGAGATGATCGAGCACAAGGACCCGGTCGTCGCGCAAACGGGACTGAAAGCGCTGCGCTCGCACCTGGTCCGCAGCCCCGTCGACGACCTGGTGGCGATGTGGATTTCGGAATGCGTGATTCCTTTGCTGGAGGAGAAGGAGACCCCGGCCCCCGTGAGACTCGAAGCGGCCATCACCGTCTCACGCATCGCCGAGCAACAGGGGGGGAGTTACGTCTCGTATGGTGATTCGCTGGGCCAGTCGTTAACGCATCTTCCGAACGACCCCGTCTACGCGCGAATCGTCTGGAAGGCCCTGCGGGAGCTGATGCGCTGGCATCCGCATGAGGGGGCGAACCTGCTGGAAAAACCGGGGGTGATGGCGACTGCGGCGGGGAAAGAGCTACTGCCGCGGATCGTCGAGTACACGCTGACCGGGCCGAAGTTCGACCCGCTCGGGGCGGCGGCAATCTACGAGGCGGTGACGAAGGCGGACGGTGCGGCCCCGGAACTGGCCGCGCGGCTGCTGGGTCAACTGGCCGCGAAAGTGCAGACGGGCGAGATCGCGGGCGAACGTCTGGCAGAACTCAAGCAGGCGTTCGCGCCGCTGGTCGCCGCGCGGATCGCAGCCGGGGCGAGCGATCCGCAGTCGCTCGATGCGGCGCTGCTGGCGGCCAGTTGGAAGGATACCGCGGGCCTCGCGGCGCTGCGGTCGTTGATCGTTGCCGAGGGCACGTCACCCGAGCGGATCCTTCAGGCGGTCGCGGCGCTGGTCGCTGCCGGAGATGTTGAGGTCTTGCAGCCGATCTCGAAGTTACTGGGCCTGGGCGACAAGTACTCGGTGGACCTGCGCGGCAAGCTGCTCGCGGCCCTCGGCAAACTCGACCACGCCAATGTCGCGACGGTCGTGCTGAACGCGTATCCACAGTCCGAGCCCGAGCTGCAGCCGCAGATCGTCGAGCTGCTTACCTCGCGGGCCAGTTGGGGCAAAGCGCTGCTCAAAGCGATCGCCGAGAAACAGGTCGCGGCCAACGCCCTGAACGAGAACCAGGTGCGCAAGCTGCTGGCATCCAAAGACGACGACCTGCGAAAACTGGTCGTCGCGCAATGGGGCTCGGTCCGTGAAGAACGGAATCCCGCGCGGGAACAGGTGATCGCCGCGATGCGAACGCATCTGCGCAAAACACCAGGCGATCCCTTCAAAGGACAAGAGGTCTTCAAAAAGGTCTGCGGTCAGTGCCACAAGATTTATGGCGAGGGGCAGGAGGTCGGGCCGGACATCACGCTCAACGGTCGCAACTCGTTCGAGCAGTTGCTGTCGAATGTGTTCGACCCGAGCCTCGTGATCGGTGCGTCGTACCAGGCGCAGGTGGTCCAGACGACCGATGGCCGCACACTGACGGGGTTGCTGGCCGAGGACAGCCCGCAGCGCATCGTGCTCAAGGTGCAAGGTGGCAAACAGGAGATCATTCCCCGCGACCAGGTTGAAGACAGCGGCGTCTCGAAGGTCTCTCTGATGCCCGAAGCGCTGGAAACGCAGATCACCCGGCAGGAACTGGCCGACCTGTTCGCGTTCATCACGCTCGACAAGCCGCCCAGCGACCCCACGGCCCGGAGGCTGGCCGGTGCGGGCGTCGTCGTGCCGAAGCAGACGGAGAATCCGCAGGAGTTCGCGGAACTCGTTGCTCAGGTCGCTCCGGGGTTCGTCTGCGAGGCGAGCGGCGAAGGGGGCCTGGCGATTCTCGAAGAGCATTTTGGCCGCGTGGGCGTGCTCCGCTCGCACCCGGTCGATCGCCAGAAACCGACGGTGTTCAAGCGGCAGCTCGCGGTCCCGGCCGGTAAGAAGACCCGGTTGGAGCTCGACGTGTCGCACGATGCACAAGGCGACTGGCAGCTCCGCGTGCGGGTGAACGACCGGTTCGCCCTCGATGAGGCAATCGGCGAAGCGACAACCACTGGGCACTGGAAGGCCGTCACCGTCGATCTGACCCGCTACGCCGGTCAGACGGTCACCGTCGAACTGTGGAACCAGGCGACGGGCTGGTCTTACGAATTCGGATATTGGGGGCGCGTCGACCTGATCAGCGAGTAGAATCTTTTTCGTGCTCGTTCCGAGTTGCTGGAGACCACGATGCCAATCGATCCCCATTTCGAACACCACCTCCACCAGCAGACGCGCCGCCACTTCTTCTCGCAGTGCGGGGTGGGCTTGGGGGCGATGGCGCTGGGGTCCCTGCTGGGTGATCAATTGGCCGCGGCGCCAACAGGTGCTGGCGACGTTCCGGGCGTCAATCCGCTCGCTCCCAAACCGACGCACTTCACGCCCAAAGCGAAGCGGGTCATCTTCCTGTTCATGGCCGGCGGCCCCAGTCAGCTCGACCTGTTCGACTACAAACCAAAACTCGTCGAACTGACCGGCCAGGTGATCCCCGAGTCGTACGTCAAGAACAAGCGATTCGCGTTCATCAAGGCCGACGCGAAACTGATGGGGACGCACCGCAAGTTCGAGAAAGTCGGCGGGAACGGGGCCGAGGTGAGCGAGCTGCTGCCGCACCTGCGGAGCATGGTCGACGACATCTGCCTCGTGAAGGCGATGCATACCGAGGTGTTCAACCATGGCCCGGCCAAGCTGTTCATGAACACCGGTTCGCCGCAGTTCATGGGGCGGCCCAGTATGGGCTCGTGGCTGACGTACGGCATCGGCAGCGAATCGAACGACCTGCCGGGGTTCGTCGTACTGCAGTCCGGTCCGCGCGGTCCGCGCGGCGGCGCCGCCCTCTGGGGCAGCGGGTTCCTGCCGACGACGTACCAGGGAGTGCCCTTCCGCAGCGGGGCCGAGCCGATCCTCAACCTGGCCAACCCGCCGGGTATTTCCGCCGACCGCCAGCGCGAGTTCGTAGCCGCCGTGAACGACCTCAATCGCGAACGGCTCGCGGTGACAGGCGACCCGGAAATTGCAACGCGCATCGCCGCCTACGAAATGGCCTACCGGATGCAGTCGAGCGCGCCGGAGCTGATGAACATCGCCGGGGAAACCCAGGCGACGCTGGAAATGTATGGGGCGACCCCCGGCAAACCGTCGTTCGCCAACAACTGCCTCCTCGCGCGGCGGCTGGTGGAGCGCGGCGTGCGGTTCGTCCAGCTCTACCACACCGATTGGGACCACCACGGCAACGTGGGGACCGACCTCGCCAAGTCGATCGAAGAGCGTTGCCAGGAGACCGACCGCGCCGCGTGGGCCTTGGTGCAAGACCTCAAAGCCCGCGGCCTGCTCGACGACACGCTCGTCGTCTGGGGCGGCGAGTTCGGACGGACCCCGCAGGGCGAAAACCGCGAAGTGCCCGGCCGCGACCATCACGTCGAAGCATTCACCATGTGGATGGCGGGAGGAGGAACGCGAAAGGGCCAGGTGTTCGGTCAGACCGACGAACTGGGCTACTATGGCGTGGAAGACCGCGTCCACGTCCACGACCTGCAGGCGACGATTTTGCACCTCATGGGCCTTGATCACCTCAAGCTGACCTACCGCTTCCAGGGCCGGGACTTCCGGCTGACCGATGTCGGCGGGCACGTCGTCGAGAAAATCCTGGCGTAGCGCTGGGGGGCGTTTGGTTTTCACCACCAAGGCACGAAGGCACCAAGGAAAGGCAATCAGGCGAGCCGACCCTGTGAGGGGTCGGTGGAGAGCGACGATCAACAGGTTGTAACGACCCCTAACAGGGGCGGTTCGCCAGAGCACTCTCTCGAAATCGCTACTCGTACCACTTTCACCCCCAATTCCTCGTCTTCCCGAACGTCGCACCCGAACTCCGTTTTGTCGCTCCTTCGTGCCGCTCGTCCATGCCCCCCCAAAGTTTCGAGAGCTTTCTGGCGGCCCTGCGGAAGAGCAATCTGCTCAGTCCCGATCAATGGCGCGAGCTGACCGAAAGCGTCGCCACGGGGACCTCAATCGGGACCTCGACCAAAACCACGAGCGGTAGCCCCGCAGCGGAACCGGCCCGCAGCGCTCTCCCCGAACCGGCCGTCGTTGCCAAAGGTCTTGTCGCCCGGGGCTGGCTGACGAACTGGCAGGCCGAGCATCTGCTGGCGGGGCGGCATTCGTTCTTCCTCGGCCGCTACAAGCTGCTCGACCAGATCGGCTCCGGGGGCATGGGGGCCGTGTTTCTCGCGGAGCATGCGGCCCTCGGGCGGACCGTCG
>JAIXZD010000290.1 GCA_027489895.1 Planctomycetaceae bacterium
CGCGACGACATCGCCATGCCAATGACCATTCTCGGTCATTCACTGGGCGCGATGGTCGCTGCCGGTGTCGCCGCGGAGCTGCCACAACTCGTGAACGGTCTCGTGCTGGAAGACCCTCCCTTTCACACAATGGGCAACCGCATCGCCGACAGCGCCTGGCACGCCCAGTTCCTGGGGATGAGGGCAGCCGCCCGCAGGGGAGGCACCGTTGACGAGCTCATTGACGCCCTGGCGGACATCCGTCTTCCCGCGACCGGCGGCGGCTTCAAACGACTGGGCGATCTGCGCGACCGCTCCTCTCTGGCATGGAGTGCCGCATGCCTGCGCCAGCTCGACCCGGAACTGCTCACGCCGGTCATCGAAGGCCGCTGGCTCGACGGCTACGATGTCGTCCCGACACTTTCGCGAATTCCCTGCCCCGCACTCCTGTTGCAGGGTGATCCCGCAGTCGGCGGGGCATTGACCGATGCCGATGCGGCGACCGCGCAGGCAGCCATGTCCTCCTGCCAACTGCTCCGCTTCTCAGGCTGCGGCCACCAGCTTCATCGCGACCGCCCGGCCGAACTTCTGCAAGCCATGCAGGACTTTTTCAGCCCCTGCCAGAACTCCAACAACGCCCCACCACGCGCCCCCTGCCCCTGATGCGGTGCATTCCGACACGCCCAAAATGGTCGACACTGGTCCCGCACAACCTACATTTTCTGCGGGAATACAGGGGGGTTCGTCCATCGGCGACGCAGATTCCGACGCAGCCTCAACCGGAACTCACTGGAATTCCACGGAATCTCCCGATCTGCTCACCCGTCTGGCCGCGGCCTGGTCGGTGCTGACCGATGCCGACCGGTTGGCCGTGGTCGACTTGGCCGAGCGGTTGGCGCGGGCGATACGGAACGGGCTGGCGGTCAGTGGCAGATCGGCGCGGGCGGAAAACTCGAAATGGGACAGGTTAGTGGCACGGCGCTCTCCGCGGCGCTGTGCCGGGTTGTTGTTGATAGTCGACCTGGATTTCGCCTGGAGCGGTCGCCGTTCAAGCTGGGCGACTCTGTGCGGTATGTGAATTTCCAAGAGTCCGACGAACACAGGCGTGCAGTCTTTTCATTCTTGGTCCGCCGACCGCCTGTCTTGCCGCCGGTTTTCTTGCCCGCAGTATTGTCGCTGTGAAGCGAGGGACCAGTCACCCGGCACCGGCATGTTGCGAGGGGCTGGGATGCCCTGCGACTGAAGTATGGGGGGGTTCGTGACCATGCATGCGCCTGCGGGTCCCCCGGCGGGCCGAGCAGCGTCTGCTTCTCGCGGCTGCGATGGTCGTCACGGCGGCCGGGGTGACGGGAATCCCTCAGGCGGAACTCAATCGATCTCCCAGCGGTGAATTTGTCCGGTGGTATCACCGGCGAGGAGCGACTTCCCATCGCCCGAGATCGCGACGCGGATCGGAAATCGTTTCACACCGGCCGGGGGCTGCGAAGCGGGAGGTGTCGTGCTGTCGAGGGAGAACTGTTTCCGTTCAGTGCCATCGGCGGACCACAGCCGGACGAGGCCATCGCGACCGCAGGTGGCAAGCTCTCCATTCGGGCCGAACCGGCAATCGAGGACGCCGCCGCCATGGGCATTGCTCTTCTTGACGAGCGGCCAACCGTCCTTGGCGTCCCACCAGACGACGGTGCCGTCTTCTCCGCAGGAGGCGACGACTCCGCTGTCGCTCCGCCAGGTCAGGCCGCGGACCGATTTCTTGTGTTCCGCGAGGGGCAGAATCGCGCCCGCGTTGGCGGCGTCCCAGAGATGAACGCTGCCGCCGCGGTCACCCGTGGCGAGGAACTTGCCATTCGGTGAATAGGCAACGGACGTGACCCAGTCGGTATGTTTGTCGATCGTGGCCACGAGGCCGCCGTCTTCGGTCGAGTAAACCTTGACGAGTCGGCTCGTGCAGCCAATCGCGATTCGTTTCTCATCGGGGGAGAGATCGGCGGAGAGGATGGCGTCGGGTTCGTCCGCGACGCTGGCGAGCCGTTTTCCGGTGGCCACATCGAACAACACAACCGAGCCACTTTGAACCGGTCGGCCACCCGCGGCGAGCAGCAACCGTCCCGAGCGGCTGAAGCTCAGCGCGAGCGGTTCCCCCTCGGGAAACGCGACAGTTCCCAAGGGAACACGCGTCGCCGGGTCGAACAGTTCGATCGCGCCGTAGTTTGCGGCCGCGGCCACCGCCGCGCGGGGGCTGGCCGCGAGGGAGAGCACTGGAAAGCCGCGACGGGTCGCGGGGCGTGAGAACGACTCCAGATTTGCCGGCACCGCCCCGGGGGCGGTGGACGACGAGGCGGCCGAAGGCGCAAATCCGAGCGTCCGCTGCCTGGCCACCGAACTTCCCGCGTTCTCGCGCAGTCCCGTGTCGATCCATTTCCGGATCACGGCGATCTGGTCGTCGGGTAACCGTTCGCCATCGGGCGGCATCCGTTCACCGTCTTCGGTCGACGTCACGACTTCGAGCAGTCGACTGGCGCTCGACCGTCCGGCGACGACGACGGCCCCCCCTCCACCGCCTTTCATGAGGCCGGCATAGCTTGTGAGGCTCAGGCCCGACTCCTGCTTTGTATCCCCATGACAGGTACCGCAGCGCTTCTTGAGGATCGCCGCGACGTGGGCCTCGTAAGTGACCGGTTTGTCCTCGGCGCGAGCGACGGTCGGGCAGGCCGCGAAACCGGCAGCCCAACCAAACCACAGGGCCAGGATTAGAACAGTACGCATATCCGGTCTCTCGGCTCGGCGCGGGTGATCAGTGGTTGAATACAAACTCGGTCGAGTTGAGCAGGCCCCAGAGGATGTCCTCATAGGCGGCGGGATCTTTCTCGTTTCCGGCCACCAGTTCGCCAAAGTCCGCCAGTTCTTCCGATGTCGGCTGGCGGGAAAGCGTCTGGATGAACAGCCGTTCGATGATCTGACGCGGCGTCGCACCGGAATCGATCAGCGTCTTGACGAGTCCCCCCGCGGCGAGTCGATCGCGGATCGTATCGCCCACGGCCAGGTGCATCGTTTGCGAAAGAGTCGGATCGGGCTTCGTCTCACAGGCGCAGATCGTGCCGCGACTGGAACGGCCGAACGTCGCGAAAAATGGATCCCCGGGATTGGGGCCTTCCGTGTCGCCTGCGGACCGGGGGTAGAACTCGATCGCCCGCGTCCCGTTTGGCCAGTTCGGGAGCGGCCGGGGCACACCCGTCACCGCCACGACGGAGTCGAGGAGCACATCGGCCCGCAGCCGACGCAATCGGGCATGGGAAAACTGACGCGTGTCGGCGGCATTGGTGCGCGTCGGGGTGACGGAGAGCTGATAGACGCGCGACTGGCAAATGTCGCGGATGAACTGGCGGTGGTCGAACTTCAGTTCCACGAGCCTTTCCGCGAGACCGTCGAGCAGCTCGGCATTCGTGGGTGGGTTGCTGACGCGCATGTCGTCGACCGGATCGACCACGCCGCGTCCGAGGAACTGTGCCCAGATCCGATTGGCCAGGTTTCTTGAGAAAATCTCGTTGTCGGGCGAAGTCAACCATGCGGCGAGCGCGGGGCGTGGATCCCCCTCGCCTGGCACCGGCTCCACCGCGCCCAGTGTTTTCGCGGGCTGCGGTTGTCCGGCGACAGGATTCACGGCGGGATTGGCCTTCGTATCCCAGTAGATCCGCTTCTCCCGCGGTTCGACGCCCGGCTTCCGCTGCATTCCCGTGAAGAAGCTCACGAAGCCGTAGTAGTCGTTCATCGTCCAGCGATCGAAGGGGTGGTTGTGACACTCAGCACATTGGATCTGAACGCCCAGGAACAGCTGCGAGAAATCGGCCGCGAGCATTTTGGGATCGATGCGCGGCTTGTGAACCAGCATCGTGTAGAGGTTGGCGGGGCCGGAACCGATATTCGATCCCGACGCCGTCACCATCTGGGCGACGAACTGGTCGAGCGGACGGTTGGCCCGGAACTCGGCACGGATCCAGTTGGCGAATTTGTCTGCCGCTTTGACGACGGTGGCATCGGGCGAGTAGTTGCCCCCCATCACGCGCAGCTGTTCCGCCCAGAGGGCGGCCTGGTAGTCGGCGAAGTCATCGGTTGCGAGGAGGGCATCGATCTTTTGGTTCCGTTTGTCGGCCGAAGTGTCGCCCATAAACGCGGCGTACTCATCGACGGTCGGCGGACGGGCCACGAGATCCAGCGTGATGCGGCGCAGAAATGTCTCGTCATCGCACAGTTCGGACGGTGCGATGCGCAGCTGTTCGAGCCGGGCGAACACCAGCCGATCGATGAAGTTGTTGGCGGGCGGGTTCGGCCAGACGAATCCCTCGGCCGGCGGGAGCACGATCGCTTCGGCCCCGACCGTGAACCGGCTGAACCGGCCGAAGACGTTCGTATCACCCGCACCCTTGGCCGTGATCCGCCCCGCGCCGTCGATCTCGGCGACGCTGGCGTTGTTGGAGAAGAATCGACCGAGATTGGTCACATCGCGCGTGGAACCATCGGAGTAGCTCGCCGTCAGGGTGAGCGTCTCCGAGCGACCGGGCTCGTCAAAGGTGACAGTCGCTTGGGAGAGGGCGATGCCCGTCACATCGGGGACATTCCCCACATCGTCGGGCGCCCCCGCTTCGATCCAGGCGAGCAGCGTGTTGTACAGTTCGCTGTTCTTCTCGAAGAGTTTTCCCCCGGAGTGCGACACGGCGGCCGTCGCCTTGAGAAGCAACAGGCTCTCCGCGGGGACCGAGGTGTTTACCCGCCGCCCGGGAATCTCTTCGACGGTGCGGCGGTAGTCGCCCGCCGGATCGTAACCAAACAGCGAGAGCATGAAGCCGTCTTTGCCCCGCGCGGAGCCGTGGCACGTGCCCGTGTTGCAGCCCGCGCGGAAAAAGACCGGCATCACATCGCGACGAAAGCTCGGTGCGGTCGGCTCGGCGGCGCCTGTGCGTTCCACACCGGCGAACACCAGTGCGAGCACGCAGACCAGTGGGATTCGTTTTAACATCGTCCGCCTTTCTCTTGTTTCTTGTCGCCCTGCCGCCTGATGAGAATCGGAATCGGGGACAGACCATCGTCCGCCCCGAGCCGGGCTCACAGTCGCGGATCGATCCGCAGCGTCCCCTTGCCGGCTCGCTGGCGGATCTCCTGACCGGCCGCTTTGACGATCAATTCACATTCCAATCCCGCGACAGGACCGAGCAGGGCGTCATCAGTCGCTTCGACCTCAAAGGCGATCTGCGTGGTTTCCTTCCGGATGCGTGGCAACGGCCCGACGAGTGAGACCCCTTTGGGGAGTCCGAGCAACTTAACTTCGGCTTCCCCTTCAAAGGGGCTTTTTGGCGTCACCGAGAATGCGATTTTTGCCCGCCCGCCACGGCGGACACTCGTCGGTTCACTGGCCAGTTCGACGAATGGTTCCGCCACGTCGATCTCGATCAGCTCCGACGAAACCCGCACCCGCCCCGAGCCAAGGTAGTCGTGCCCATCGAGCGTGGTGGCCATCACGTAGAGCGGTCCTTTGCCTAACGGCGCGTTTCGATCGGCGGCGATACGCAGCACCGCTTCGGTCTGATTGGCGGCGATCAACTCCTTCGGCGGCAACCCGACACCGGCCGGCGCGAAGTCGACTTGAAACTCGACCGGTTCGTTGAAGCCCGGCTGTCGCGACAGCTTCACGGGAATGAATAGCTCGCCGCCGCGCACCAGCGAAGCGGTCGGCGGAACCAGATCGATGGAGATCGGCGATGGCTCGGTGACCGCCATCATGAAGCGGTCGACACGCAGTGTCCGCCAGGCGTCGCCGCCCGAGTGATTGACGAACGGGACGGCCTGCTGGCAGCCACCGGTGATCTTCACCTGGGGATCGGTCGACTTCGCCTGAAAGGTGACCAGGTGGGCCGCGGGGCGGGCGTTCGCATCAGCGACGAGTTGCACCGGCCAGACGCCAGCGTTTCCGGGGACGCGCGGCGCGACCAACCGTACCCCCTCGGGCAAGCCGTTCGCGATGAGATCGAACGCGCCGTTAAACGCACTGCCCTGCCCCTTCGGGAGCGTCAGCAAGACGGTCCAGCGGTTTCCCTGAGGAACCGCCAGACTCGTGGCCCGCGAGCCTTCGACCCAATCAAACGACCGGCTGGCGAGGAAGGGGTGAATGGCATTCGGCGGCGATTCGATCTCGACCCGATAGACCGACGCGGGGCCGCCCGCACCGGAGGTGTCACGGATGTCGAGCAGGTAGTCGCCGTCGGCTTTCGGTTCCCAGATCACCGAGGGGTCGAGGACATCCTTCAATCCGCCGCCCGACCGGAAGCCGTGGCCGAAGAGGTCGCGGTCGGTCATGCGTGCATCGGAGTCATCGGCCTCGACCTCCGCGGGCCCCGGCCGCCCATCCCCGCCGATCGGCCGAATGCGAATGGCGGGATCAACCGGAAAACCAAGAGCCGACGCGAACACGCGGACGCGATAGCGGTCGCCCCGCTTCACGGTGAGGCGGAAGGTATCCGTGTCGCCAGGCTGCTCGATGATCCCGTTGAGAGCGATTGGCAAGTGCGGGACACCGGTTGCCTCTGCCGCTGGGTCCTCCAGCACGTTTCCGAACGGCACGCAGCGCAGTTCCAGCGGCGACGGACCGTCACCAAACCAGGTCAGAGTTCCCGGCCAGGCCGCTTCCGGCAAACGCGGCAACGGGAGCGTCTCATTGAACTCGCCGAGCGGATCGCCGAGGAATGTCACGCGGAGGGACTCGCCCACCTGTCCTCCCGCGGGATAGACGGCCAGGGGACGCTGAAAGGTGCCAATGTGAACGCAGTAAGGAATGTCCGACGGCTTGTGGATAGATTGCCGCACCTCGACGAAGAGATGTCCGCCGGACATCCCTTCGGGCACCTTCAGACTCACCAGCGGATCCTGAACATGGAGTGCGTTGTCGTCGTTGGCCGCGAGTTCTCGGCCGGCCTCATCGAGAATCCGTAGAGCGAGGTCGAATTCGGCGTCGCCGTAGTGGACATCGGCGATCCGCACACAGTCGACCGCGACCGACAGCCGCTGGCCGGGCGACACGGGCACCTTGTAGACGTCGGTATCCACCGTCGCACTCACCGTCACGTTGGTCGCGACGAGTTGCGCGGTGGCGATCGTATCGTTCGGGGCGGTCGACTCGGCAACGACTGGGAACGGCGTGACATGGAACGACGCGAGCATGGAGAGCCCGCGCGCCGTCCGCAGTCGGAAAGGATGCTCGCCCGGTTCGCAGTCGGGTGCGATTTCGAGGACGGCCTTGACCTGTTCCTCGACCCGTCCGCCATGGGCCAGTCCGATCGGATGCGGCAGTTTGGGGAGCGGTTCGATCGCGACCGCGCGAATCCCGGGCTTGTGGAACAGCAGCTCGCGAGGATCACTCAGGTACATCCCCTGGAGGACGACCTCGACGGTCGTACCACGCTGGCCGACACGCGGACGGACCCATTGCAGATCCTTGGTCATCGCGTGCGCGATCCCCGAGAACCCACCCCAGGCGAGCCCGAATGCCATGACCGCCGCGACAGTGACTGACTGCTTCATAACCGATTGTTCCATCCAGCCGTTGGTACCTGGGGTCGACTCTTCGACCCCCAGTCTTCGTACCCCAGTCCGACTTTCGACGATGCCGTTTCCGGGGGCAGACCCAAGCGGCCACCTCCAGCCAGGTGGACCGCGATTTCACCGCTCAACTCACGAGCGCCGGGACGAACTGACCGTGGTTGATGATCTCGATGGGGCGGGTGCCGAAGGCGACCAGCTCCTTGTTCGCATCGATCCCCAGTTCGTGATAGACGGTGAAGAGCAGCTCTTCGAGCGTCACCGCGTCCCGGGCCGGTTCATTGGCCACGGAGTCGCTGGCGCCGTGGACCAGCCCGCGCTTGAAACTTCCCCCCGCCAGCAGCATCGAATAGCAGCGGGCATGGTGGTCGCGGCCGGAATCCTTGTTGATCTTCGGAGTCCGGCCGAACTCGCTCGTCACCCAGAACAAGGTGCTCTCGAGCAGGCCCCGCCGGTCCAGATCGGTGACCAGTCCGCTGATGGCGTAATCCAGTGGCTGCATGTAGTCGTCGCAGGTCTTCTTGACGTCGACGTGGCAATCCCACGATCCGTAGTCGATCGTTACGAACCGGGTCCCCGCTTCGACGAGTCGCCGGGCGATGATCAATTGCTCGGCCAGTCCCTTGGGGTGATAGCGGTTGTCCGGCGCGCGAACCTTGCCGGTGACCTCGCTGCCGTAGAGCGCGAAGGTCTCCTCCGTTTCCCCTTCGAATGAGAAGGCTCGCTGGGCCTCGGCCGATGTCAGCAACTGGTAGGCTTTCGCGTAGAACCCATCCATCGTGTCGAGCTTGCTCGGTTCCGCTTCGAGCGACCGGATTCGCTTCTCGACCAGCTTGCGGGCGGCATTCCGGCGGTCGAACCGATCCACCGGAAGGCCCTTCGGCAGCGAAAAGTCACGCACCTGGAACGACTTCCCCTTGGCAGGGTCTTCCCCGAGTTCAAACACTCCGTAACTGCTGGGCAGGAAGCCTGTGTTGCCGGTGTAGGAATTCCGCCTGGGGATCGCGATGTAGGGCGGGAGAAGGCCGCGCGGGCCGAGCTCGTGCGAGATCACCGCCCCCATCGAGGGGTAGTCGATGACAGCGGTCGGTGTATATCCGGTCGACAGGTGATACGTCGCCAGGCCATGGTCGGGAATCTTTCCCACAACCGTGCGGACAACCGTGAGTTTGTCCGCGATCCCGGCCGTTTTCGGGAAGTTGTCGCTGAAGATCTCGCCGGTGTTTGTCTTCACGACACCAAAGGCACCGCGGTATTCCAGCGGCGCTTCGGGCTTGGGGTCGAACGACTCATGCTGCGGGAAGCCGCCGCCGAGATTCAACTGGATCACGCTCTTGATGCGCTCTGGCAGTTGCCCTTTGGCCGATTTGGCCGTGAAGGCCGTGTTCTTGTCGACTTCGCCCGCAACGGCCCGCAACCGCAGAAAGTCGCCCAGGCAGAGGCCGAGTGCTCCCAGGCTTCCGACCTGCAACATGGCCCGCCGCGGTAACCGTCGATACCCCTCACAGCCGCGCGGATCGGTCGGGGCGTACCACGTGGCGGACAGGGGGCGCGAGACATTTGGCATATGAATGACTCCTGGGAGTGGAGACCGTGGGCATTCGATGGAACGAGAGTCCATAGCGTCCACCGTCGCGACAGCATGGACGACGCGGAATCTGGTATCCCGGATTCATCGAGGATGATGATCAGGCTAGACGCGGTCACCGTCAACACCGAACGCCGGGGATCGCGCCTTTGTGAGGATTGGGGATGAGTCCATCGGCGCTACGGCTCCAGCGGCCGTCCGCCCAGACGGCCCTGCGGGAAGGCGGAATCGCTTTACGAAGGCACGGTGGTCATAAAATCCGCAGTCGGCTGCGATCCGCGAAATGCTCTCATCACCCCGCTTGAGCAGTTCGATCGCGTGGTACATCCGTAGCTGCCCGACGAAGTCGCCCCCTCGTGCTACCAACGCAACACCTCGACAACCCTGGAACCTCTGAGGAATACGCGTCGGATAGCAGTTTCGTAATCCCTCGCAGAGGAACTTATTTTGGTGACAAACATGTGTGGCAGGCGGGGTCGAGCGGCTGGAACAAGTCGGCCTGAAG
>JAIXZD010000005.1 GCA_027489895.1 Planctomycetaceae bacterium
ACGCGCACGTACAGCCCGGCCGAGGCGGTGGCGACGGTGTACAAGTCGGTGGGGATCAACCCGCACGAGATGATTCAGGACCGGGAAGGACGTCCGCGTTCGATTCAGCCGTGGGGTGAGTCGATTCCGGTGTTTTAGGGTGCCGGGTGGGCGGAGAACGCTGGGGGAACGCTCACGCGTTCCGCTACCTCTGGGTTGGGTGTCTCCGGCCTTTGAATGACAGGCTGGAAGCCTATCCCACGATTTACTTCCAGCCTGTCAGCGAATCAGCGCGTGGCGGGCGATCGCACCGAAGGCGGCGACGCCCGAGTGAAACGCGCCTTCCACCCGGTTGCCGTTCAGCCAGTCGCCGGCCACTGCGACGCCCGTTTCTGGATCGAACAGGCAGCCTGAATCGCTGGGCGCGGGCGAGAGCGCGTACATCCAGCGATGCAGGTTTGCAGACACGGGCGCTGGCTGCGCGATCCCAGTTCGGGATTGGAAATCGGACTGCAATTGGGCGAGGAGTTCGCCCGGCGGGGCGTCCTGGTTCGCTGTGGACCAATCGGGTGTGGCGTGGAGGACCCAGGTTTCGGGCTTTACCGGACGGCCGGGCTTGCTGGAATTTCGCGCGATCCAGGCGAGGGGCGAGTCGTCGACAAACGCCGCATCGAACGGGATCGCCGTCTCTTCGTCAAACGCCAGCATCGCCGCGAAACAGGGCGTCATGGGAATCGCGCGGCAGGACGCGGCGAGTGGGTGTTCTCCTAACAGAGCAGCGGCCTGAGGCGCGGGAATCGCGAGAACGACCCGATCGAACCGGCCGAGCGGCGCACCATCGGTCGCGAACAGTTCCCAACCAGCGGGCGTGTGGAGCAGTCGCGCGACGCCGGTTTCCCGCTGGACGGAGAGGTCGCGGGCGAGATGCTGCCCGAGCGCGTTCATGCCGGGAACGGCCACGTATCGAGTCGGTTGATCTACGAGCGGCGCTGGTCCGGTTGAGGTCAGGCGAACGACCGAGGCGGCCCATTCGGCGACGAGGCCTCGCGTTTGCCAGGCGGTGACGTAGCGGCGAAACGCGTCCGACCGAACGGTGAAGTACTGCGCGCCATGATCGAACTCCAGCCCCGCTTCCGCCCGGCGCATGGCCATGCGGCCACCAAACCCCCGGCTCTTCTCGAACACCGTGACTGAAAACCGATGGTCGGCGAGCGTGCGGGCACAGGTCAGCCCGGCGAGGCCGGCCCCGATGACGGCTACGGTGGGCATGTCGGTCCGAGGGGGGCGAGTGGCGTGGGCATGGAAGTGATCGGGATTGAGACGCCGCGAGTGATCCCGCAGCGGCCTCGGTCGAATCGTTCCAACCACGGGGTGGGCGGGTGTGAACGGCCGGTCAAATTGTCCCAAGCACCAAAGCAGCCCGCCATACGAGGATGGGTCGCGGCCGTCGAGCGCGTAGCGGTGATTGAGATCGACCAGCGTTTCCAGTGCGGTTGCAGGGTCGGGGGTCCAGGTGGGGATCGCCTTGCCCCAGGTCATCCGGACGTTGTTGTGCAGGCGGCCGTGAATCAGCAGGGATTTCTGGGCCGCATCCCACAGCTTCTGGCCCGTCTCACCTCGCGCGAGCGTTTCCCAGTCGAACAGCCGGGGGCGTTCGTCGACCTCGTGGTCGACCAGCGAACGGACCGCCCAGACAGGAAGCGCCGAGAGCGACCCGTGATCGGCCCGATGGAAACAAAAGGAGTACGACAACTCTCTCCAGATGAGCAACTCATCCAGAAACTTCTCGGCCCCTTTCCCGCCGTGGTGCGCTGCGTCGCGGGCGATGCGGAACGGCGACACCATCCCGTATCGCAGATAGGGGGACATGCCGCTGGCACCGTCGGCCAGGGCGTCGTTCCGGGTGTCGGCATAGTGACGCAGACGCTCGGCGAGGAAGGCCTGCCAGCGCGACAGGCCGGCATCCGTTCCACCGGTAACGTCGGCCACGGGCGCCACCGAGTGATCGATGTCGCACTCGGCGATCAAGGCCGGGAGATCGGACCGTTCGAGGTCGATTGGCTGGAAGGGCAAGTCCGGGAGAGGGGCCTGGGGGATAGACCAATCGGTTTCATGATAGGGTCGTCCCAACCGGGCCCGAGCGAGCGAGTGCGTGGCCTGCCGGTACGCAAACGCGCGGTCGTAGGAACGGCCCACCAGGCGCATCGGTACGATGCAGGCGGTGTCGACGGCCAGTAGTGGAGTGGTCAGTCGACTTGCCAGTCGTTCGACCCAGGACCGGACCGGTTCGACCGGGAAATCTTCCGTGACGACCACGCGTGCCAGCGACGCCAGATGGCGGAGATGTGGTCCGCGATGGTGCCGCCGTTCCAAATGGAACACGGACGGAATGCCACGGTTGGCGAGGTCGCGATGGACAACCCGCGCGCCTTGCAGAATGAAAACGTGGTGGCGGTCGCTGGCGAATGGATAGCGTTCCGACAATCCCTGATAGACCAGCACGGGCAGATCGAGCGACTGTGCAATCTGGCAGGCCACGTCGAGGGCCGGGTTCTCGAACGCCCGTAGCGCCGTCTGCATCCAATAGAGGACGAACTCACCGGTCGGTTTGCCGTGATGTGCATGCGGATGGCGATCGTCGACCAGTCGCACCCGTTCGGCGGTGAGAGGACGCAGTGTCGGCAGCCACCCGGGCAGGTGTCGCTGAGTACTGGCGGAATCTAAAGGGGCAGTCGCATCCAAAGTGAGAGGCTCTCAATTGACGCGTGGGAAGAGAGACTTGAGCGCGGACGACCCGACAGTGTGACGAAGAAACATTCAGGTCCTGTGAAGAAACCGCACTCGGTGACGGTTTTTCATGGGGGGAGTGGAGAGAATTCCTGCCGACGGGTGGAGCGGGGGTTTAGCAACCGAGCGGTTGTGGGCGAGTGGAACGCTCACGCGTTCCGCTACGAGGGTTAGCGAATTCGTGGAATGGCTTGGGGCGGGGGCGAGCAAGCGATCATGGGAACAGTCATTTTCGGGGCGACGGGGTCTGTGGGCGAAGCGCTGGCGCGGCGTCTCACGCAGCGGGGTCGCCCTGTGTGGCTGCTGGGCCGGGATGCCGGGCGACTGGAGCAGCTCGCGAACGAGCTTTCCGCGGGATGGTCCGTGGTGGACCTCGCCACGAGTGCCGGTGTGATTGACGCGGTGAACGTGGCGAATGATCGCCTGGGGGGACTTAGTTCACTGGTGAACTGCGTGGGGTCCGTCCTGCTCAAGGCAGCGCATCTGACCAGCGACGAGGAGTTTCAGGAGACGATCGAGGTCAATCTGTCGTCGTCGTTTCGCGTGGTCAAAGCAGCCGCCAGCGTGCTGCGTGAGCGGGGAGGCTCGGTGGTGCTGTTCGCCTCGGCCGCCGCGGAGGTGGGGATCATGAACCACGAGGCGATCGCTGCTGCGAAGGCCGGCGTGATCGGATTGGCGCGTTCCGCAGCGTCGACGTATGCCCCGCGGAACATCCGGTTCAACGTGATCAGTCCGGGGCTGGTGAAATCGAAGATGACCAGTCGCATCTGGCAGCAGCCGGCCGCCGCGGCCAGTTCGCTGGATCTGCATGCGTTGGGGCGGTTCGGCGAGCCGGAGCAGATTGCATCGCTGGCGGAATGGCTGATCACTCCCGAGAACGACTGGATCACCGGACAGGTGATTGGCGTGGATGGGGGCCTGGGGCATGTGCTGCCGAGGCGGAAGGCCTGAGCGAGAGCGCATCATCCTTTGTAGCCCGACGGATCAGTTACAGACCAAGCGCGGGTTCCGGGGAAATCTTTCCCGGCGCGGAGAGCGGGGTCCCTCGCTGACGCTTCGGGTTACCAAAAACTCTCAGCCTCAAGAGGAATTCGTCGCCTGTCAGACGTTGATGATCGCGGCCTGGCGCTCGATCTCGGCCAGCGGGACGAAGCTGCCCTTATCCATACCGGGGCAGGTCTGCTTCGCCTCGGCCCATGCTTCGGGGCTTTCCAGATTCGAATTCCAGAACGGCCATGTCCGACACTGGCGAGGACGGACCGGGTAGATTTTGCAGCCACGGGTTGCCCCATCGAAGAACGTGCAGTCGCCGTTCTTGAACTCGGTCAGGCTGATTCGGCGGCCGACGGTCTTGGTGTGATCGAGTTTGAACTCGCCGATCCCCTTGCCGACAAACTCCGCGATCTCCTTGATCTCCGTCTGATTCAGCCAGACGAAGCCCTCGAAGCCGCTGCAGCAGTTACCACACTGCGAGCATTTGAATTTGAGTCCGTCCTTGTACCAGGGGCCCTCGTCGGTCGAGGCTTCCGGTGTGGTGTCTGCACTCATGCTGGCCTCGGGGGAGTTGGGAGCTGTGCGTGTGAGATTCGCTGCTCGGCGAGGGAACGTCAACCGATGGTGGATGCGCTGACGTCTGGTGGTTTGGGGTGAAGATACTGACGGGAGTTGGTGCGACCTCCGGGCGCTGACGCTTCCGGCTCCCATTCCGGGATTTCGCGACGTGGCGAATCGCAGCCGCTGGCTGGCAGGTGGTGGACTCTCGGAGTGTTCTCCGGTCAAATGCGGGGGCGCTCGACTGGTCTGATTTGGACGACCAGACTTCAGGCACCGGAGATGGCACCACGATGAAGATTGCACGCATCGAGACGTTCATGGTCGAGATTCCGATCGTCGCTGAAAAGCGGATGATCTCGGCTTTGGGCAAGCATGAGGTCTCGCGGTATGTCGTCGTCCGACTGACGACCGATACGGGGGTCGAGGGGGCGGGCGAAGCAACGGTCATGCCACGCTGGAGCGGGGAATCGGTCTGGGGCACGAAGGCGGTGATCGACCACGTGCTGGCCCCGCTGCTGATCGGTCGCGACCCGGAAAACTTCGCCGAAATCGATTCCGTGATGGACCGCGCCTGTGCCCACAACTGGTTCGCAAAGTCGGCCATCGAGATGGCCTGCTGGGACGTGGTCGGGAAAGAGCGGGGACGTCCCGTTTATGAGCTGCTGGGCGGAGCTTGTCGCAGCTTGGCGGTGCGGTGCCGATTTTCGATGGGGGCGTACGATCTGGAACGGGCGAGGCGGCGGGCCGGGGAGCTGGTCGAAGAAGGGTTCGACACGATCAAGGTGAAAGTGGGCGGCCTGCCCGCGGACGACGTCGCTCGCGTGCGGGCCGTGCGGGAGGTGATTGGCCCGGATCGGCAGTTGACCATCGACGCGAATTGCGGCTGGAACGTGTCCACCGCCATTTGGTGCATTCGGGAACTGGAGGAGAGCCGGTTGGCGCTGGTCGAGCAGCCCACGCCCGATGGCGACTACTCGGCCCTCAAGGCGGTGCGGGCTGCCGTCACACCGCCCATCATGGCGGACGACATGTGCTTCGACCTGATTCACGCGAAAGAACTGGTTCGCCGGAAGGCGTGTGATCTGATCAGCGTGTATCCCGGCAAACAGGGCGGAATTCGCAAGTGCAAGGAGCTGGTCGAGTACGCCGGTCGGCACCATGTCGCGTGCAGCATCGGCTCGAACCTCGAATGGGACATTGCGACGGCGGCGATGGCGCAGCTGTGCGTGGCGCTGCCAAATTTGCAGGTGGAACGCTATCCGGGCGATATGCTGGGCCCGGTGTATCATGAGCAGCGGATCGTCACCAATCCGATTGACATTCGCGGGCCGGTCGTCACGATCACCGACCGGCCTGGCCTGGGGATTGATGTCGATTGGGCGCAGGTGCAGCGGCTGTCGATCCGTTGACCAGGCCCGCGTTCGTGACAGGCAGGGCGGGTCTGCGGTTTTAAAATCAGTGGTGTTGCGAATCGGATCAATTGCGGCGCGGCAGGATTGGTTGGAATGAGGATGTCATGGCAGTGGTGACCGAAGAGGATCCGAACCGGGCAGAGTCTCAGGCCGCGGTCGACAAGACCGGAGCGCGGGTGCGGGACATGTTCGGGCAGATCGCCCCGCGCTATGACTTCATGAATCACTTTCTGTCGGGTGGGGTCGACTACTACTGGCGGTGGTACACCGTTCGCAAAGCGGCGCCCAAAGGGAATGCCCCGATTCTCGATGTCTGCTCAGGGACGGGCGACCTGGCCATGGCGTATCGGGGCCGGACGGGTGATGGCGTCACCGTGATTGGCAGCGACTTCACGCAGCCGATGCTGCGGTTTGCCGATATCAAAACCCGGTCGCAGCGGCCTGCGGAAGCCGACCGGGCTCCGTTCGTGTTTCTCCAGGCGGATACGCAGGCCCTGCCGTTCGCAAGTGATTTGTTTCAGATTGTTTCGGTGGCATTTGGCCTGCGAAACGTGGCCGATACCCGGGCCGGTGTGCGGGAGATGCTGCGCGTCTGCCAGCCGGGGGGACGCGTGGTCATCCTCGAGTTTTCGCTACCGGGCAACCCGCTGTTGCGGTGGGCCTATGGCTGGTACTTCCGAAACGTGCTTCCGCTGCTGGGGCAGATTTTGGCGAGAAACTCACAGCAGGCCTACAACTACCTGCCAGAATCGGTGTCGCAGTTTCCGTATGGACGGGAGCTGGTTGCGATTCTGGAAGAGTGCGGTCTGGTCCGGGTGACCTGCCACCCTCTGACGTTCGGTATCGCCTCGCTCTACATTGGGCACAAGCCCGAGTAGCAGACCTATTAGAGAGACTTCGTCCGGCTCATTCCGTCGGGCGCGTCGAGAACAGGGAATCGAGTATGCGACGCGGTCAGCGAGATCTGGTTCTGGCAATCACGGGAGCGAGCGGGGCGATTTATGCCGTGCGGTTGCTGGAGGTGTTGCTGGCCGCCGGTCGGAATGTCCAACTGACGATTTCCCCCGCGGCCACGCTGGTGTTCGACAAAGAGCTCGGGCTGAAAATCAGCCTGCAAAAGTTCGATCTCGACTCCCTGATCCCCCCGGATGGCGGTCGCGAGGACTCTACGCTGCGGATGCTCCGCGCGAATGCCCCCACCGGCTTCGTGTTTGACAACAGTTCGATTCTCAGCGAGGCGGTTCGGGGCAAGGTGACTTACCACCACCACACCGACTTCATGGCGGGAATCGCCAGCGGGTCGTTCCTGACCGATGGCATGGTGATCTGTCCGTGCTCGATGGGGACGCTGGCCGGGATCGCGCACGGAATGTCGGAGAATCTGATCCAGCGGGCAGCGGATGTCCATCTGAAGGAACGGCGGAAGCTGATTGTCGTGCCGCGCGAAACGCCGCTGGGTAGCATCCAACTTGAAAATATGAAGCGACTGGTTGATGCCGGGGCCGTGGTCCTTCCGGCGATGCCCGGGTTTTATCACAATCCCACCACGATTCATGACCTGGTCGACTTTGTCGTCGGGCGAATTTGCGATCATCTGGGGGTCGAGCATCGCCTGATGAATCGCTGGGGCAGCGAGGGTGACGCAGGGCAGACTCCTTGAACCGCGTCACGCCCGTCCCGACGGGTTTGGTCTCGACCAGAAATTCATTCGACGGTGGCGGATTCAACGCGATGAAACGGTGTGGAATGGTCATCACGTTGATCGGCTACCGGGGCTGTGGCAAGTCGACCCTGGCTCCGCGGCTCGCGGCTGCGCTCGAGTGGGACTGGCTCGATGCCGATGTGGAACTTGAACGCCGTGCGGGAACCACGATTCGCGAGATTTTTACGGCCGAAGGCGAAGCCGGGTTCCGGGCCCGTGAACGGGACCTGATGCAGGAACTGCTGGGACGGGACCGTCTGGTGCTCGCGGCCGGGGGTGGGGCCGTCTTGAATGCCCAGACACGGGCGGAGATGAAGTCTGCCGGCCCGGTCGTCTGGTTGCAGGCGTCTGCCGAAACCCTCTATGCACGCATCTCGGGCGACGCGACGACTGCCGAGCGCCGGCCGCAACTGGCGGGCGGTGGACTTCAGGAAGTACGGGACCTGCTGGCCCGTCGTCAGCCCTTGTATGCGGACTGCGCCAGTCTCGTCTGCGACGTGGAGACACGGACTCCCGACGGATTGCTCGAGCAGTTGCTGCCGCCGCTGAGGGAGGCGATCGCGTCGCGAACATCCGCAAGCGCCGCGGGGGACCGATCGTGACGTTTGGCTACTGTCTGCGTGTCATGACTTGTTTCCTGGTGGGCGGGTTGATCGCCCGCTGGCTGCATCGCTGCCTGGAACGCTGGCCCGAAATTGAAGAGGTGGGAGCATCGTATCGCGCGGCGGCGAAACCGTGGGTTCCGAGGGGCGGGTCCGACCGTACGCTCGCGGGCTGGCGCGCCCTGCCAATCGTGGGGTGGTGGGGAGTGCGCGACGTGCCGCTGCGGGCGCGCAGGCGGTACCTGCTGGTCGAACTCCTCACGGCGCTGTTGTTCGCGGGGCTGTATCTGTGTGAGGTGCCCGAGTGGTCGGCCAACCCGCTGCTGGCGAGCAGCACGTATCACGTGGGCGGGCCGCTGGCGTCGGCGACGGCGAGCGCGAATGCGACGTGGCTGCTCCATGTCCGGTATCTGTTTCATGCGGGGTTGCTGGTCTTTCTCGTGGCGGCCACGTTTATCGACCTCGACCACAAGATCATTCCCGATGCGATCACGCTGCCGGGCGGAATCTGGGCGGTGGCCGGGCAGTTGCTCACGGGGTGCATGGCGATCGTGCCGGTCTGGTACCAGGACCCGCGGGGACTGACGATCATGGAGATCGTCGCGTGGACGATGTCGCCCGATGGGTCTCCGCCGCAGCACCTCGCGTGGCTGGGATCACTCCGCGGGACACCGGCCTGGGCCACGGAGTTTCCGCATTGGCATGGGCTGGCCGTGGCGCTGGCCGGGCTGGTCGTGGGTGGGGGTGCGATCTGGGGTGTGCGGTGGGTGGGGTTCCGGGCACTCGGCCGGGAAGCGATGGGGTTTGGCGATGTGACGCTGATGGCGATGATCGGCGCGGCGATTGGCTGGCAACCGGCCATCGCGGTCTTCGTACTGGCCCCGATGTGCGCGGCGGGTGTGGCGTTCGTCCAATGGCTCCTGTCGGGCCAGCGGGAATTGCCGTTTGGCCCTTATCTCAGCCTGGCCACGGTCCTGGTGCTGCTGTTTGGCCAGACTGTTCTGCCGCCGTTTGAAAGCCTGCTTTCCTTCTTCGGACCAGCCCTGCCGCTTGTGGTGGTTTGGCTGTTGGCGACGTTGTGGGCGATGCTGGTGTTCTGGCGAGGGATTCAACGCCTCTTGGGCTGGGATGACGGAGACGACGAACTGGTCGACGTCTGGAGTTCAGCCGACCAGTTGCAGTTTCTGGCAAGCGAGCAGTCTGACCCCTCGCGCGGGCAGTGGGCGAACACGTCGAACTGGCCTGGGGTGGAAGTCGGCATGGGCCTGCGGCAGGAACATGTCTGGAAGTCGGGTGAGTCGTGAGGCGCGGAACCAACTGCGGGCGACGTCGGGGGAAGCCTGACGGCTTCCGCTACGAGGTGATAGGCGGCGACCTTAGTAGTTCAGGTCGAAGAAGTTTTCGCGGATGACCGTATGGTCCACGTTGGGGCCGGAGCCCATCTGGATGTGGTTCCAGCGGTAGCCACCGCGGATCGCTCCCCGCGGATGATTTCCGGCGAACGCCTCGCGATAGCCAGTGCGACTACTGACCGGTCCTGCGGTGCCGCCCTGCTCGGGGGTGTGCGTATACCAAGAGCGGCGGAACATCCAGTTGTCGGCCTGTGCGACCTGGGCGGCCCAGTCGAGACCGAAGGCCGCCACGAGTCCCAGCGAAAGCACACGGACGAGTCTGACGTGGTGTTTCGGCAACATGGTTTTTGGCCTCGGCAGAGCAATTGTGGCGATTTGTCACCGCAATCGCGGCGTTTGGGGTGGTCACCACGCTATCTCGCAGTTCCCGCGCCAATCACCACCGATTCCGCCCTCTCGCGCCTCAGCCCGCGCGGGTGCCGACAATGTTCACACCGCTGCCAATCAGCAAATCCCAGTTGTAGACCGCGCGGTAGAAGCGGCCGGTCTTCTCCGGCGGCAGGACACGGCAGTCGACGAACCCGGCCTCGTGGTACCACTCGAGCAGTTCTTCGGTCGTGTGATGGTGCTGATACTCGGGGGCGTACCAGTCGAACGTATCGCAGAGGCGGTTTTCAGGATCGGCATGGGCGCTGAAGTTGAGGACCTTGTTGAGCGTCTGGTTGACGACGGGGATGCCACCCAGCCAGGCTCCCCATCGACACCACTCTTCCAGTCGCTCGTGCGGAGTGCGGGTAGTGATGCGGCGGGCCGCATCGTTCAGCGCCTCTTGCCAGGCCTGGTTCTTCCGGTAGAGCCAGACGGCATACTGGCCGCCCGGTTTGACATGCTTCGCCACCGCATCGAACACGGCCCGCGTCTGGACATCGTGATGCATCACGCCAATCGAGAAGACCAGATCGAACTCCGCCTTTGGCAGCGGAAGGTGTTTGAGGTCGGCCTGAACGAACGACACGCTCGGCAGGTGGGCACACAGGCGACTGGCGCGATTGACCGCCGTCGAGTGATCGGCACCAATCACCGTCGCCCCGGCCTCACCCGCGACTTTGCTGTAGCGACCGCCTCCGCAACCGGCGTCCAACACCTTTCGACCTGCGAGCGACGCGAGCGGTTGCCCGGTCTTGGCGGTGAACGTGGCCCGGTCTTCGTCGTCGTGGGCCACCTCGAACCGGTTCCATTGCCGGGCAAAACTTTCCAGATGCTGCGAGGCGACAAACCGCGGAATGCCGTCCACCACCGGAGCGGTGAGACCGCAGACGCATTCCAGAGACCCCGTCCCCGGCTTCGACAGAGGTCGACCACAGGCCGGGCAGACGAACGGAATCGCGACGGAAGGGGACATGCCTGGAAGGTGTCTCAGGAAACAAAAACAGAAACAGAAACATCGGGAAAACAAAAACTCCCCCGACGACGACCTGTCGGCGGGGGAGCGGAACGATCAGTACTGCCCGACATTCACAAACCCGGTACTACAGGGCGGTCGCGAATCCGGGAACGGCGACAGGGTAGACCCCATCCGGGCCAGGCATCACCGGCGGGTTGGCCTTGAAGTCGAAGTCCTTGGGCATCAGGCTCAACTGCGAGTTGAGCGCCTTTTCCCAGGTGACTTCCTTACCGCTGTAGGTCGCCATCCGGCCCATGATCGAGGTCATGGTGCTGTACGCGCCCATCAGACCTTCGTTGAGCGGCTTCCCTTCGCGAATGCTCGCGAACAGGTCGTCGTGCTCCTGCTGGTAGGGGTCGGGCGTTTCACCTTTGTACTTCCACTTGCCATCTTTGCCGTCGATCCGGTTGCCCGAAATGTCGGCTTCCCCATGCGTCCCGCGAACATGCTCGCTGACGCTGTTCCAGCAGCCGGGAATCTGACGGCACTGGCTGAACATCCGCGTTCCGTCGGCGTATTCGAACTCGACGGCGTGATGGTCGTAGATCTCGCCGAATTCCTTGCCCTTACGGACGGCCTGGCAACCCATCCCCCAGGCACGCACCGGGTAAGCGTCTTTCACCCAGTTGATGACGTCGAGGTTGTGAATGTGCTGCTCGACGATGTGGTCGCCGCAGAGCCAGTTGAAGTGGTACCAGTTGCGCATCTGGTATTCCATTTCGGTCATGCCGGGCTGACGGGCTTTCACCCACAGTTCGCCCATGTTCCAGTAAGCACGGGCGGTGTGAATGTCGCCAATCGCGCCATCCTTGAGCCGCTTGATCGTTTCGATGTACTGGAACTGGTGGTGACGCTGCAGGCCCACACCGACGGCGAGGTTCTTGGCCTTCGCTTCTTCCGCCGCAGCCACGACCATCCGGACGCCAGGACCATCGACGGCCACGGGCTTCTCCATGAAGACGTGCTTGCCAGCCTTCACGGCCGCTTCGAAGTGGATCGGTCGGAAACCGGGGGGCGTCGCCAGAATGACGAGGTCAACTCCCGAGGCGATCACCTTCTGGTAGGCGTCGAAGCCCACAAACTTGTGGTCGCTGTCGACGGCGACGCGATCCGGCTGACCTTCGAACTGCTTGCGGATCGAACCCAGGCTGCCTTCAAGACGATCGGCGAACGCATCGCCCATGGCGACCAGCTTGACGTTGCCCTTCGTCTTCAGCGCCTGAACAGCGGCTCCCGAACCACGTCCACCACAACCGACCAGCCCGACCTTGATCGTGTCATCTGCGGCGGCATAGGCACCGGGCAAAGTCGCCAGCGAAGCCAGTCCCGCGCCAACGGCCGCGGCCGAAGACGATTTGAGGAAATCGCGGCGCGAGCCGCCCTGGGCCAAAGCGGCATTCTGTTCACTCATGCGAAGTCTCCCGGAATCCTGGTGTTCGACCGCCCGGGATGGAACCGACTGGCTCCACGAACGGGCGGGTGAACGGTGAGCGGAACTGGACCTGTCAACACCCCTCGAAAATCGTCGCTCCAGACCGCGAGCGGAGTGGCCTGAAGCTTCTCCAATTCTCCATAGAATATCAGCGCATCCCGATTTGGACAGCGCGAAACAGAGCCCCCGACCGCATTTTCGGCCCCAGTTCCGGCCAACTTCTGCATCAGTCCCCGCGGAATCCTTGTTCCTTCCGGGTTCCCTCGGCATGATCTTCTCTTCGATCAATCGGGATTGATCCCAGCCCACGGGCTTGGAACCGATCCCGATTCGTCGTCACGACAGTCCGCGCCCCGATCGTCTCTCGACGCTCTGTTCACGCCTTTTCCCATGCGAGTCGTCCCTCATGGATCCAGTTCTCCGTTGCAAGCTTTCGGTCATGATGTTCCTGCAGTACGCCATCTGGGGCGTCTGGGCCGTGCCGATGGGCAAGTACTGCGCGGAGACGCTGAAGTTCGGCGGCGGTGAAATCGGCGCGATTTACTCGACGACAGCCATCGCGGCGATGATCTCGCCGCTGTTCATGGGCTTCCTCGCCGACCGACTGTTTGCTACGGAAAAGCTGATCGCCGTGCTCCACCTGCTGGGGGCCGTGGTGATGTGGTACGCCTCGACCGTCACCACGTTCGACACGCTGTTCACGGCGATGATCGTCTACTCGCTTTGCTACATGCCGACGCTGGCACTCACAAATTCGATCAGCTTTGCGAACATCACCAATCCCGAGAAAGAGTTCCCCGGAATTCGCGTGCTGGGGACGTTTGGCTGGATCGCGGCCGGGTTCATCGTCGCCTATGCGGTCAACGACAAGACGAATGCAATTTTGAAGCTGGCCAGCGGTTTCTCGGCCGTTCTGGGCGTGTTTGCCTTCACGCTGCCTCACACGCCGCCGCGCGGGAAGCAGGCCGCGGTCGAAACGAAGGTGGGTGGGCAGGGCATCGGCACGTTGCTGCAGGACCCGAACTTCCTGCTGTTCACCGTGGTCTCGTTCCTGATCTGCATCCCGCTGTCGATGTACTACGCCTTCGCGGGTGGATTCCTGGGTGAGATCGAGGCCCCGGCCCCGGCGGCACTGCAGACAATCGGCCAGATGTCCGAAGTCGGCTTCATGGCCGCCATGCCGTTCTTTATCACCCGCCTGGGCGTGAAGAACATGCTGCTGATTGGCATGTTTGCCTGGGTCGCCCGCTATGCCTGCTTCGGGTCGCTGTCGTTCCCGCTGGTCGTAGTCGGGTTGATTCTCCATGGCGTCTGCTACGACTTCTTCTTCGTCGCCAGTCAGATCTACGTCGACAACCGGGTCTCTGGGTCACAGCGGGCGGCCGCCCAGAGTTTCCTCGCGTTCGTCACGCTCGGCCTGGGGATGTATCTGGGAAGCATCGCGGGCGGAAAAATCGTGGGGGCCTATCAGACGAAGCATCCCGTGACCGCGACGATCACTCAGCCTGACGGGAAATCCGCCGAGCAGTCGATCCCGCTTCCTAACTGGGACGCCGAGGGAAAAGAGGGCTTCGCGAAAGAACTGGGGCTGAAGGCGACCGCAACGCTGCCGCTGTCGCAGTTGCCGGAATCGATCTCCGAAGGGGGCGGCGACAAGCCGAAGACGACCGTGAGCGGGGCCGAGTTGGCCCGCGTGCTGCCTGGCGTCGACCGAAACGGCGACAAGCAGATTGACCGGCCCGAGTGGGTTTCGGCACGTCAGGCACAGTGGCCGATCATCTGGGGCATTCCGGCGATCATGGCGCTGGTCACCTGCGTCATCTTCTTCCTCGGGTTCAAGAACCAGGCTCCGGCTCCGACCGCGGAACCAGCTCCAGCAGTCTGATCGACACGATCACGGTGCGATCGCCAACCGATGTGCCAGGCGAGCCGACCCTGTCAGGGGTCGGTGGAACAGGCGGCGCAGGGCCGAGAAACACTGCTGGCACCAGTTATTGGTGATACAGGCCTCTGAAGCAGTCGGGCGGATTCCACCGACCCCTCACAGGGTCGGCTCGCCTCGGAGTGCAAACGCGCCTTGCGTCTTGCACCGCGCCATTACGTCCGCATGCTGCCGGAGAACCATGCCGCCAGCCCACCCGCGATGAGCACCGGGCCCCACGCGGCCAGGTCGACCGGGATCAGTCGCGCGGCGCCCGCATACTGAAACGCCTGGCCAATGCCGAACACCACGCCCATCGCCACGGCACAATAGGCCAGATTCGCGATCAGACTGCGGCTTTCCTTGCGGCAGACGAGCGGTACACCGACTAGCACCACGAGAATGTTGAGAATTGGCTGCGTGATCCGCGTGTGCAGAAACAGCGACTGCTTCATGATCGAGACATCGCTGAACGACGGGTTGCGCAGTCGCCGGACCAGCTCCCGCGTCGACAGGAATCCAAAGTTCTTGTCCTTTTTGTAGACGCGGTCAAAGCTGACGTCCGTCGCGACGAACAGTTCGTCCGGAGAATCGCCCCGGAGCACGTAGTTCTGGCCTTCATCAGTCAGCCGGAGTTTTTCGAAGGGCGTCTTCACCCCCTTAAGGAGCCAGCCGTTCCGTCCATCTTTCGCCGCGCGGACAAACTCGGCCTGAGTCGCCTTGAGACTGGTCAGCTCATGGGTCACCTTGCCCGCGGGCAGGACGAATTCGGCGTCTTCAATCCGCTGTTCTTTCAGGTCGAGCCGCTGGCCCGAGACGAGAATCTGCGAGGCAAAGTCGTACACCGGCTCGACATCTTCCGTCACGCGCCGGTGCCTTCCCGGTTCCAGCTGCAACTCGGTCGCGATCTCGGGGATGATGAATTCCTGGTTGATCACCAGGAACGAGTTGACGAACACCGTGCCGATCATGATTGGCCGGACGAGGCGATACGAGTTGATCCCGGCCGAAAGAATCGGGTTGAGTTCCCCGTTCCGCAGGACCAGCGAAAAGGCCACCATCGCCGCGATGACGGCCACGGTGCCGCCGAGCATGTCGAAGAACTGGCTGATCCGGTACAGATAGAAGATGGCCATGTCTTTAAGAATGGCCGTCGTGCCCCGGTCTCCCGCGCCGTCGAAGAACTCGTCCGAGTTCGTGAACGCGTGGAAAATGACGAACAGGCCAAACAGCGCCGTGAACGAAATGCCGAACACGTGCAGATAGCGCTGAATCAGGTAGCGGTCGAACAGCGTCAGCATGAACCCCTGGTCCGTCACGAAAAGAGCCAGCGGGTTGGTACGTGATTCCCGGCGTGGCGGTCAATGGAGGTTTTTATTGACCACCAAGGCACAAAGGCACCAAGGAAAGGCAAATCAGGAGCGCGAAGTAAGCATGTCGGCGAAAACGTCGGGGGGAGGGACTTGTGCTTCCCCGCCGACGCCGACGGCATATCAGCAACAGTTCTCCGCATCACTCATTCACGGCAGCGTACGATTCCACCGCCCCCTCACAGGGTCGGCTCGCCTCAGATTCGCTCTCGTCCAACGGACTTTTGAATGACGCTAGACCTGCCTTTTCTTGGTGCCTTCGTGCCTTCGTGGTGAACAAGACCTTCGCACCAGACGAAGCGCGGCTCGCCCCTTTACTCGACGCCCAGGTTTCGCTCGATGGCGCGGGCCTTGGGACTGCTGATCCACTTGGTCAGCCCGTCTGATTCCTTGTCGAAGGATTGATCGCCGCGCCCTTCCGAACCGACGGTCGACCATTCGTCCTGGTAGTCCTTCGAGTTGGGGTCGTTGATCGGGTCGGCGTAGTCCCGCGTTTTGGGGCGGAACTGCTTCCAGCTCGCCTTGGTGACATCCTGTCCCATCTGAAACAGCCCACACCCGGGCAGACAGAGCAGGGACAGACAGAGAACAAGGCCGGTGTTCCAGCGCATCACGCACCTGGGAGTTGCGGGGGGACGGGGTGGGACGACGACGGCACCGGCAAGTGGCGCGCACGAAGGCGGCGCGACACGGTCGCGGTGGGTCAACGAGTTGGAATGGGGAGACTTCTGGAGAGAGGGCGGGACGCTCTCAGAAACGGGCCAACGCGTCCAGAGCGATTTTCAACAACCCTGATTAAGCAGTGCATGTTGCGCGATGGAGCGTTTTATTGACCACCAAGGCACCAAGGAAAGGCAGATCAAGGGTGGGACATGGGCCCTGTCGGTGAAAGGTTTTCGTTCCTTTTGCGGGGGGGGGGGGCGGGAGGCGAGCAGACCCTGTCCGGGGTCCGGGGAAACCTGCGCTCGCGGGAAAGGGCTTGCGCTTCCTGGTCGACGTCTACGTCGATGCACCACCTCTTGATCGAGGCGCTCGATTCCACCGACCTCTGACAGGGTCGGCTCGCCACAGGTTGCACACACGACGAATGCATACGCGACGGTCGGGTTGGAACCCTCACGCGTTCCGCTACGGGGGCGGGGCGGGACCTGCAGAGGACGGGGAGCCGCCTGGCCCGCAGATTCTGCAGTCGTTACGACCGTTACGGTCGAATTCTGAACTGGTCCGTTCAAGCCGACTCTGATGGGGTTTCTCCGACGTTTCGTTTTTCAGACGGCATAGTTTGCCAGTGACTTCTGACACAGAGGGTTTGGGACTGATTCACGTTTCGGGCCGGGGTGCGAAGATGCCGCGCGATCTCAAAGTCGGGTTTGCACTGGGCGTGCTGCTGGTGGGTGTCGTCGGGGCACTGTTCTTCCGCCGCGACAGCAGTCCCACCGCCCCTCCCGCGCTGGAAAATGCGGCAGAGATCGATCAGCAGATCGCCTCCAAAAGCAATGGCCCCTACATGATGGGCCCGGAGGAGTTCGTCGACGCCAACGAGGCGAACGAACCCGCCCCGGCCAAGCCAGCAGCAACCGAAGGCCCCGCCTACGAAGTGCCGTCGTTTCTGTCGAATGCCGACGCCCAGGACCAGTTCAAAGTCCTGGCGAATCGGAACGGTTCCGCGCCGAATCCCGTGGCTCAGACCAGCCCTCAGGTTCCCGATCACAATCGTGCCTGGCAAGTCGGCCCGGGTGTGACGGGTCGGCCCGTTTCGAATGGCCTGCCCCTGGGCGACCCGCTCTCCGACGAAGAGGACGAGATCAAGCTGCCGGCCGATGCCGTGCGGACACCGGGCCATTCGGCTGGTCAGACCTATGTCACCAAGGCCGGCGATACGCTGAGCGGGCTGGCCGGACGGTTCCTGGGCAACCAGGGGCGGTTCCGAGAGCTGTATGAGCTGAATCGTGATGTGCTGCGGTCACCGAACGATCTTCCCGAAGGTGTGACCATTCGAGTTCCCGCCCAGCGGCCGGAAGCGACGCGATCGACGGACGCAGCGACGCCCCCGGCCCGGGGCCAGACTTCGGTCGGTCAGGAATGGGAGACGCCCGCCGAATCGGCTCGACCGAAACGGACCACGCCAGCCCACGTGGAAGACGGCGAAGGTCCCGTTGTGATTCGCGAACCGGGTGCGCCGGGGCGATCGTTCCGGGCCAGTCAGCATGGTCGGCTGGGAGCGGGCCGAATCGAGGCGGACCGAGTGCCGGAAACCGCGGAAGACCAGATTCGGGAGCCCGCTCGACCGTCAGGTGGCGCTCGGGTGATTGAAAAGGTGCTCAAGCCGGTTGCCCCCCAGCGGACGCCTGCTCCGGGTGAGCCGATCCTCGGAATCGAATAGGTCCACGCGACCCGCGAGCCCTTCCGACGGACCGGAAATGGGCGAATCGCCACAACTCCTCAATGTGAAAGCAGTTCCGGCGGGAAAGCCTGTCTTGCTCCGCACCGGCTCTTTCTGCGACACTTCGGGGGTTCGCGGAGATTGAATGGGATTGGTGACTCTGGCCAATTAACCCCGCTCGGTCGCCCAGGTTGAAATCACTTCGTCAGGCAGGGAGGCCTGATGTCCGTCCGATCCACCACGTCGCGCTATGCCGGCCCAACGAAGCGGGGCGAGCCAGCCCCCGCCATCGTGCCGCTTCCGACGCTGCGGATCGACCACGCGGACGCTTCGCTCACGCCGGATGCTTCCTCTCGGCCCGGAATCCACTGGACGATTCACGACCCCGAGCTGGGCGAGTCGCTTCTCGCTGCTGGCGACCTGCCCTGGGAGGACTGGCGGAAGGCGGGTTGGCTGTCCATTGTCAAACAGGGGCCGCACCGAACCGTTTACCGGCTGGCTCGACCGCATGAAGTGACCGTCTATCTCAAGCGGTTTTCCTCGCCCTCCTGGCGGGACTGGGTTGCCAACTGGCTGCGGGGTTCGCGGGCACGCCTCGAACGCGACGCAGCCCTGGTGATTGCCGAACTGGGTCTGCCGACGATTTCTCCCGCCTTGCTGGGGGAAACCAACGTCACGCGATTCGGCATCGAGTTCGTCGGCGATTCCTACCTCGCCACCCCGGAGATTCCGAAAAACCGGCCACTCGACGAGTATGTGACCGACTCCGCCTGGCAGTTGCCCGCGGCTCGGCAGGTCGAGTTCCGACACTGGCTGGCGCGATCACTCGGTGAGATCGCGGGACGACTGCACGCGGCAGGCGTTCTCCACCCCGATCTGCATGCCGCCAATCTGCTGGTTACGGGATCTGGACCGGCTGACTGGGTGCTCTGGCTGATCGATCTGCATGCCGTTCAGCAGTTGCTTGGCCTGCCCCTGAGCGTCCGGGATCGCAACCTCGCGGAACTCGCAGGATTCTTCGCCGGTCGCATGACGCGTGCGGACCGCTGCCGGTTCTGGCGAACCTACCGAGCGTCCTTGCCCGTCGAGGAACGGCCCGCGACCCACGCCGAAGATCTTCAGGCGCGGCGGCGAATTGAAACCGCGCTTCGAACCGGACTGGTCCGCGGCCGACTCCGCACCGATGCCGCCTGGAGTCGCGGGAATCGACATGTCCGGAACCTGGAAACCGGCACGACTGCATGCCGCGGCCTCGCACGGCTGGACCGTGAACCGCTGCTCGCCTGGCGGGATGCTCCCGATGAGTGGGCCGACCAGCGTCGGATCCGCTGGTGCAAACAGTCGACCCGCCGCGAGGTTTCGGAGCTGGCCGGTGCCGATCTGAATCTTCTGGGTGGCGTGTACGTCAAACGCATTTTGAGAATGGCATGGCTGGCGCGCGTGGCCGACATCTTCCGGACACCAATCGTGCGGCATGCCTGGCTGGTGGGTCTTGAACTTCGTCGACGCGGGATCGCCACGCCCGAACCCCTGGCCTATCTCGTCCAACGGGATGGCTTCGGGCCACTGGCCCCCACACGTCAGTATCTGTTGACGGCCGGGCTGCCCAACACGGTCACTCTGGAAACGCGACTGACGCTTCAAGGCGACAGTCGGCCCACGCGTGACCAGCTTTCCGCGTGGCGCGACCAGATGGCCGACACCGTTCGGGACCTGCACGCCTCGGGCTACGACCATCGCGATCTCAAGTTTGCCAACTGGCTCGTGGCGAGCGATTCTCCCTTGGACCAGGTGGACAAAGACCTCTGGCTGCTCGATCTCGACGCGGTCCGCCGTCGGCCGGGCTGGTGGTCGCAGTGGGTTGGCTCGTCGGAATTGTCTCGGGCGCGGCGCGTGCAGAATCTGTCGCGAATCGCCGTCAGCACGCGCTGCCACCGCCAACTGACCCATTCCGACTGCCTCCATTTTCTGAAACGTTATCTCGGAACAGCAGGCGCGTCCGATTGGCGGGCCTGGTGGCGTGAGATCTCGCGGCGGGTTGCCGCGAAAACCGCACAGAATGCCCAGCGCGGGAGGCCCCTGTCATGAACGGCTGGGCCGCGAAATCCGCGCTTCGCTTCTGCGGACTCGTCCTGTTGACGGGTCTGTGCGTGGCGGGCTGCGCATCGACGCGGAACAGCAAAGTCGCGTTGCCCCGCAAGCATTCGCTGAAGGCCGATCAGTTGCTGATCGTCAGCGACTTCAAAAT
>JAIXZD010000317.1 GCA_027489895.1 Planctomycetaceae bacterium
CCGGTTCGGGCTTCAACGACCTGAGCGACTTCTGCGAGCAGAACGGTCTGGGCCTGAACGGCGACCAGTCGACGACGCAGGAACCGCAGTGCGTCGAGATCAACACGATCGCCGCGGACGAAGAAGACGCGCCGTAATCTGGAAATTGAGAGACCCCGATCGGTGTCTTCCGGGCACGATCGGACAAATCGTCTCCTGGCGGTTGGACCGCAGCCTCCTGGCGGTCGAGTGCTTTACTCGACCGCCAGGCTGGTCTTTCGGGCCTCTTCGACTACCGGTTGTGATCGTTCCCGATGTCAACGGCCGTTAGCATCAGCATGGTGCGTGGTCGGGGTTGAACTCCGGGATGCGCCCCTGACTTCGCTAACTCACTGTTCCCGCGCAGGTGCGGCGCTGTTCAAGGATTTGAACGCCGTGACCGCGTGACTGGGCGCTGCTCCCGCTGATTTCGGCGGTCCGAGCGGATTCTTCGTTTACACACAGTCTCCCGAATTGACGGCTTTTTCCGGTCAGTTGGTCGATGACGTGTTGTTCCGGACGCAACTGATCGTCCGATTCTGACGCCTCTGCCGTTCACGCGGCGCAGATGGCATCCCGCGTGCGATGGAGGGTGGATGTCGCATTGGTTGGCCAACCGCAAGCGACGTGTCGCCCGCCAGGAATCTGTTTCCAGGCGGAAACTCTCCGTCGGACTCCGGCGGAGGTTGCGGCGCGTGATCTAAACACACGGGACAAACACTCTCAAACCAAGGCTCTCGAAGGAGACACCATGAAATTGATGCTCCGTCTGTGGAGTGACGAAGCGGGCTTCGTCATTTCCTCGGAACTGATTCTCATCGCCGCGATTCTGGTGATGGGGCTGCTGACCGGCCTCGCGACGATTCGCGACCAGGTTGTTCAGGAAATGGGCGACGTCGCCGACGCCGTCTCGGAACTCCAGCAGGACATGCAGTGGGCGGGAACGACCGGCCACACCAGCACCGTCGCGGGAACGACCTTCACCGACCAGAACGACTTCTGCGAAGCCGCTGGTGGCGTGAGCGACCAGGGCGCTGCCGCCGGATCGCTGCCGCAGTGCATCGCTCTCACGACGTCGGATGAAGAGTAATTTCCACCGCCTGATTGCCTGAACGGCTGGCTCGTGGTGAGCCCGGCCGGACTCTCTCTCAACCTGACGACATCACATAAGGACTCACTATGAAACTGTTTGCCCAACTGTGGAGCGACGAAACCGGTTTCGTCATCTCCTCGGAATTGATTCTGATCGCCACGCTGCTGGTGATCGGCCTGATCGCCGGCCTGTCGACGATCCGTGACCAGGTGATCGGCGAACTGGCCGACATCGCCGACGCGTTCTCGTCGATCAACAACAGCTACCAGTTCTCGGGCCTGTCGGGCCACTCGGGTGGGACGCCTGGTACGCAGTTCGTCGACATCGAAGACTTCTGCGATGCCGCCGCGACCGCCGGTGCGTTCGCGAACTGCATCGACGTGGTTGCTCCGACGGCCGAAGGCGCCGGGACCTGATTGGTTGTTGCCGCCCGGTTCCGGATCGGTCTCGTTTCGATCCGGATCGGCGGTCACACACCTGCTCAGCCACCACCCCGTGGGACTTGCGTCCTCGGGGTGGTTTCGTTCTTTGGGGGCGGTGCCGCAGTGGGACGAGCGCTCCGCACCCTACTTCAGGCCGGAGCTGGTTTTGAATGCGCCGCCGACTCCGATCAGTTCCGGATGACGGGCGACTTTGTCGCTGAAGATTTTGAGGTCGCGAACAGCCGGGTCGAGGTTTTTGAGGATCTGCTCGAGTGCGAGGGCCGAGGCGTTCAGGTTGCGGTAGAGCGCGGGGTCTTGCGCGAACATGGCGAGGGTGCCGTCGGCCTTGGTGGTCTCGCGGGCAAACTGGTTGAGCTCGGCCAGCAGCATCTCCAGATGACCAAGCGAGTTATCCAGCTTCGTGACGACCGAGTTGCTCCGCTGCGCGAGCGGACCGGTCACGTTTTTGAGGTTGGCCAGGTTGTCGTCGACCTGCGTGACCGCCGACCGTACGGCGGCAATCGTCTGGCGGGTGTCTTCGACCATCGCTGGAAGGGCGGCGAGCGTCGCTTTCAGGTTCTTTTCATTCTGCGGGTCGCCGAGGACGCGGTTGGCCGACTGCATCGTCTGCGTGAACTGATGCAGTGACTCGGCCGCACGGGCAACGACGACATCGAGATTGCCCCGGTTCGTTTCGACGAGGCCATTGACGTTTTTGGCGACCTTCTGCCATTCCTGGCTGGTGGCCTGAAAGGCGGTGAGCGTTTCCCCGACGCGCTGCTCCATGCGGGCGACGATCTCCATCGGGTCGGCCGCGGAGACGCCTTCGAGCTTGGTCCCTGCCCGCAACATCTCGCGGGCCGAGCCGGCGGTGAACTCGATCGTGGCATCGCCCAGCAGACCACGGACGAGGCGGACCTCGGTGTCTTTGCGAAGCGGGTACTTCTGATTGATGCGGGTGATGGCCGTCACGCCGCCGCGTTCGTCGTCGAAGAAAATCTTCTCGACTTTACCAATCCGCACACCGGCTTTCCGGACGGGGATACCGGGCGCCACGCCTGGCGCGGTGGTGAAGAAAACGGCAACCTCGTAGTCCTTCTCCCAGAGGAAATCGAGTTCGCCGAACCGGAACGCCAACCCGGCCGCGATTCCCGCGGAGACAAGGACAAACAGGCCGACGCGGAAGGCAAGTTGTTGGTCGGACATGAAGTCACCGGCTGGGAAGTTGGGTTTGGATTTGGCAATGGGGCGAGGGATCGAAGGGATCGCTCGTGTAAATCGGTTCCAGGGGGCGGATGAATCTCAGGCGGCGGTCATCTCGCGGATCCGCTCGCCGGCTTGGCCGTGGCAGAACTGGTAGACGCGGGGGTCGGACGAGGTGAAGGCTTCCTGGGGCGTGCCGTCGAAAATGATCTGCGGTTCATCGGGTTTGAGGCGGGCGCGGGGGTAGAACATCAGGACCCGGTCGGCGACGCGGCCGACGGTGACCATGTCGTGCGTGATGACGATGGAGGTGAGCGGGCGGTTCTGGCGTGTCTGCAGGATCAGTTCGTTGATGACATCGCTCATGATGGGGTCGAGGCCGGTGGTTGGCTCGTCGTACATCATGATCTCGGGGGCGAGGGCGAGGGCGCGGGCCAGGCCGACCCGTTTCCGCATTCCGCCCGAGAGTTCCGAGGGCATTTTTCGAGCGGCCGTGGGGGGCAGTCCGACCTCGTGCAGCCGCTGGCTCACAGCGTCGGCAATTTCGTCCTCACCCCAATCGGTGTTCTGACGGAGGCCGAACGCGACGTTCTCGTAGACCGAGAGGCTGTCGAACAGAGCGGCCCCCTGAAACAGAAACCCGAATCGCAAACGTTCGCGGGTCCACTCGTCTTCGGTCCGTTCGCGATGCGGTTTGCCGTCGAGAAAGACGGTTCCCGAACTGGGCTGCATCAGCCCAATCATCAACTTGAGGGTGACACTTTTCCCGCATCCGCTTTCGCCAATGATGGCGATCGTTTCGTTCCGCTGAATCTGAAACGAGACTTCGCGGAGAACCTCCTGCGAGCCGAACCGGCGCGAGATGTGACGGAACTCGAGGACCGGGTCGGTCACGGGGGGGCGATGCCGCGATTTGCCCGCGCTGGACATGCCGGGCGGTTCCGTGGCGAGGGGCGAGCCCTCGGGCCAGGCCGGTTCAGCAAGTTCTTCCTGAGGAGTCATCCGTGACACCTGCGGGGCCTGGTATGGAAGGGACAAGGTCTGAGTTACAACGACGGCGATCGGTTTTCTGCGAACTGGTTTCAGCGATAGAGGATGTCGTTCAGGCCGTTCAGGAAGGTGCTCAGGAAAAAGTCGAGCACCAGGATGCCGAGGAAGGAGAGCACAAACGCTTCCGTTGCGGCCTGCCCCACGCCCTGTGCCCCGGCTCCGCAATGAAAGCCGCGATAGCAGGCGTTGAGGGCGATGGCGGCGCCAAAAAAGATGCTTTTGAACACGCCGCCCAGAACATCAAACGTGGTGATGTAGCCCAGGCAATGGCTCCAGTAATGGGCATCGTTGACGCCCAGGACATGGACGGCAAAGAACCAGCCGCCGATCGCACCGGCGGCATCGGCAAACAGGACCAGGAGCGGCGTCATCAACACGCAGGCGAGAAATCGCGGGACGACGAGGTAGTGCATGGGGCTGGCCCCCAACGCCCACAGCGCGTCGATCTGTTCGGTGATTTTCATGGTGCCGATCTCGGCCGCCATGGCGCAGCCAATCCGCCCGGCAAGCATGATCGCCGCGAGGACCGGCCCGAGTTCCTTGAAGATCGAGACATTGACCGCCGCGCCCAGTTGCGTCTCCATCTGCATGAAGCGGAACTGGTCGTATGTCTGGACGGCGATCACCATGCCGATGAACGCGCCGGTGAGCGAGACGACGGCGACGCTTTGGACGGCCACTTCCACCATGCACAACAGGAGTTCGGTCCGTCCTGGTCGGCGGGTGAGCAGCCAGCCCATCGCCTGGAATGCGAACAGCGAGAACTCACCCACCTGGCGGGTGAGGGCGATCAGCCCCATTCCCAGCCAGGTGATGGGGTCGCGAACACGCGGAAGAGTCGAGCCAGCGGCCATGAGGTCCAACAGGTAAAACCGGGCGGGAAACGGCGCACCGGGCTCACCCCCGTGCCAGCCGGTCCTGACGCGGCGGGGAAGCTAGCTCAAACCACGAATCGGACCTAGGTCAGATTCGGCAACTGGGCAGGTGGGGGAGACTGGGTGGTGATGAATCACCCGACGCGTGATGTGCTGTTTGTCCCGGTCAACTGGCTTCGAAGTAGCCGAGGGACCGCAGGTAGGTGACGCTGGTTTTTACGCGGTCGTGATACTGGTCGAGGGACAGATCGCCTTCGCCTTCGATGCCGCCAATTTCGATCGTGTACGGGCCGGCGAAGCGGACGCTTCGCAGGATGTCGAGCACGCGGACGAAGTCGACCGCACCACCGCGCCCCAGTGCGGGGAAATGCCAGTCACCGAACCGCCCCCGCGAGTCCTTGAGGTGGATCGCCTTCACGTACTGACAGACCTTGGCCAGGGCGATCTCGCCGACGGCATTTTCGTTGTAATAGTGGATGTTGGCGGTATCGAAATTCAGCCGGAGCGCGGGGTGTTCGATTTCTCGCATCAGATCGAGCATGGACCGATGATCGCCACAGACGCCGCGGTGCGTCTCGCAGCAGACGATCTGTCCGAGCTTGTGTGCCTGCTCGGCGATCTCGGTCAGATGGGCGAGCAGCGTCATCCGTTCGTCGCTCGATTCGTGGCTGCCCGCTTCAATGATGACACGTTGCACGCCAAGTGCCGCGGCGAGATCGAGCTTCCGGCGGATGATCCGCACGACGTCGGGCTTGAGCGGGTTCCCGGAAATCGCGTTGATGCTGGCGATCGCGACGCCTTCCCGCGCGAGAATCTGGCGAACATGCTCCACATGCGCGGGGCCGGATTCGTCGGTCAGGAGCGGCAGGTCACCGGCCCGCGACGAAAACCCGGCCGTACGGATGGGCAGCTCGACATGTTCCAGTCCTGCGTCGCGCACCTTCCCGATGGCCACCTCGGCACCAAACCGGCCATAGCAGGATGTCAGGCAGGAGATGACGGGGACACGGCGGGGCATGAGTCGACGGCTCGCAAACGCGGGGACGGACGTTCCGCGAGCATAACCGATTTGCCCCCACCGGCGACAACGACCGGGGTGCGGGCTGGCGCGGGGAGCGAGAGGCTTTGCTTACCACCAAGGCACAAAGGCACCAAGGAAATGCAGTTCAGGACAGGCAGAGGCCGATGAACCCGGCGACAATTCAGAATGCATGGGGCATTCCAAATCGCCCGGCAATGGTCCACATCGCGTTGTCTGGCTTACCAACCCTTGAATCTGTCTTTTCCTGGTGCATTCGTGCCTTGGTGGTTATTCAAAAACCACCGACCCCTGACAGGGTTGGCTCGCCTGTGGGGCTGGTTAGTGGCCGGGCTGGTTGGTCAGTTCCGCGCCGTTGCCTGCCCAGGCGAGCATTTCGTAGTAGTGCGCGCCGAACTCGGCCGAGAGGGCGGCGATGATGCCTGCGGCCAGCACGACCGTGGGGGCGAGCAGCGCGTATTTCCACTTTCCCTCGTAGCGGAGATGCATGAAGTAGAGCATCACGAAGAGGGCCTTGGCCGACGCGACGGCGAGCACGACCAGGGCGATCGTCAGCTTGCCCAGCGAACCTCCGAGCACATCGGCCACGACGGACAGCGCGGTGAGGCCGCACAGCACGTAGAAGACACCCATATAGTTCGGGTGGGCGTGGGTGGCGGCGTCGCTGGCGGCGTTATTGGCGGCGGCGTGCGAGGTGGCGGGCAGGGCGTCGGTCATGGGACGTCTCGAACGGCTACGGCGGCTGATGAGGGAAGCGGTCACGTGGATGTGACGGTTTCAGCAGTTTAACGCCTGTTGCGAGGGAACTCAGCGCCGATTGCGTCCGCCGCGACGGAATGCCGCGATAGGAGACCTGGCGGTCCCAGGACAAGACCGGGGGCTACTGCCCGCCCCGCAGTTGGCGGGTAAGGTTCAGGGTGCCGCCCACAACGGTTTCTTCCACCGTACCCCCCCAGATCGACGGCAGACCGTAAATCGTCATCGATCCGCCGCCTTCGTAGCCGCCTTCGACCAGTACCCGCTTCGACGGGATGTAGGCCATGACGTCGTTGCTGTAGCCCGAGACCCAGAGGCGGTCGCTCTTCAGTTCGGTTTTGAGCCGGAGTGCGTAATCGACAACAACTTCGCCGCCCAGAAACACCCACTCGACTTCCTTGCCCAGCGACCAGGCCTGGACGGGGTAGGGATACGTTGGAGCGAGGACTTCCCCGGCATCAATCCGGGCGAGCAACTGCTTGGCACGGTTCGCGACGTACCGGTCGGTCGACATCCCTTCGGCCAGCAAATCGGCCCGAGTGGGGACCTTGGCATAGGCCAGCGGCACCTCGGCATAGAGGCTTTCGGCGCGGTCGCCGACGGGAGCGAGACCCGTCAGCACGACCTGTTCGGTCGCTTCCGCCAGCATCCGCCCATATTGCTCAGCCAGTTCGACCGTGCGGCGCGGGAGCGGGTTTTGGTCGGCTCCGCACCCGGCGACGAACATCGCCTGGGCACCCGGGTAGGTCTTTTCGAGGGCGAGTTGCGTGAATCCAGGATAGTCGCCCGAGTACTGGTAGAACGACAGGACCGTCGCGTGGCAGGCATACCCACAGACGATCGCGCGGAACTTGCCGTCCGCTCCCTTCACGGCCAGTACGGGCACTGCGTGGTCGTTTGGTCCCTTCAGCAGGCCCTCTTCACGCAGTTTCGGGACTTGGTCTTCCTTATTAGCCCGGCGGTTGACGGCGAATGTCGTCTGCCCCTGGCCGAACAGCACCTCGGCCGGGGCGAGGGTTTTGATCGCCTCGGCCACCGACTGCTGCACGAGGCCGACGAGACGGTCGGTATACTCGCCCACGGCCCGCGCCTGATCGGCGTCGTAGAAGTACATCGAGACGAGGTTGTTGCGGATTGCAGGACCGGTGTGGGTGTGGGAGCAGTTGATCGCGATGCGGCGGCGATCCAGCCCCTGCTGGGCCTTGAGGCCCGCGCAGATCGCTTCCGACACATCGCGGCCGATCCCGCAGAGATCGAGCGTGACGAGCACGACCCGCTCGCCGCGGCCATCTTCCAGCACCAGGGCTTTCGACCAGAGATCGTGCAGGACGCCCTCGGCGACATGGTCGCGACCGCCGTAGCCTGCCATCCAGATCGCCGGGTCGGGCGTGATCTTGACCGCGCCTGTGCCCGCTTTCCAACCGGCGTGCGACTCGCCGACCAGAAGCGTTCCACACAGAACGAGACAGAGTCCCACCAGCCCGAAACGTCTCCGCGATCCTTTTGTCCCAGTCATTTCGTGATGTCCTCGGAAGATTCTTCGGGTCGATTTCGGCTGGTGTTTTCGTCGTTGTAGCGGAAGCCGTGAGGCTTCCCGATTCGGGCTCGCGCGGAATGGGACGTGGCGTTCAGGTCGGCCCTAGGTCAACGTGGGGGGAACTCTCACGAGTTCCGCTACGACCTGCTGCGCCTCATATCACGCTTTCGCCACGGTCTGTTACGGGGCCGTCAGGAGGTAGGCGATCAGGTCGGCCATCGCTTGCGGGGTGATATCCTTCTCCATGCCTTCCGGCATGATGGACTGGCCAGTGGAACGCAGTTCGGAAATCTCGCTGCGCAGAACCGTGTCGGTCGCGTTCTCGGCTCGTTTGAACGAGACGCTGGTGGCCGTTTCGGCGGCGATCATCCCGGTCACGGTGCGGCCATCTTCCAGCTCACACGCGTAGTTGATGTACTGCGGGTTCACTTCGCTGTTGGGGTCGATCACGTTCAGCAGAATCGCCTCCGCCCCACGGGCCTTGAACGAGGCGAGATTGGGGCCGATTTCGTAGCCCTGACCTTCGACTTTGTGACAGGTCGCACAGATCTTCGTGAAGACCAGTTTTCCGGCTTTGGGATCGCCCTTCAGTTCCAGAGCCGGGCGGTAGAGCGCGAGCACATCACCGCGGCGACCGACCTTTAGTTTGGCGAGCAGTTCGGCCGCGGCCTTCTGGACGGCGGGGTCACTGCTCTTTTCCAGCGTTTTCAGGCGCGACGGTTCGACATCGGTCGCGGCGACTTTTCCCTCGGCCACAGCGGCGAGGAACTCGAGCACCCACGGGCCGCGTGAGAAGACGAGGTCGGCCGCGCCGCCACGCACGCGGGGACTGAGCTTCGGCCAGACATCAATCAGGATGGACGGAACTGCGGCGTCGCCGAGCTTGCCCATCGTGCTGAGGGCCGCCAGTTGGAGCGAATCGGGTTGTTGATTTCCAATCAGCCCTTCGAGCACCGACCGGCTTTCGGCAAAGTTGCCCAGCGAGAGCGTCCGGACCGCTTCGACCCGTGCGGCGAGCGGGGCCTTGGTGTCTCCAGCCGAGACGCGGGCACGGGCTACGAGGCTGCCGATCGCCGTCGCACCGGTCGTCCCCGCGGCAAACAGTTTCTGACGCAGGGCCGGCTGACCTCGTCCCAGCGACTCGTAGAGCGAGCGGGCCATGGTCCCGGCAAGCACCGCATCGCCTTCCGGCAGGTCGATCACCGTCTTCAAGACGCCTTCGATTTCGGACGTCTTGCCCGACTGTCCGATCATCCCGCAGAGTTGCCCGAGGAACTCAAGTGCATTGGGGGTGGCGCGGAATGCCGTATCGGCGACGAGCCGATCGAACACGCTCGCGCCGCCTTCGGAGAGCGAGTTGAGAATGGCAAACCGCATCCACGAGTCGCCGCCATCGCGTTTGGCGAGGACGATCAGCGGGTCGACCCGCGATTCGGCCGGTAGCGATCCAAGTACGAACGCCAACTGATAGCGAACGCGCAGATCGTCGTCGGCGGTCAACGTGACCAGCTTGGCGACGAGAGCGGCATCGGCGAGTTTCGACTCGGACAGACGGACCGCATGCTCGCGAACGCGGGGGTGGGAATCGCCCAGAACTTTCACGAGGAGATCGGGCGAAAGGGCTCCCAGGCTCGCCAGAGCATAGAGCGCGTGGACGCGTCCTTCGGGAAGTCCTGTCGCCAGCAGTTTCTCAATCAGCAGGGGCACGGCGGCGGAATCGGCCTTCTGGAACAACAGCCGCGAGGCGGTGTCCCGCGTCCAACCGTTGCGAGACTCCAGGGCCGCGACGAGTTCGGCAGTCGACGCTTTCCCCAGGGTGGGGTTGGGGCGCGGTTTGTAACCATCGGGAGCGAGCCGATAAAGCCGGCCCCGGTCGCGACCGCTTGTCAGGTCCAGATGTTTCTTGATTTCCGGCGGCAGACTGGCCGGGTGTTCGATCACTTCACGGTAGACGTCGACGATCGTGAGGCAGCCATCGGGACCGTTGGCATACGCGGCCGGTCGGAACCAGATATCGGTCGAAGCGACGAACTCTTTGCCTTCATCCGCGCGTTTGGCGATGAAGCCCACGCTATTGGGTTCGAGCACCTTGCGATGGACGATGTTGCTGCCGACATCGCCCACGAACGCCTGTCCGATGTATTCCGGGCCAAACGCATCGCCGCGATAGATCGTCGTGCCGGTGGCACCGGTGAAGTAACCGGCCGCACGTCCGCCGCCCTCGACGGCACCGACCACGGCGCCTGTCACCCGCAATCGCGTGCGAACGATTCGCCACGGCTCGACGGGACTGATGCGAAACACCTCGGCCTGCGGACCATCGGCGGCGATGCTGATCCGCGAGGCAGGCCCCGCGAGATACGGGTTCCGGGCGGCGTAACGATCCTCGTACATCGTCAACTGGATGTGGTCGCTGTTTGAGCAATGGAATTTGCGGCCCCAGTCGTTGAAGCTCATGCCATGCTGGGCGCCGCCGGTTTCCGCCCGCAAGTCGAGCAGCTTGGGGTCGAACGAAAAATCGCGTCCGTTCAGAACGACAGCGGGTGCGTTCTCGATGTCAGGCCGCTTGACCGCTCCGCCCACCGTCCCGGTGGCCCCGTGAATGCGGTTGTCGAGACCCCAGTGGAAGCTGTTGATCAACCCCTGCACGTTCGAGCGGCTGAACCCGGTGAACACGGTTTTGCGGACATCGGCCTGGCCGTCGCCATCGGTATCCTTGAGATAGTAAACATCGGGAGCCGCGCCGACGAAGACGCCGCCGTCGTAGCAGCAAAGCGCCGTGGGCCAGGAGAGCTTTTCGGCGAGCAGGCCGGTGCGGTCGTACTTGCCGTCGGCGTCGGTGTCTTCAAGCCAGCGGATCGCGCCGAGATGCTCGGACCCCTGTTCGGAGTAATCGATCATTTCGGAGACGTACAGCCGGCCGTTTTCATCCCACGCGACGGCGACGGGGCTGTGGACGAGAGGTTCTGCCGCGACCTGTTCGAGATGAAAGCCTGGATGGACCCGGAACGTTTCGAGGGCGGCGGCGGGTTCGTGCGGGGGGATGCGGGGCAGTTCGGCCGCGAAATCGGGGAGCGGCTGTTTGGCAGGCTCCGCAGCGGGCCCCGGAGTTGGCGCGAGGGACGACAGCCCGACCCACACCGCGCCGCACACAACCAAACCCGTCACCAGTCGCACCAGTCCACGTCGATTCCAGCAAACCACGATCACTGTCTCCCAAGGCAGGTCGGTGGACCAGACTCCGCAGTAAGGGCGAACGCCAACCTACGGCAGAACGGGTCCTGTCTGGCGCGATGAGCGACGTACCGCGCGTTGAGTAAACGATCTCCTATGAGTCAGCCTGACCAAACCGGTCGGGAATGACAAGCGTCTTTCTCTGGGCCAGACCACCGCAGCGGGAAAACGGCCGCAATGGGTCCCCGTGAACGCCACGAGGCCCGGAGAGGGTTGCCCTCCGAGCCTCGCGGAATCGACTGGTTTCGTCAGAACGAGAGGCCGTTACCAGGCCCGTTCGCGATAGACGTAGCCGTTGGGGGTCGCCCGGTAGTAGGAGGTGTAATCCGGGCCTGGGCCGTACGTGCGGAAGGTCGTTCGCGACGAGTAGGGGCCGACGTAGTAGCTGCTGCGGTAGTACGAGGGCACGACCGCCGGGCCCACCGGGGAGAAATACGCGCTGTGGACGACGGTTGCCTGCGGGACGACGACCGGATAGGGCTGGGCCACCGGAACCGGCACGGGGACGGGGTGCGGCACGTAGACCGGGCGATTCACGACAACCGGAGTGACCCCATAGGCGGGATAGCTGTAGGTGGGATACCCGTAGGACGGGAATCCATAATGCACGACGGGGGCGACGGGCTGGTAGGACGGCAGGTTGTAGACCTGCACGCTGCCGACGAACTGCGCCTGGGCGGATGAGGGGGCACCCACGCCGACCGCAAGGCCGATCACCAGGGCAAGCAACGCGGGACGAAGGAACGACGTGGTCATTGAGGGGAGGCCTTGTGAAGGCGGCCTCGCCGCGATGTCCCTATCGCCAGGCGAGCCAGTGGCTGATTGTGCGTTGCCAACTGTCGGTCCGTGGCAACTTCGGTGGATTGTAGCGACTGTGGCAATTGTCGTGCAGTGTTCGCATGAAAATCGCTCAGGTGGCAACGGCCCCAATCTCCAGTCCGAGGGTGTCGTTTTGACTCCCGGTGTCTTCTGCGAAGTGCCGGACGCGCCGCGTGGCCCCCCCCCGTAGAATCGTCACAACCTCGTTGATTCGCAATGGGTTACGAATCTAACAGTGCGGCATGTCAAGCGCTTCGTTCGGTTTTCAAACGGGACGTTTGGCAAAGTTTGACGTTTGTTCCGATTCTGCCTGTTGGTGGGTTGTTGAGCCGTCAAGCGAATTCCGGACATTTCGTAATGAATTTCCGCCGATGACTTCGGGGACGATTCGCCGGAATCACCTGCGCTGTGAATTCCTGCGTCGCCGCGGTTTCAAACGTTGTGAAACGTCCATTCGAGTGGGGCCGACTTGGAGTCGGTTGAACCTCTCGCCTGCGGCTGAGCCGTAACAAAGCGAAGTGCGGAACCACACTCGCGTTTCATGCAGCGAACCAAGGAGTCTCTCGATGGAAACGACAGCCAACAATTGGCTCAACCGTAAGCTTGCCAAGGCCGGCATTCTGCTGGGCCTCGTTGGCTATTGTTGGGCCGCGCCGGGTTGGGCGGATGAACTGCCCAGCTCGCGATACACCCCGCAACAGCGTCAGCAGCTGCTGGTGACCCAGGCCGAAGTCCCCGCCCCGCCCGCGCCTGGTGCCGTTCCGGCCCCTGCGCCGATGACGGAAGCGGCCGCTGCTCCGGCCGCTCCCGCCGAACTGCCCGGCGACTGTGCCCCCCAGGGTGCCAGCTGCTGTGACCCGGCCGCGGAAGAAGAAGAAATGTGGTCGCTGACCAGCATCTTCGACGATGGCTGCGGCGGTAACTGGATGACAGACAACGGGCTGAAGGTCGGCGGCTCGACCGTCCAGAGCTTCACGTGGAACTGGAGCAGCCCTAACGACCGCTTCAACGGCCCGGTCACCTGGACCGACCGCTCGAACGAGTACCAGCTCAACCAGCAATGGCTGTACCTGGAAAAGGCGACCGACACGAGCGAGAACGACCTCGACGTCGGGGGTCGTGTCGACATCAACTACGGTACCAACTACCGCTGGATGACGTCGGCTGGTCTCGAAGACCGCTGGAGCCTGAACACGAACCGTTCGTTCTACGGGCTGGCGATTCCCCAGATGTACGGGGAAGTGGCTTACAAAGACGTCAAGGTGAAAGCCGGGCACTTTGCTTCGCCCGTCGGTTACCTCGGCCTCGACATGTCGGCCAACGCGGTGAACACGCTGCCCTACACCTACCAGTACGGCGAAGCGTTCACCCACACGGGTGCGATCGCCACCTGGCAGGTCAGCGAAAACCTGAGCGTCGGCTCGGGCTTCACCCGCGGCTGGGATAACTGGGACGGTTCGGGCGCTGGTTCGCCCAACCTGGGTTACATCGGCACGGCAAACTACACGATCGACGAGTGCAGCAGCCTGGCACTGGTCGTTCTGTGGAGCCGGGAGTGGAACAACAAGTTCGATGGCGATGGCAACATCGACTATAGCGGCCGGTATCTCCAGACCCTCGTCTACCAGCGCAAGCTGAGCGAAGAGCTGACCTGGGTGTTCCAGACCGACTACGGGCACCAGGGTAACACGGCCGACTTCTCGGGCGCTCGCGACATTGGCGACTCCGACTGGTACGGCATCAACCAGTACCTGCTGTGGCAGCAGACGGACAAGGTGACGTGGGTTGGGAACTTCGAGTGGTTCCGTGACGAAAACGGTTACCGCGTCGGTCCGTTCCTCCCGACGCCCACGACGCCCGGCTCCGCAACTCGCGGGCTCGCGGCTCCGCGGTTCGGGTACGCTGGTAACTTCTACCAGGTGACCGTCGGACCGAAGTGGATGCCGACGAAGAACCTCTACATCCGCCCGAACCTCCGGTTCGACTGGTACAGCGGCGAATCGCTGAACCCCGACCAGAGCAAGCCGTTCGGCGATGGAAACAAGAGCGGCCAGGCGCTGCTCGCCACGGATGTCGGGTTCGTGTACTAACGACCTGACGCGAGTGGAGAGAGTCTGAGTTGAGAGTTCCCCGGCCCCGCGAGAACGAAAGTTGTCGCGGGGCCGGTTTGTTTCTTTGATCCCGGTTTGGCGACGACGGGCATGCGCCGAGCGGCCGTAGGGTGGGCACTGCCCACCACCGCTCACCAGCGCCCTACACCCAAACCGCTTTCCCCCGGCTTCATCCGACTTTGGCCCGTCTTGGAAGGCAAGCGCTGCGTGGGTGAGCGATCCAAATGTTGTCTGGTGGGCCGTGCTGGTGAGCATTCGTGGGCAGTGCCCACCCTACGCTAGCTGTTCAATCGCCAGGCGAGGCGGCCGATCAACCGGGCCTCGATGAACACCAGGGCCGCGAGCAGGGGGCAGGCGAGGACGATGCCGAACACGCCAATCAGGCGAATCAGGCCGTATTCCATCGCGGCAAACGCACCGAACAGCAGGGCCGACAGCAGATAAAACAGGAGCCACGTTCCCAGGTGTCGCCCCAGGCTCTGGAAGACAAACACCGACACAGGCACCCAGTGGTTGGCCGCTTCCAGGGCCGAGACGAGCACGAACGGGAACAGCAGGACGAACGCCCCCAGAACCAGTTGCGACTGTGACCAATCGGGGCGAATCAGCGTCAGCGGCAGCGTGACCACCCACGCGATCATCGCCGCCAGAACGGCGAGCCAGGCCACGTAAAACAGGTCGGCTGCCCATTCCTTCCAATGTGGTTCCGGCCATTCCCCGATGACATCGTTTCCCCCGGCCGTTCCCTCAATGATCGCCAGCGAACAGGCCGCGCCGTAAGAGGCCGTCCAGATGGTCAGCCAGATGAGCGGCAGCACGAAAAACGCGAGCACGCCACCCTGCGGAGCCGCCTGCAGACTGGGCAGCCCACCCATCACCGCCACCACCACAGCAACCACGAGCGTCATCGAGATGAGGCCAGCCGACAAACCCATCCAGCGGGGCAGCACGTCGAGTGTCCAGGGAAAGGTGAACACCCCGGTCAGAAACGTGAACTTGGGGCGTTCGGGTTCCAGTTCCCGCCGGACATGGGCTTTCACGTCGAGATACGGTGTGTGAACGATCAGTTCCGGGGCGACGGGTGTCGTGGGGATGGCGATGTCGTACTCGCCCACATCGCGGACCATCTCGGCCGCGGTCTTCGGACGATGCGCTTCGTACTCTTCGCGGCCTGGAACACGGACCGATCGTCCACATTCCGGGCAGGCGATCTTCCGCTCGACCTTGCGCACGGGCACGTGCATCCGCTCGTGGCAGGTGTAGCAGGTCACGAAGACGTGCGGCGGTTCTTCGGAAGAGGTCTTCGACACGTCAGGCGATTCCAGCGGGGAATTGAATACGTTCGAGACACCAGCATATCAGAGCGAGTCGGCAGTGGCCTGTCGAAAAGGGGCCGCAGCGGTCAGCCGCCGCCGGTGATTTCGAAGAGCTGGCCGAACCGTTCGATCACGCGGAGCTTGAGCGGAGCGAACTCGGGCGAATCGATCTGGCTGGACTGCACCAGCTCGAACGCCGCAGCCCGCGTATCGGCGACGACGGTGGCATCGCGGGCGAGGTCAGCCACACGCAGCGGCAGCAGTCCACTTTGCCGCGTCCCCAGCACATCGCCCGGCCCACGAAGGGCGAAGTCAGCCTCGGCCACGTCGAACCCGCTCGACTTCGCTTCCAGCACCGCCAGTCGCTCGGCGGCAGCTTCGTCCGCGCTCGTCGACATCAAAAAGCAGTAGCCCTGAAACTGTCCTCGGCCGACACGTCCACGCAACTGATGCAGTTGCGACAAGCCGAAACTCTCGGCCTGCTCGATGACCATCAGCGTGGCATTGGGGACATCGACCCCGACTTCGACCATCGTCGTGGCGACGAGGACGTCAATCTCCCGCGCGCGAAACCGCCGCATCGCCAGTTCTTTCTCTTCGGTGGACAATCCGCCATGCAACATGGCCAGCCGATAGCCTTTCAGGTCGCCGGTCCGCAGTTCCTCGAACACGGTTTCCACCGCGCGGCGGTCTCCCGCTTCGTCGCTGCCGCTGGCTTCGGTGCCATCACGCGCCACGGCCGCTGATTCTGGTCCGAGTGAAGAACTGACGACCGCGGAATCACGAGCTTCGCCTCCGGTCGCATTGCGAACCTCGGCCGAAATGCGGGGGCAGACCACGTACGCCTGCCGGCCCGCTTCGAGCTTGGCACGCACGAACGTCCAGACCTTGGCACGGGCCGGTCCCGAGGGAACCCGACTGGTGACGACCGGCTGTCGGCCGGGGGGCAGGTCGGTCATCAGGGTCAGATCGAGGTCGCCGAATTGGGTGAGGCAGAGGCTGCGGGGAATCGGGGTGGCCGTCATCACGAGGGTGTGGGGCATCGTCCCTTCGCTGGCGAAGCGGCCGCGCTGCATCACGCCGAACCGGTGCTGTTCATCGATCACCACCACGCCCAGATTCCGAAACTTGACGCCCTCGGAGATCACCGCATGAGTCCCCACGACCAGCTGCACCGCACCGGTTTCCAGTTCCTGCCGCACGCGAGCCCGTTCGAGCGGACG
>JAIXZD010000361.1 GCA_027489895.1 Planctomycetaceae bacterium
ACAGCTTTCCGCGTGGCGCGACCAGATGGCCGACACCGTTCGGGACCTGCACGCCTCGGGCTACGATCACCGCGATCTCAAGTTTGCCAACTGGCTCGTGGCGAGTGATACGCCCGTGGATCAGGTGGACAAGGACCTCTGGCTGCTCGATCTCGACGCGGTCCGGCTACGGCCGGCGTGGTGGTCGCAGTGGGTTGGCTCGTCGGAATTGTCTCGGTCGCGGCGCGTGCAGAATCTGTCGCGAATCGCCGTCAGCGCGCTCTGTCACCGCCAACTGACCCATTCCGACTGCCTTCGTTTTCTAAAGCGTTATCTCGGAACGGCCAGCGCATCTGACTGGCGGTCCTGGTGGCGTGAGATCTCGCGGCGGGTTGCCGCGAAAACCTCACAGAATGCCCAGCGCGGGAGGCCCTTGTCATGAACGGCTGGGCCGCGAAATCCGCGCTTCGCTTCTGCGGACTCGTCTTGTTGACGGGTCTGTTCGTGGCGGGCTGCGCATCGACGCGGAACAGCAAAGTCGCGTTGCCCCGCAAGCATTCGCTGAAGGCCGATCAGTTGCTGATCGTCAGCGACTTCAAAATCGATTCCGATCATCCCCTGATCCTCGACCTGCTCCAGTTGCGGAAGCAGGTCGCCCAGACCCTGGCGATGCCGCTGGGAACCAAACAGGTGATGGTCTACCTGTTCTCGACCGAGACGCAGTACAAGCAGTATTGGGAAGCAACCTACCCGGGTTTTCCGCTGCGCCGCGCCTATTTCGTCCAGACGCCCGCCAAGGAACTGGCCGTCTACACTGCCTGGAGCGAACGCGTGCAGGAAGACCTTCGGCACGAGTTCACCCACGGCCTGCTGCATGCCAGCCTCGAATCGGTGCCGCTCTGGCTCGACGAAGGTCTTGCCGAGTACTTCGAGGTGATTGGTCCGACATCCGGTCAGGTGAACCCCGACTACGCCCACCTGCTGATGACGTCGGTCCAGAACGGCTGGCGGCCCGACATGCGACGTCTGGAAACCCTGGAAGCGGTGAAAGAGATGCAGCGGGCCGACTACCGCGAGGCCTGGGCCTGGACCCACTGGATGCTGCATGGTTCCGAGGAAGGCAGAGACGTACTGCTGGGGTACCTGCGCGAACTCCGGACGAACCCGAATCCCGGCAGGTTGAGCGATCGGATTCTGGCGGACGTGCCCACCGCGAACGAGCGGCTGGTGGCCTACGTGACCACGCTTCCCAGCGTGAGCCTGATGCAGGTTGAGGCGACGAGCGAGCGGGCCAACAACGAGTAGGCCGGCACCGCGCAGCCCCGGTGACCGGCGCAACCCACACGGTCACTTCTTTCGTGTCGCGCGTCAGGGATTGCGTTATCGATTCGACCTTCGCGGTCTCTCGTTGTCATCTCGCAACTCTGTTTGACTAACGACCCTCTCGAACTAGTGTTCGACTGGAGCACCTTCCGGCAGGTTGCCGCAAGTCTCTCCGACCACTCAATGATTCTTGTCTGGCTTTCCAGGTTTCTGGTTCCCCCGATCGAGTTGTCTGCCATGAGCACCACTGTCACTTCGACTACCGATTTCGACACGACGCCGAAGACGGGCGATTCGAACGCGCTCTCCATGGTCCGCGAGTCAACCGGACCGGCGCCGGGTAGTCAGACCGACATGTCGCGGATCCTGCTCGCGCTGATGCAGGTTGCTCAACGCGGTGTTCCCGAGACTCCGGAAGATGTCGCGCTCGAAGGCGTGATCAAGGCGGAAACGCTGCGGGCACTCCTCTCGGCGCTGCATCTTCGCGATGTGGGAACGATGCAGCATGCCCGCCGGGTGGCCCAACTGGCGACTGGGTTGGCCCAGTTCCTGGGCTGGGAAGGTCGACACCTGAAGCTGATCGAAGTGGCGGGACTATTGCACGACATCGGGAAAATCGGCGTGCCCGATACCGTCCTGCATAAGCCTGGAGCGCTGGGCCCCGATGAAGCGGCCCTGATGGGGCTGCATCACAATATCTGTATCGACGTGCTGCAGGCCGCGGGTCTCGATTCGGAAGTGATCGCGATTGTCGGCCAGGCACGCGAAAAGTTTGGCTCTGCCTCGGGCGTGTATCGTCGCCCCGGCGAACCGATGCATATGGGCGCCCGCATCCTCGCGGTCGCCGATGCCTACGATGCCATCCGCTGCGACTGGATCTATCGCCAGGCCAAAACACACGAAGCGACGCTCGAAATCCTCCGCGAACACTCGGGGACTCAGTTCGACGGGAACATCGTCTCGGCCCTGCAGCGCTGGACGCGTGAAAGCGGCGACCCGCTCGGCGTGCAGATCGAGATGGACCTAACGCAGGCGACCGGCGCCCTCAGCGAAGAGTCGATCCGCGTTCACCACGATATCTCCCTGCTGCAACGGGCCTTCAGCTACCTCTACATGCTGGAAAGCCTCTACGACGGGTTTTACATCGTCGATCCCGACTTGCGGATCACGGTCTGGAACTCGGGGATCGAACGGATGCTGGGCTACACTGCCAACGAAATGGTCCAGAAAAACTGGACCAGTCGCGTGCTGGCGTATGCCGACGAGAAAGACAAACCGCTCGCTGAATCGGCCACTCCCATGGGGCAGGTGCTGGCGGCGCTGCGACCGGTCACCGTGACCACGAAGATTCAACATGTCGACGGCCGCTGGCTGAATGTCGAAGCCTACACCGTCCCCCTGATCGACTCGCGGGGACGGATTCAGGGCGTCGCCGAGATTTTCCGAGACACGTCCCGATCCAGTCGGCGACCGCTCGAATACCACGAGTTGCGGATGGCCGCGACCCGCGACGCACTGACGGGCGTCTGCAATCGTGGCGAGCTGGAAACGCAACTGGCGATCCTCGTCGCGGGAGCCGTCAAAACCAACTGGACCGAACCGTTCAGCGTGATTTTTGCCGACGTCGACCACTTCAAAAACGTCAACGATTCGTTCGGCCACGCCGTGGGTGATAAGGTACTGGTCGAATTCGCCAAGCTGCTTCAGCACGAGACGTATTCGGGCGAAGTGGTGGGCCGGTATGGCGGAGAAGAGTTTGTCATTCTCTGTCCGGGGACCGATCTCGCCCAGGCGACCAAGCGTGCCGACCGGATCCGCCTGGCCATCAGCAAGCTCGACATTGAAGGCATGTACGGCCGGAAGATTACCTCGTCGTTTGGCGTCTCGCAGTCCGAATCGGGCGACTCGGTCGACAGCGTGCTCCGGCGGGCCGATGAAGGTCTGTATGCCGCGAAGCATGGCGGACGAAATCGCGTTGTCGCGCGGACCCGGGCCGAAGCCGATGCCAAACGCACCAAGCCAGCCCAGCCCAAAACCGACCGCTTCTGTTACGAGGGCAACTTCCTGTCGGTGATCACATCTGACATGGTCGTCTACAAACTGGGCGGATTCGTCTGCGACGAACAGGGGCGATTGCTGGAAGTGACGCCCAACCGCGCCCTCGTTCAGGTTGGCCGCAAGGGGTGGTTCTCGTCC
>JAIXZD010000465.1 GCA_027489895.1 Planctomycetaceae bacterium
ACCTCGAAGCGGACGGAACCGCAGATTCGTGGTTTGCTCGATTCGCTGGGCGGACAGACGAACGCCTATACCTCGGACGACGTCACCTGCTTCCTCATCGATTGCCCGGCATCGGGCGTGGAAACAGCGATCCAGCTCACGGCCGAGAACATGCAGTTCTCGCTCATTCCCGTGCCCGAGTACGACCGGGAACTGGGAGTTGTGCAGCGGGAACTCGAGATGGGCGAAGTCGACCGCTCCCGGGTCATGTACAACCAGATGAAGCAACTGATCTACCAGATCCATCCGAAGCGACACCCCACGATCGGGTACCTCAACGTGGTCCGGCAGATCAAGCGGGAAGAGGTGCTGGCCTTCTACAAGAACCGGTATGTCCCACAGAACATGGTGTTCGTGGTCGTCGGCGATGTGTCGACCGACTCGGTCCTGGAGGAGGTGCTGGCGAACTTCAAATCGTTCCAGCGGACCCCCGAACGGTTCGAGGTGCTGCCGGTCGAACCCGAGCAAGCCTCGCCGCGTCAAACGCGATTGGAAATGGAAGGCGGCACGACACAACTCGCCCTCGCCTGGCCGACCGTGCCGTTGCAGGACCCGGACCTCTATCCGCTGGACGTCGCCAGCTTCATTCTCACCAATGGCGATAGTTCCCGGCTGGTCAAACGGCTGAAGATCGACGAGCCGCTCGCAGTCGCCGTCACCAGCTTCTCGAACACTCCTGGAGGAGTGAAGGGCTGGTTCCAGGTGACGGTCGACTGCCCGCCCGCGAATGTCGAGAAATGTCGCGCGATTGTGTTTGAAGAGATCGAGCGGTTGAAGACCGAGCCGGTCACCGAAAAGGAACTCGCGAAGGCGAAGCGGCAGAAGGCGGCCGAGCATGTCTTCTCGCAGCAGAAGGTCGAGAATCAGGCGGAGATGCTCAGCGAAAGCTATCGCTCAACGGGTGACCCGCTGTTCGATTCCCGCTACGTCGATGGGATCCAGACGGTTCAACCCGAGCAGATTCAGGCGGCGGCGAAGAAGTACTTTTTGCCGCACCGTCTCAACACCGTCCGTATCGATCCGCTTGGCCTGCCGTCAGACGCTTCGGCGACGGAGCAGTCCGTGGCGGCCGAGACGGAGATTCTCAAGGAAGTGCTCCCCAATGGGCTGACACTCCTGCTGAAACGGGCGAGCGCCGTTCCACTGGTCTCGATTCAGGTCTACGCCAAGGGGGGCGTTCTCGCCGACACGGCCCAGACCGCGGGTGCGGCCTCGCTGACGACGGAAATGCTCGAACAGGGCACCGAGAAGTACACGGCCGAACAGATCGCCGAGTATTTCGATTCGGTCGGTGGCACGCTGGCGCTGTCGAGCCAGTCGAATTCCAGTTTCCTGCAATGCGCGGTGCTCAAAGCCGACGCCGACACCGCGCTCGATTACGTCTATCAGGTCATCTGCAAGCCGACCTTCCCTCAGGCCGAGTTCGACAACGTCAAGCAATTGCGGCTGGCCCGAATTGCCAGCCGTTCGGCCAACGCCCAGGCGGAGATCATGGACTACTTCGCCCGGCAGCTTCCGGCTGAGGTGCCCTACAGCCGCACGTCGCTCGGGACGACCGAAACGGTGAGCGCGTTGACCGTTGACTCGATCAAGTCGACTTACCAGAAGCTGTTCGTCCCGCAAAACATGGTCGTCGCCGTGTTTGGGGACATCGACCCGGCCGCGATGAAGGCGAAGATTGCCGAGTCGTTTGGCGCAATGCCTAAAGGGTCGACTGCGGGCCAGTTTGATTTCCCTGAGAAGAACAGCCCGTTCGCAGCGACCGAGTCGAAGCACCTGCAGACGAAGAAGAAAAACACCGGGATGGTTTTGATCGCCTATCCCACGGTGAGCGTAAAGGATGAAAAGTCGCGGGCCTGTCTCGATGTGCTCGACGCGATCTTGACCGGGGGCGGCGCCGCGGGCGGGCGGCTGCATGAGGAACTTCGGGGCCAGCAGCTTGTTTATTACGTGTTTGGAATCCAGATGACGGGCTTCGCTCCGGGGTATTTCTCGTTCCTGGCCCAGACGCAGCCCAAGGCGATTCCTGAAGTCGTGTCGCGCATCCAGGCCGCACTCGACACGATTCGCAAGGACGGTGTCCCGGCCGACGAGTTTGAGAAGGCGAAAGCCAAGCTGATCACCGCGCACTCCATGAAGTCGACAACGGCGACGGAACGAGCGTTTCAATCGTCTCTCGACGAACTTTACGGCCTCGGATACGACTACGAGTCGTCGTATGCCCGGCGGATCAATGCCGTTCAACTGGAAGACGTGCAGGAGATTGTCCGAACGCTGTTCGTCAATCCGCTGGTGATTACCACTTCGCCAGAGGCAACCGCAGCGGCTGCCGTTAAAGAGTGAGCAGAGGACGAGGCCTCCGGGCCCCGGCCTCGGATCAAACGTTGCGAATTCACGCTGATAACGGTTTCACGCAAAAAAGGCGTCATCTGATGGCTCTCTCCAGCCGACCGGGCAACGTTGCGATTCTCCTGGCAGGGTTCGCTTTGTTCGCCAGCCTCCCGGGCTGTTCGCGAGGTCCAGCGGCTGGTCCCCCAGCTGCCCCGCCCCTCACGGTGAGTGTTGCGACGGTGGCGGAGCGAGAGTTTCAGGACTTCGACGAGTTCACGGGACGCGCGGAAGGGTCTGAGTTCGTGGAAATCCGGGCCCGCGTCAGCGGCTACCTGGACAAGGTCGCTTTCAAGCCTGGGTCGTTCATCAAGAAGGACGATCTGCTGTTTCAGATCGATCCGCGCCCTTACCAAGCGATCCTGGAGCAAGCCGAGGCGCAGGTCGCTCAGGCCAAAGCCCGCGACCAGCGGCTGCGGGCCGATCTCGAACGAGCCAAGCTGCTGTTGGCCAAGAAGACCTACACCCAGGAAGAATTCGACAAGGTGGTGGGTGAGGCGGCTGAGGCCAGTTCGGGAATCCTCGCAGCGGAGGCCGTCGTCAAGCAGGCGCGGCTGAATCTCGAGTTTACGCAGATCAAGGCCCCCGTCAGTGGCATTGTGAGTCGGGACCTGGTGAACGCTGGTAATCTCATCTCTGCCGACGAGACGCTGCTGACCACGATCGCGAAGTACGATCCGATGTTCGTTTACTACGACATCGATGAGCGGGTCGTGCTCAAGATTCTGGACATGATTCGCGAGGGAACGTTCAAATCGGCCCGAGAGAATCGAGTGCCGATCACGATGGCGCTGGGCAACAGCAAGGGGTTCCCGTTCGAGGGCTTCGTCAACTTCGTCGACAACCGGATCGACCCCACCACGGGCACGATGCGGATTCGGGGCGAGTTCGCCAATCCCCTGGAAGAGAATCACTCGATGGCCATCGCGCCGGGCATGTTCTGCCGCGTGCGGCTGCCCTTGGGCCCCCCCACCAAGGCCGTGGCGATCAGCCAGCGGGCGGTCATGTCCGACCAGGATCGTAAGCTCGTGTTCGTCGTCAACGACAAGAACGAAGTCGAGCCGCGGCCTGTCACGTTGGGACGCATCGAGGACGACAAGCTTCAAATCGTCACGGCGGGCCTGAAGGCGGGCGACCGGATTATCGTCGGTGGCCTGATGCGTGTTCGCCCGGGCGCCAAGGTCGAGCCCAAACCGGTCGAGATGTCGATCGCGGTGAAGTAACGCCCGACCTCGAGTCGCAAGTTGTGCCCCGTCCCGTCAATCACAGGGAGCCGGAAGCGTCAGCGCCCGGAGGCAAACGCTCGATTTACGCCCCGAGTGGAACTCCAGGAACGATACGGACTTGGTGAGTACCGCGCCGCCATATGGTCGGCATGCTTGCCCCGAGACGGTGCAAGCATGGCACAGCTGTTGACCTTACCTGTCTGCTCTAATCAGTGTCAGCCCTGCCCGTTTCGTTCGCGCAGCGGTAGCAAGTGCAACCGATTTCGCCGGGCCAGCGCCTCTGCGGCCGATTCCGACGGTTTCCAACGGGCGACCCAATCGGTCCAGGTCAG
>JAIXZD010000170.1 GCA_027489895.1 Planctomycetaceae bacterium
CGTTCCCACCTCTGGTGTTAAACGGCATGATGCGTCAAGGGGTCTCGGAGGCGTCCATGCCGAAATCAAGAATCGCGGAGTCGGCGGAGCCGGCCACCCGCATCATCGCGTTCCGCGCGTCACTCAGTGACAAGCTGTTGCTGCAGGCCGAGGCGCGTCGCCAGCGCAGGACGCTGACCGAACTGGTCAAGCGGGTCGACGTGCCCGCGCTTCTCAGGCGTCTCCGCAAGGCCGCGAAAAGAGCGGGCTGAACGCCCTCCGGTAACAGCCAGTTACCGCGCGGGGACGGCATCTTAGTCGATTCGCAGGGACCTCAATGATACCCGAAGCCGGGGCCGAGCGTCTTTTCGAGCTCCGCCGCACGGGCATGCTGAATCAAAGTCGGCGACCGAAGAACATCCTTCATCAGCGCGTCGAACCCGACCAACGTGACGACTTCCAGATGTGTGAGAGTGTATTTTTCTTGCCCACCGATCCCGTCGCTCCGAACCCAGCATTCCTTTCCAACGTAGAGCTGCAGGCGATCAACGCACTTAGGCCCGCTGGCTCGATTTCCGGACGAATCAAACTCACATGACCACAGGGTCCCTTCGGGAACCACCAAAACGGGAAAAACGCTAGAGAAACAGAATCCGTGGCGCGAGCTACTCCCGTCATCCGCACATTCGTGAACTAAGTCATCAGCAGATGAAAGGGCCTGCGCCCATTTGGTGTACAGGTCGTCATCGCCCCACACGAGTCGTCCCTCTTTGTTGCGGCCAACTTGCGTGATGGTCTTTCCCACAGGTTGTCCGGTTCGATAGATACCACCCATCGATTCCCCGAACGAAATGCAATGGGCAGTTTGGGTACTGGCTTTCATTGAAAATGAGTCGCGAGGGGTTCCGTGAAACGTCCTTCGCTCCTTATCCAGTGACCAAATGACAGTCGTTAACGCTTCATCTTGTGTTCGCGGAAGACAGGTTGCGATCATCGGGTACGAACGCTTGATGTTTTTGCACTCTACGGCAAATCGGACGACGCTATATTCCCTTGGGATCCGCATTCGGATGTCGAATTGCCTTGGCTTTTGGGTGTGAGGGTCGATGTACGTCCCGCCGTGTTCGAGCAACCCGTGCTTGCTCAGTTCCTTCACAACACGAACCTCAAACGCAAAGTCGGACTCGTTCTCGACGTACTCCAGAAGATCGGCTTCTCCAATTTCGTCGTTCTTAAACGTTGCCATTTCGCGCTCCGGTTCTTGTGATTGCGATGTCGCTCAGTTCACAGTAATCGCGGGGCGTCCGCAATGCCTGGACTCCTGGACAATTCTCCAGAGACGGCTTGCTCGCTTCGGCCGAAGTATGGCACGCTCCGCTCCCACCTGGGTCGCAGGGACGCGACCGGGATTCACTTGGGAGGCAATCGCGATGCCCAACAGTGACATGCCCACGACGTCGCTCGCGCCTTGGTTTGGCTGCAAGCGGAAGCTGGCGGCCGCGATCCTGGCCGAGATCGGCCCGCACCGCACCTGGTTCGAGCCGTTCTGCGGATCCATGGCGATGACGTTCGCCAAGCCGCCGGCGACGAACGAAACCGTCAACGACCTGCACGGCGGTGTCGTGAACCTGGCTCGCGTCGTGCAGCACGACCGGCTATCGGTTCAACTGTTCGCCCGGGTGGCACGGACCTTCGCGTGCGAGGCCCTACACCGCGAGGCGTCGCTGCGACATCGCCGGCGGCGACTGGAGCAGGCGCCAACGAAACCCGACCTCGATTGGGCGGCCGACTTCTTCGCCGTCTCCTGGCTCGGCCGAGGCGGCGTGACTGGCGCGAACGGCGATTGCCAGGGGTTCTCGAGGCGGCTTGGTCACGAGGGCGCGAACGTCGGCACCCGCTTCGCCAGCGCGACTCGATCGATTCCCGCCTGGCACGCCCGTCTGCGGCACGTGACGATCACCAACGGCGATGGGTTCGCCTTGCTGGAGCGGATCAAGGATCAGCCGCGGACAGTGATCTACTGCGACCCGCCATACGTGGAGAAGGGCGGAAAGTACGTGCACGACTTCCGTCGCGACGACCATGCCCGACTCGCCAAGCTGGCGCGGCGATTCAAGCAAGCCCGCGTGGTCATCAGCTACTACGAACACCCGGAACTGCGTCGGCTGTATCGCGGCTGGACGTTCGTCCCGATCGCCGCGACGAAACAGATGGTCAACCAGGGCCGGAAGGGGGCCAAGATCTCGACCGTCGCCCCAGAGGTCCTGATCATCAACGGCCCTAGCCTGGCTCTTCCGGCAGCCGCCGTCCGTCGACCTCGCGCAGGAACGTGACGGAACCAGCTTGCTTGAGAATGTTGATCAGATCCCGCCTTAACTCGTCAATCAGTTCGGCGGGTGGTTCGCCGGCGAGCGCCGCACAGAGGTATCGCTCTGCGTCCCGAAGAAAGCAGAGTTCGGCGGCAAACAGCGCCGCGCTCTTCAGCATCAAGCATCGCGATGGCTCTGGGGCGTCCATCGCCAAAACGGCCTCTGCGACTGCGTATTCCAATTGGCCCGCGATGATCAGCAGGTTCCGATCATGTGTGACCAGGTAGTCCGAATAAGTGGCCATCGCCTGATCGTGGAGGCGGTTGATTTCCGAGATCGTGAGCGTCATGGAGACTCCATGAACGAGTTCGTCCCGACCGTCTTCAAATCCGCCCGCACTTGCTGACGGCACCCCGCATCGTCGATGTAGCGGCAGCACGGTCCTGAGACGCCGTTGAGGCTCCACCAGTCGAACGACGAGGCCGCGACGTCGCGGCCGCACAGGACGCACGGTGACGACTCCGGGTATCCCGCGTCGCTAAGTGCCGACAGGATCTGCGGGCCGCGGTCTCGGCCAAGCAGCACGGTCTCCGACATCCAGTGTCGCCACGATCGCATCGGCAGGACTGGTCGCCCCTGGATCCACCGCACGAGCTGCGCCAGCGCCGTTGTTGCCGTGCCCCCATGGCCCCATTTCCGGTCCCAGACCGGGTAGAAGTCCTGCCCTCGCGTCATCCACTGTTTGCGGAGATTCCCGCGGCGATGGGATGACCACAGAACGAATACGCGGCCGCCCACGACTTCGATCGTGGTGCCCTGGGCAAACCCCGCCAACGCAGCGTTGGCGGCATCGATGCGCGCCAAGTGAATTCTGGAGCGAGGACGACGGCGTCTTGTGGTTGCATTCATGATGAGTCCTGTTCAGGGGTTGGGGTGGCCGACATTTCGGCCGAAATCATCGTTCGCTGGGGTCGACGCGGGGCGACAGAATGTCCCCCTCGGTGTCGTTCTCGCGGAGCCATTTCTCCCACGCGTGTTTGGTGGTGATCAGCTCTTGGGCAGGTTGCTCTTCAATTGGGATGTAGGTCGCGACGTGGTGCCAATGAAGCTCGCCAATGGTCCGAGCTGAGTCAATTGCCAACAGGCGATACACCTTGAGCCGAGTGCCTGTTAGATGGGCCGGATCGCTCATAAGGTCGAGACAGAAAGAAGCCGTTTTTCGGCGGGGTGCAAACGCAAGCCGGATGAAGTTCGGAATCCCCCGAGTGCTCCAGAAGAACAGCTGATCTGGCTGACAACCCACGCGATAGCGCGGCTCCGGTCGCCCGCGGTCGGCAACGGCATCACTCATTCGGTCACCATCTTTCTCGATCACCACCATCGCCAGGACAGATCCGGCCGCCAGTCCGGATCTACGACCTCAGGATGCTGCCGGTGCCACATGGCCGCTTGGGCGTAGCCGCCCGTGGCGTTCAGGCACTCACGCCAGGCCAGCGAGAATGTCCGCAGCAACGCCAGCAGTTGCTCGTCCGGAACACCCTCCGGATACATCTGCCGCATGCAATCGCGGAACGCGCCCCGGAACACCGCCGGGCCTGTCTCGAAGTTCGTTGGCATGCCATCCCCTTTCCCGCCCGCGGGCGTCTGAGTTCCTTCTAAAACAAGGAGGGTTGTCGAAGCTTCGAACCGGTCGTCGCCGCTTCAAACTCGATGACGGTCGGTTCGGTGGGTGGGGGAAAGGGTTGCGACTCGATCTCTCGACGGACGACTTCGCTCTTCAGTTCCATCACGCGTCTTAGAAAGGCCGGATCGTTCGCCGAGACGACGGTCCCCGCTTCTTCGGCGTCCGCTCGGCCGAGTTCGGCGACAGAGCAACGCAGGCACGTGGTGGCCGCGAGATCGACTGACGAGAACGGTTCACCGCACGCCAGGCAGAGCCGTGGGGGCTTGATCGCCGCGGTGGGGATGGTAGACAGGACGACGTCCAGCGCAGCGAGCCGGTCCGCATGCGGCAGGCCCGCCCCCGCTTCGCCAAACACGCTCCACGTCGTCGCGGGGCCAACGGACGTGACCACGATCAGGACCAGGCCGCGACGCGTCTGGAAGCAATCCACGCGACGCGAGAAGTCCCTGCCGTTGTCGACGAGCGACCAGAGCTGCTGGCCCTTGTTCGCGCTCAGCCAGCAGCCGAAGAGGGCCATCCTCTCGCGGGCGGTTTGTTCGTAGCTCATTCAGTCACCTTCGGCATTGGAGTTGGAAACACGCCCTTCTTTTCACCCCGTCGCAGAATCGCCTCGCACCGGTCGACGTTGATCGTCGGCCCGCCACACAGCAGGCCGTACTTGCGGAGGCTGTCGACCTTGAGCCAGAAGTCCGCGGCGTCCACGGCCTCTTGCCACTGTGATTTTGTCTTCGGATATTTGACAAAAGAGGAGCTAGCTTCCCTGCGTTCCATTAACTCCCCGTGTCGCTTGATTTCTTGGGGCATCATTTCTCCCGGTTAGCGAACTCACACAACACATCCGCGTGGCACGGCCTATCCAATGAACACCAGCAAGCAAGCTGCTTTCCTCGCAACTCAGGCAGCCGTTCCAGTAGCTTCTCGCGGCGTTCATGAAGTGCGATATAGACCTCGAACGGTTCGAGATCGCCATCTTTACCCCGGTAGTCTCGATCGCCGTGATCGAGCCAGGATCGGTAGTTTTCTACGAGCAGTTCGGGGATTCGCTCGACGACAAACAATTCGCTTGCTCGTGCTGCCGATTCGCTCCAGGGATTGCCGAAGAACGTCGGTCGACCGACATAGACAGCCCCTGCGGGCATCCGCCAGCCCGCGAACCGCTTCCGCTGTATCCGCAGTGGATGTGGTTGATAGCTACTCAACATCGCTTCCCCCTGTGGACTCATTCTCCTTCGCCCTCAAGACGCTGCCTTCCAATCCATGCCGCTTCAGGTAGTCCAACGCTTGATCTCGGATTCTCGAAGGGTGACCGTCCAGCAGCCGGGCCATTCGCCGACAGAGCATCGCGAGATCGTGCACCTCGGACAGGACCAGTCGAATCGCCTCGCACTGCTGATCCCCCAGGTCCGTCACTCGTTCATCTGAGGACATCGACAGAACAGTCGCTCTGGCCTGCTTCGCGGCCTCGGCGGTTGGCGTGGTCATGTCTCGTCCCCTCCTTTGAACCCAATCAGGCAGACGGGCGAGCCTTCCTGCTGATAGCGCGCCGTGATCTGGGGCACGATGTCTTCACCCACAGTGCGGTTAGTCTCCGGATCCACAATGTGGGCAAGGAACTCTTCCTCGAACTGGCTGATGCCGATTTCGACGGATTCCAGTTTGGCCTTCACGCTCAGCAGCAACGCCCGCCAACGGGAGCGGCAGGCCTGCTCCCACGCCCGCAGTCTCGCCTCGGGCGAAAGCGTCTTCTTTCCGGCCAGCGAACGTGCAAACGTCGGGCTGGCCTTGTCGGGCAAAGGCAGCACGAATCGGATCACACGGGATCGCATGCTGAATGTGACCATCGCCTTGTCCGCCGACTCGGCCGTGCCAATCTGATTGGCACCGTACCGCCGCAGCAGGGCTTTGATCTCGCCCTCGGTCTTCTCGACGCTGACGCTGGTTGATGTTGCGTAACTCATGTGGCGACCTCAAAAACTAAAACGGAACATCTGCTGAAGGCCGTGAATTCGCCTTCTCCCGCTCCACCCGGGCGCGGCTGTAACCCAGATGGCGGGCAAAGTCGCCCAACGCGCTATCGGCCTCACACAGGTGGCCCAGACGCAGGCACAGCTCAATGAACTGAGATGGTTTCCAACTCCACAGCAGCCGCATCGCCGACTCTTCCGTGTCGCCCTGGCGGTACTTGACGATCTTCCCTTCGATGTCGACGCGTGTGCCTTGGTTCGCGACGA
>JAIXZD010000127.1 GCA_027489895.1 Planctomycetaceae bacterium
CCCCTGATCAGGCTCGTTTGTCTGTCCCGGCCACTACGACAAACGAAAGCAGCATTCGGCGGTAAGGTATGCCTCTTGGAAGAATCAGGCGTTGCCACTTGGCGTTGTTTACTCCGCGACAACAGTGATGCAACGCACGGCTCCATCCTTCCAAACCACCGAGGAAAAGTTGTAACGATGTCCCGCCATTCCGACTCGATGCAAGGGAAAGCCCTCCGATCAATTGGTCGGAGGGCTTTTTTCTTGATTTTCCGGGAGTTGAACCGAGTTCAACATTCTTCCACCGGGGCCAGAGGTCGGTTGTGGGTTTTGGTCTAAAACACGTCTGAGGCAGCTCTTTCGAGGGGCTCAAACGGGTGTCTGCGACTCGTCGTTGCGACGATGTTGTGATAAACTCCGGGTGTTGTTTCTTGGATCTTCGATACCACCGTCTGACCTGCGATGAGCTGGGCAGTTGGCGTCGGAGTTGGTCTGCGGGTGAGCTGTTCAAGATAACGCGGAGTCAACGTGTTTCGGCGAATCAACTTCGGTTTACTGATCGTAACGGCCGTTGCGGGCCTGTTCGGCTACATGGCCGCCGCGGAGAAACTCTCGACGCCGGTCGGCGCGGAGGAGAACAAGGCAACTTCGTCGGTGAAAGGCGAACAGCCGACTGTTGAACCTGGATCACCCGCTGCTACCAAGACCATTGACGGCAGGTATCTCCCGCCGCCCCCGCCGAAATTCGGTGGTGAAATCAATCTGAACGCCAACCAGTCGAAGCCGTACTGGCCGCCACGAGTGGTACCGCCCAAGGGCGCACCGAACGTGCTCTTGATTATGACCGATGACGTCGGCTTCGGAGCTCCCAGCACGTTCGGCGGCGTGATCCCCACGCCGAATCTGGACCGCATTGGCAAGCTGGGACTGCGCTACACCAACTTCCACTCGACCGCCCTTTGCTCGCCGACGCGGGCCGCTCTGATCACCGGGCGAAACCATCACAACGTCGGTTTCGGCGTGATTTCGGAAGCGGCGACAGGGTTCCCTGGTTACAACAGCGTCATCAGCAAGGATTCGGCGACGATCGGCACCATTCTCCGCGACAACGGCTACGGTACGTCCTGGTTCGGGAAGAACCATAACACGCCGGAGTTCGTGGCCAGCCAGGCCGGGCCATTCGACCAGTGGCCTGTCGGTATGGGATTCGAGTACTTCTACGGCTTCGTTGGTGGCGACGCGAGCCAATGGCAGCCGAACCTGACCCGGAACACGACACCGATTTACCCCTACATCGGCAAGCCGGGCTGGAATCTGACGACGGCGATGGCCGACGAGGCGATTGGCTGGATGAACCAGCTCAACGAACTCGCGCCGGACAAGCCGTTCTTCTGTTATTACGTCCCGGGAGGGACTCACGCTCCGCACCACGCCACGCCCGAGTGGATCAAAAAGATTGAGGACATGAAGCTCTTCGAGGAGGGCTGGAACAAACTTCGGGAGAAGATCTTCGCCAATCAAAAGAAGCTGGGCGTTATTCCCCAGGATGCCAAGCTGACTCCCTGGCCGAAGGACCTTCTCAAGGATTGGGACACGCTCAATGCCGATGAGAAGAAGCTGTTCCTCAAGCAAGTCAACGTGTACGCCGCGTATCTTGCCTATACCGACCATGAGATCGGCCGCGTGATTGATGCGGTGGAGAAGATGGGCAAACTCGACAACACGCTGATCATCTATATCAGCGGCGACAATGGAAGCAGTGCCGAGGGGTCTCCCAACGGCACGCCCAACGAGGTGGCCCAGTTCAACGGCATCGGCTTCCCGGTCGAGCGGCAGTTGAAAGAGTTTTACGACGTGTGGGGTACGGACCAGACGTACAACCACATGGCCGTGGGCTGGACCTGGGCCTTCGATACTCCGTTCAAGTGGACGAAGCAGATGGCCTCGCACTTCGGCGGGACCAGGCAGGGCATGTGCGTGGCGTGGCCGAGCAAGATCAAAGATGCTGGCGGCATTCGGCACCAATTCCACCACGTCATCGACATCGTGCCGACGATTCTCGAAGCGACGGGCCTGCCCGAACCGGTCTCGGTCAACGGGATTGGTCAGAAGCCCATGGACGGAGTGAGCATGGCTTACACCTGGGACAAGACCAACGCCGACTTACCTTCGACGCGGAAGACCCAGTACTTCGAGATGATGGGCAACCGGTCGCTCTATCACGACGGATGGGTCGCGTGTACCACTCCCATCTTCGCCCCCTGGAACCTTGCGGGAACACCCCCTCCGGACGTGGCGAACGGATACAAGTGGGAACTGTACAACGTAACCGAGGACTGGACCCAGGCGAACGATCTGGCGGCGGCGAACCCGGAGAAGCTCAAGGAGCTGCAAGATCTTTTCTGGGTTGAGGCGGCCAAATTCCAGGTCTTGCCGCTGGACAACGCGCTGGCCACCCGGTTTGCCAGCCCGAAGCCCAGCCTCACCGCGGGCCGATCAACCTTCTCTTACACCACGCAAGTCACGGGAATCCCTCGGGGCGATGCGCCGAATGTTCTGAATCGATCGTTCAGCATTCGGGCTGAGGTCGACGTCAAAGCCGACGACGAAGGGATGTTGAATACGAACGGCGGACGGTTCGCCGGCTACGGCTTGTACCTTGTTAAGGGCAAGCCTGTATTCACCTACAACGTGGCCGATTTCGCCCGATTCCGCTGGGAAGGCAAGCAGCCCCTCACGCCCGGCAAGCATACCGTGGAGTTCGAGTTCACGTACGACGGGCCGGGGATCGGCAAGGGCGGCACGGGTGTTTTGAAGGTTGACGGGAACGCCGTGGATACCAGGAAGGCGCCCGCCACCCTGGCGATTACCACCCAGTGGGATGAGACGTTCGACGTGGGAAGCGATTCCGGAACTCCGGTTGACGACGAGGACTATACGAGCCCGTTCAATTTCACCGGGACGCTGGAGAAGCTGACGGTCACAATCGGACCAAGCCAGATGCTGCCGCCCGAGAAGAAGGCCGTTGAGAAGAAGGTCGGCGAACGGGACTAAGGGGCTATCGGTAAACCACCGCCGTGATTGGCGCGTCGTCTACGTTTCCTTGGGGCAGGATGTCCCGTAGCGTGACGGAGGGTTAATCATGGCGGCGAGTGCTTCGTCACCGTTTCACCAGGTTCCCGTTGCGCTGCTTCAGCGGATCGAACCGCTGCTCCCCTCTTACGAACCTGGCTGACAAGGTGGGCGTCCGCGGTTGCCGATGCGGCAAGTCGTCGGAGAATTTTGGACGTGATGAAAACCGGCTCCCTGTGGAAGGCGATGCCGCGCGAGTTCAGCTTCGGCAACGCGATCGATGCTTACTTCCAGGAGTGGGGCCAGCGCGGGCTGTTTCAGCGGCTATGAAAGCTGGCACGAGAAGAGGGTGACGACCTGGTCGGCATCGACTGGGAATGTCAGAGCCTGGACGCGGCCATGACGAAAGCTCCGCCCCGGGGGGGGGCAAAAGCGGAAAAAACCACACGGATCGAGTCAAACTCGGTGCGAAACGCTCGGCGTTGACAGACGGCCGGGGGTTAGCGTCGCCCCCTGTTGGTTCGATTTTGGCTGTCGAGGAATGGGCCGGCACTCCCCTTACTCCTTCTCCAGGTACGCTGCTCGCAGCCGCGAATAGGCCCGCTGGGCGGCGACCACCTGTTTCCGCACCAACTCGCGGTCGACCTCCGGCCCGTCTTCCACCAGATGCTCGAGCAGTTCGAGTTTGTTCTGGAACACGCGCGACTTCATCCGTTCGAACTCGCCCAGGCGACCCGTTCGCAAGTAGGCCCCCACCTGCAGCCTGCGGTTCCAGCTCTCGCAGATCGGAATCCAATGCAGGGCATGCTCGGAATTCCCGGCGAGCGCCGCCTGGAGCGCTTCGATCTTCGCCGTCCCCAGTTCCTCCAGTGCCTCTTCCGGCTGGGGATAGTACGCGAAGCAGCCCACCACGCTCGCCGCCACGATCGCCCCCATCCCCGCGAGCGCCAGCACCCAGCCCGGAAGCACCAGATCGTACCTCAGGCCATACGGCTTGCCGGTTTGAACTCGAGGCCGGTTGAGCCAGTCCTCCACGCTCCAGACCCGGTCCAGCGCCTTCAGCGCCAGCCCCATGGCAATCAGTCCGAACCAGGCCATCAGGCCCCACCGCTCATGAATCTGCGTGTCCATCTGCAATCGTCGCCAGATTTCCGCCGGGTATCCGGCTGAGGGTGGCGAAGACGAGTCGAACGGACGGCAGTAGATATCGAACGCATGTGTATGGTCGGCCGGTTCGATGTCCTTGGGGTAGAGCGGCCGCTCGATGCCATAGGACAAGCCCAGCACGATCGCCAGGATCAACCCGAACCAGACCGCCGCCTTCCGCCAGCCATACTCGCGCACCATCCAGGTCAAAAGCCCCAGGTTCATCCCGGCCCCGAGCGTGAGCAGGATGAATGCGGCGCCGATCGAATTCCCATGTTGGAACATCGAGCCGAGTTGCCCCATCGCCGTCATTGGCGTCGCATAAGCAGGCAGCGCCACGGCCGTCATCAGCAGCGGCGAATAGGGGTTCTCGTGGGCCATCGTCGCCTGCAGGCTTCCCAGTGGCAGCGCAATGCTCAGCAGGCCCACGCCGACCAGTCCCATCGCAATCAGCCCCAGCGAACCGCTGGCCGCCTCGCGTGCCATCGCCACCAGAATCGCGAGCAGTCGTTTCACGCCGGGAGCGGTCAGAGGAGGCTCTTCACTCGTCTGCTCCGTGTTCGGAAACAGCCAGTCAAACAGACTTCCGGACAGTGTGACCACCACCAGGGAACAGCCAGCGAACGCGACGATCGTCAGCGGTTTGGACAGCGTCAACCCGTACAGCAGCGACAGCGGATCGAACAGTGGCGACGACAGCGCGAACGCAAAGATGGTTCCCACCGCGATCCCGCTCCGCCGTAACTGCTTGACGATCGGAATGACGCCCAGCGAGCAACCCGGCAACAGCATGCCGATCACCCACGATTGCACCAGCGACGCGGTCGAGTTCGACCCGAACAGCCGCTTCGTGTGCGCCTGCCCCATCAAGCGGTGCAGCATGCCCATCACGCACAGCCCGGTGAAGATGAACGGAGCCGCCTGCACGCTCGCCTGGGCCGTCCGCAAGACCACTCCCCACACAATCGCATCCATGGTCGATCACTCCGCAGTGGCACCCTGAGCACCGGCCCCACCCCCGTGCGTCTGGGGCGTCACCCGATATCGATCCGATAGAGCAATCAGCGGCTTCAGCGCCGTCACGCCATCGAGAAATTTTTGCAGCTCCGCGGCGGTCAGAGGTGTCGATCGCTGTGACCACCCCTCCATTTCGGTCTCCAGCCGCTTCGCCACCCCCTGCGCGGTCGTCCAGTCTTTCCGCCCCAGATCACTGTCCGCCGCCAGTTCCGGCAGCCAGCGGACGATATCCGCCAGTTCCGCGAACTTCGTCGACATCCCTTCCTGATCTCCCGCGGAGTCTGTCGTCGACAACGCTATAACCCGCGTTTCCAGCGCTTCCACCGCCTCGCCAAACGAGTGCGGCTTATGCGCGGCCACACCATGCGACTCTTCCAGCGACGAGCCTGCCTTCGATTGGTCCGTGGGCGAATCGACCGCCGACGGGCCACATCCGGCGAAGTGAATCAGCAGGACCAGCGCCTGCAGCATCAGGATGCCGAGGCTGACCCAGACGGACCGCTGCAGTTGGCGTTTCATCGCGTGTACTCCGGCAGCGGCACCTTGGCCAACAGCTCCGCCAGCAGTGGCTCGGGGCGATCATGTTCGGTCGCCAGCCGCACCCCCAGCACCGGTCCCGCCAGTCCTTGCACATCATCCGGAACAACGTAGTCTCGTCCCGCGAGGAAGGCGCTCGCCTGGGCCGTGCGTTGCCATACCAGCAGCCCCCGTGGGCTGACCCCCAGGTTGACCTGCGGATGCTCACGCGTCGCCCGGGCCACGCGAATCATGTAGGCCTGCAATGACTCGGCCACGGGACGCCGCGCGACCTCAGCCTGCACGGCTGCCAGATCCGCCTGCGTGAAGATCGGCTCGGTCAGATCGACCCGCTCATGCGTTCCATCAATTGCCGACTGCAGCAGCAACCTCTCTTCCGCGGCCTCCGGATAACCAATGGACAACTTCATCGCGAACCGGTCCAGCTGCGCCTCGGGCAGCGGATACGTTCCATGCTGCTC
>JAIXZD010000452.1 GCA_027489895.1 Planctomycetaceae bacterium
GGCGTGACCCGGCTGGAGAGCGTGCCCGAACTGGTCGATGTGCAGACGCTCGCCCATCTGCTGCGGTCGCTGGGGATGCGGGTCGAGCGGCTGGAAAGCCCGGATGCCGACGCCCGACCACTCGAACTCGAAGTCGTCAATGACCAACCCAGCGTCGCCGACTACGAACTCGTCCGAAGGATGCGGGCCTCGATCTGCGTCCTTGGTCCCCTGCTGGCCCGACGAGGCCGGGCCTGTGTTTCTCTACCGGGCGGCTGCAATATTGGAGATCGCCCGGTCGACCTCCATTTGAAGGGGTTGGCGGCGCTGGGGGCCGATCTCTCCGTGGAGCGCGGCTACATCCACGCGAAGGCCACGCGACTGCGAGGGGCGGCGATCTATCTCGGGGGGCCGTTCGGCAGCACCGTCACGGGGACCTGCAACATCATGTCGGCGGCCACGCTCGCGGAGGGTGTGACGACGATCGAAGCGGCGGCGTGCGAACCGGAAGTGGTCGATCTCGGCCGTTGCCTGATTGGAATGGGAGCTCGGATCACGGGGTTGGGAACGCCCTTCCTGCGGATCGAGGGTGTCGACCGTCTGCAGGGGGTGTCGCACGGCGTCATTCCCGATCGGATTGAAGCGGCCACGTTGATGATCGCGGCGGCAATCACCGGGGGCGATGTCGAGATCGAGAATGTGCGGCTCGACCATATGACGGCCGTCCTCGAGAAACTGAGGGAGATGGGTGCGGTGGTCGAGCCCGTCCCACTGTCCGGTGCGGCTGGCGTCACCGAGTCCACGCAGCAACCGGTCACGGTCCGAATTCGTCGGGACGGGGCGATTCGCGCGTGTGACTGCATCACGTTGCCCTACCCGGGGCTGCCAACGGACGTGCAGGCGCAGTTCATGGCGGCGCTCACGCTGGCGAGCGGGCTGAGTGTGGTGACCGACCGGGTGTTCCCCGACCGATTTCTACATGCCCCGGAACTGGTTCGACTGGGGGCCAGGATTCGTCGCGAGGGGCCAACTGCGATCATTGCGGGGGTGTCGCGGCTGTCGGGCGCGAACGTCATGGCCTCGGACTTACGGGCTTCCGCAGCACTCGTCCTCGCCGCATTGGCTGCGGAGGGGGAGACGGTGATCCGGCGGATTTACCACCTCGACCGCGGTTATGACCGGTTGGAGGAGAAACTGCGTTCGATTGGCGCTCTGATCGAACGGTTGGAGGACCAGCCGGGCAATGTCCCTGCCAGTCTGCGGGCGGCAGAAGAGACGCCGGAATCGCCGGGCGGACATTCGCTCGCGGGACCAAAATGGCTCAGCGTCCGGCAGCCACGGCAGAAGAAGCCGTCGGAGTGACTCGATCTGACAGGTGCGGTTGTCGGGATCGCGGGAGAACGTGGGCGATGGTTCCTGCCGACTGCGAGAGCTCTGGCACCCGCTGATTGACACGCGTTTTCCTGCCTTCCCAGACGTCACACCGCGAGGGTGAGATTTTTGTGGGAAAGACTTCCAGCCTGTCGTGTTTCCCGGCGTTCACGTTTCCCGGCGGTCCGAAGACGATATGACAGGCTGGAAGCCTATCCAACGTCTACGGCGCGGGTTTTCCGACGGCGATCATGTCGACGACGAGACCTCGCCCTGCGGGCTGGATGCCTTGAATTGGTGCGAGAGACGCCGCCGGCGGGCGCTTGGGGTCGTAGAACTCGGGACGGATCTTGCCGAACTGCGGGATCAGTTCCTGGTTCGAAACGTAGTAGGTCGCTTTGGCGAGGTGGCTCAGGTCCGTCCCCGCTGCTTCTGCAGACTTGCGTAGCCGACCGAACAGATCGCGAATCTCGCCACCTGCGGCAGCAGGATCGCCGCTGGTTTCGCCAATGTAGACCAGCGCGTCGCGACGGCAGCGCGTCACCCGGCAGAACACGGGCGAGGCGGTCATCCAGGGCGGCGTCAGGTACTCGATCGGGGCGGAAGCCGCAGGCTGCTTCGGCGAGCGGACAACGAACTCGATTTCGATCGAATTCGTTCCCAGTTGCCATTCGACGAAGCTCGACGCGGGCACGGTTTTCCCGGCGAACAGTTCCTGGAAGGCGCTGCGCACCGGGCAGCTTTCCGAGTTGACTTCGATGGGGCAGAGGTCGGCGTCGATGGGCGTCAGAAACGATTTGATCTCGACGACGTCATCGAGGGACAACTCCAGCCAGTCGAGCGTCCGCTTCAACCCAGCCAGCGTTTTTCGCGTGGCCTCGTGCAGGTTGTCGCCTTTCTCGGCCTGACCAGAGATGTAAACGACCCCGCCGGGCGGAAGCGTGGTGGCCGCGGCGAAGCCCGGGGGAGTCAGCACACCGGGCGCCACAGGAGTTGCGGCCGAGTCGCTGGCGACGGCGATGGCGTCGACCGAAACCAGAGCGCCGCGCGGCTGCGCAGGGAACGCGCCGATCGCGATGGTGAGCGCCACGCGGGTTTCCGGGGCCAGCGAGCGGGTTAGCCCCGCCCGCAGCGCCGTGGCCGAGGCGTCATCACGGGCATAGCCGTTGAGTCGGACCAGTCCGGCCAGGGACGAACCACTCCCCTGGAGCACCTTGTCCAACTGCTGCAAAACCGCATCAACCTGCGCTGCGGCAGAGACCGTTGACAGGTCGTCTCCCGGAGCAGCGGCGAACAACTGGGCCGTGTGAACCAGGGGCTGATTTCCAACGACGACCGCCTCTGCGATTCGCGACGCCTCTTCGCCACCGACCCGGCGGATGTCGGACTGTGGTTGGTCGGCGGCGGTGGACACCATGTGAGACGCCAGCAGGATCAAGGCGACGAAGGGGACGCAGTACGTCCGGTCAAGGCGCATGGTAAGCGATCCAAAAGTCGTGTGGTGGGCACTGCGGGTAAGCCATGGTGGGCAGCGAGGATGTGATTCAATCTGTAGCCCGACGCGTCAGCGAGGGCGCCCGTGGACCAGCGTTCAATTCAAGCGAAAAACTCGGACCGTTTCGTGCTTTTCGGTGCTGGAATGCTCTTCCCCTCGCTAACGCGTCGGGCTTCAGACAAACACTCACAGCCTCAGTGCCCACCCGACGCTGCATTAACCCTTCTGGCTGGGCGAGCGGTGGAAGTGGATGTGCTTCCAGGCACCGTTCTTCTTCTGCCAGACGCGGGTTTCCTCGGTCCCGACCGAACTCGGCACGCCATCGCTGCCGACGCCCTGTTTCAGGCGGTAATAGCAGAGAATGGCGACGTCGCCGACGATTCGAATATGGGAATCGAGCATCGAGTTCTGGGGCTTCTTGCCACCGCCGCCCGGCAGCTTGAAGTAAAACTCGTGGAAAGGGAGCCCTTCGACGAGGTGGCCCAGCGCTTCCGGCTCGAACGCGGTGAGCGATTCGTCACAGAACTTGGCGTACGTTTGCCAATCGCCCTCGGCAATCGCGTCGAGCAGGTTCTGATTGGCGGCGAGCACTTCCTTTTCGGCATCGGTCATGGTGTCAATCCGTAGAGCCAGTCGAGAGTTTTAGACGGGGAGGCAACGATTACCGCTCCACTTCGAACGAGATTGCATCCGTCGTTATGTCTGCAAAATGTTATCGCTCTCGGAGTCGGTTTGCGACGGGATGCGGCCGGGGCTTTCGCTTTGTTGAAGCTGGGAACAACGGTTTGATTTCGACGTGCCATGCTCGCACCGGCTTTGCGGGGCAAGCATGCGAGCGGCTCTCGACTGTGTTCGTCGTCGAGTTCCAGGAAACAGGCGGTCTTCGTGAAGGCCGCGCTGTCCCGCAGTTGGCATGCTTGCCCCGAAACGGTGCAAGCATGGCACACCCCTTGATCCCATCGCGCCTTGTTCCCTATTGAACAAAATGAAGACCCTGGTGCCGGGGCGGGAAGGGGGGAGGAAGTCCGCAAGGATCGGCTATACTCAAATCCACGAGCGGCAGCGGCGGCTGGACTGCAACACAGGTGATGACCTCGATCGCGCGAGCGGGGGCTGGAATGATGTCGATCCGACGAGAACTGGTCCGACGTTGGGCTTGGGCGATGGGTCTTGTCGCCCTTCTGGTCTACCCGACCAGCGCGGCAGATCCCGCAGCCGCAACCGTTTCCGGGCAGGCTGCGAACCAGATCGACTTCCGCGCCGAGGTGGCTCCGATTCTGTGCGCCCGCTGTCTGGGCTGTCACAACGCGAAGGACCACAAGGGCGGTTTTTCGTTGGCGACGGCAGAAGGTCTGGCAGCCGGGGCGGAATCTGGACCGGTGATCTCGCGGGAGTCTCTCCAGGCGAGCCTGTTCCTGGAGGTGATTTCAGGGGACAAACCGCGCATGCCGCTGCGCGGGAAACCCTTGACCGAAGTCGAGCGAGCGATTTTGACGCGATGGATCGAGTCGGGTGCGAACTGGCCGGACGGAGTCGAACTCAAAGCCACTGAATCGTCGCCGCAGGAGACGTGGTGGTCGCTACGGCCACTGGCCAAGCCCGAGGTTCCGGTGACAAAACCCGTGACCAAAGGAATTCCACCCAGCGGGCATCCGATCGATCGCTTCATCTCCGCCAAACTGGCTGAGCAGGGCTTGTCGCACTCGCCGCGAGCCGATCGCCGCGTGCTGATTCGACGGGTCTGGTTCGACCTGGTGGGCCTGCCTCCCGATCCAGAGGCGGTCGACCGATTTGTTCACGACCCAGCCGATGACGACACGGCCTGGCGAACACTGGTCGATCAGCTTCTGGAGTCACCGCACTACGGGGAACGCTGGGCACGGCACTGGCTCGACCTTGTGCACTATGGCGACACCCATGGGTTCGACAAGGACAAGGTCCGTCCCAACGCCTGGCCTTACCGCGACTATGTCATCCGGTCACTGAATGCCGACATTCCGTATTCCCGGTTCGTGGAACAGCAACTCGCCGGGGATGTCCTGTCGCCCAACACGGCCGACGGGATCATCGCGCTGGGGTTCCTTGCCTCGGGCCCATGGGACTTCGTTGGTCAGGTCGAATTGCGGGAGGGCACGATCGACAAGCAGATCACACGGAACCTGGACCGCGACGATTTTGTCGCGACGACGCTCAACAGCTTCTGTGCGCTGACAGTCCAGTGTGCCCGCTGTCACGACCACAAATTCGATCCCGTCTCACAGAGCGATTATTACGCCTTGCAGGCGGTGTTCGCCGCGATCGACCGAGCCGATCGACCTTACGACGCCGACCCGGAAACGCCTCGCCTGCGACAGATGCTGGAGGCGGAACGAGCGAAATGGGCGGCCCAACGGCAGGCACTAGAAGCGCACCTGCCGGGAAATGACCATCCGGAACTGGCGAGCCTGGGACAAAAAATCGAGGCGGTGGTTGAGAAGGGTCGGCAGCCGGTGCGTCCCGCGTTTGGTTACCACAGCGGGATCGAGGCGAACGCCGAGACTGCAAAATGGGTGCAGCTCGACTTCGGCAAACCGGTCGAGATCGGGCAGGTGCTGTATGTCGCCTGTCACGACGACTTCAACGGGATTGGGGCGGGGTTTGGTTTTCCGCGACGGTATCGCATCGAGACCTCTGATGACGCCGGGTTTCGAACGGGAGTGGCGGTGCTTAAGGATGCCTCGCAGGCCGATGTCGAGAATCCTGGAGTCGCTCCCCAGGTGGTGTCCGGGGAAGGGCGTACGGCCCGGTATCTCCGGTTCACGGCGACTCGGCTGGCTCCCCGTTCAAACGACTTTATCTTTGCCCTGGGAGAGATTGCGGTTCTGACTCCCACTGGCGAAAACGTTGCGCCGAAAGCCAAGGTCACCTCGCTCGATTCGATCGAAGCGCTGCCGCGCTGGTCGAAGGCCAACCTGGTCGACGGCTACTACTTTGGCGGCGGCGATCCTGCGAACTGGTCGGAACTAGCCCCGCTGGTCCGAGCACGGGACGAGCTCCGCGA
>JAIXZD010000520.1 GCA_027489895.1 Planctomycetaceae bacterium
ACCGCCTGCGCTCCCGCATCGGCCGCGGCCAGGATGGCCTGACGAATCGGCAGCCCAAACAGCTCGGTGGCAACGGCAAGACGCAGCGTATGCATGGCAACCAGACTTTCCCCAAGAACTTCACTTTCAACCCCAGCGATTCAACGCCCTGAGTATAACGACCCGAGCAATGATGGGTTCTCACGGTGTGCCATGCTTGCACCGCTTCGGGGCAAGCATGCCGACCGTGAGACATCTGGCCCCTCGCAGATCACGCGAATTGTCGAGGTACCTGTTCTGGCGGTTGTTCGCGGAAGGTGCGGCTTCCTGTCGCTGGCGCGACCCGACCACAAGGTGGTCGGGCCACCCCTGCTTTCCTAATGCTTCCTGTGAATTGCACACAGCCAACGCAGCGCTATCGCACCATTCGTCCCGAGGAGAGCTGGGTGAGGGCGACCATCGCCAGCACGCCGCAGAGGCAGGCGATCTGCAGCGGGGTGACGGTTTCGCGGTCGAGCCAGCCCCACAGGAGCGCCCCCAGCGGCACGAGGTACGTGGTCATCCCGGCAAACAGCGGCCCGTGCGACTGGATCAACTGGTTGAAGGCGAGCGTGCTCCATCCGGTCCCCAACACTCCGAGTGCGGCGATGGCGAGAGCCGAGAGGATCGCGCTCGAGCCAAGGGCCGGGGCCGGACCGGGTGTCATCGCGGCCAGCGGCAGGATCGGCAGGCAGGCGAACAGCAGCAGCAACAGCGACAAGAGAGCGGCTGGGGTCTCGCGCATCGATTTGCGAATCAACGTGTTGACGATCGCGTACGACAGCGGCACCGAGAAGGCAAACGCCAGGTCCCGCAGCGGGACCGAACGTTCGAGGCCATCCCACATCAGCCCCGCGATACAGACCAGTGCCCCCAGCACACCCACCACCTGCTGCGGGGTCGGGTAGATGCCCAGCAGCGGGATCGACACGAGAATCGTCAGCAGCGGCACCAGACTGACCGAGAGGCCGATGAACGCGCTGCCATGCCGGTTCACAAGAAACGGCTGAATGGCATACGGCCAGGCGTACCCCAACAGCGAACAGAACGCGACGAGCCGCCATTTCACTGGAGCGCTGGTCACCGTGGCCGGTCGACGCCACCACATCCAGAGGAGCACGGCCCCCAGAAAGCAGGCCCCGCCCAGCAATCGCCCGGCCGCGACGGCCGCGGGAGCGAACTGCTCGGTCCCCTTCTTCATCAGGATAAAGCTGGCCCCCCAGATGGCGACAATCAGCCCGAACGAAACATAGTGCATGGTGGGACGAAGATAGCAGGTCGCCCAGGTCGCAGCCCAATCGCGGTAAGCCGAACCAGAGAGATTCAGTTAACCACGCCTGCTAGCGCTGCGCGACTTCGGCGGCCGGGGGCAGTTCAAAGCAGGCGGCTTCTTCGGCGTTGCGGACGTAGAGCCGACCTCGGGCCAGGACGGGGTGGTTCCACGTTTTCCCCTCGAGCGCCTGGATGCGGGTCACCTCGCGATAGCCCTTCGGGCTGGCCTCGACGAGCGCCAGTTCCCCCTGTTCGCCCAGCACGATCAGCAGGTTGCGGTCGGCCACCAGCAGCATCTGTCCGAAGCCATAGCGACCCTGCTTCCATTTCTTCTTGCCGGTCGCCAGATCGATGCAGACGAGAATGTTGTGGTCGAATCCATAGACGTAGTCGCCTTGAACGACAAAGTCGTTGTAGTACGGCTTGAGGTCTTTGGTGGCCCACGCCTGCTTCACTTTCCAGGTGCCATCCTCCGCGCGGGACAGGTCGTACCGTCGCGAGCCTTCGCCGTACCCGGTGCCAAGAATCACCGAGCTGTTGCCGATGATGGCGGGCTGGACAACACGGTTCATCCCGGTGGGCAGCACCCAGTCGGCCGTCCAGAGTGCCTTGCCATCTTCCGGATGCACCGACTGAATGCCGAAATCGGTGACGATCAACAGTTGAGGGACATCGAGCAGCGTGACCAGTTGGGCCGAGCTATAACTGTGCGCGCCGGAGGCGATCGACCAGAGCTCTTTCCCCGTTGCGGCGTCGAGGGCGACGAGCCCGCGGTCTTTGGGCTTCCCGGTGTGAATGAAGACCCGCTCGCCCACAACCAGTGGCGAGGCGGACAGGCCCCATTCCGGAATGTTGGAATCGGTCAGCTTGACCACATCGACCTGCCAGACCGATTGACCCGTGCGGGCGTCGAGACAGTTGAGTAGACCATTGGCACCCAGCGCGTACAGTCGCCCGTTGGCAAACGTGGGCGTGCCGCGTGGTCCGGCCCCGGCGATCGTCTCCCAGAACCGGGACTTGTCGGCGTGGACCCAGACTTCCGCACCGGTCCCCGCGTCGTAACAGACGATCGCCTCGTCATCGCCACGCTGTTCCTGCGTGAACAGGCGGTCGCCAATCACCGCGAACGACGACCAGCCCGGACCAATCGCATGCTTCCAGAGTGCTTTCGGGGGTGTCTGCTCCCAATTCGTGCCAAACGCGGCCGAGGCGACAATGCTATTCCGCTGCGGGCCTCGGAACTCGGGCCAGTCGCCCTCTGA
>JAIXZD010000568.1 GCA_027489895.1 Planctomycetaceae bacterium
AGGCACCTGAGGACACCGTCACAATTTCCGACAGAGCCCAGTGACGCGAGTTGATGCTTTCGCCGAAAAGAATCGTCTGGGTCGAACCGTCCCGCTGCGAGATCCGGTCGATCGTCATCTTGAACGTGCCGCGGAGGAACACCCCGGTATCACGCGAAATCTCGACATTGTTGGTACCACCCGCCCCGGTGCCGTCCCAGTCGATCCCGGAACCGTTGTGGCTGACCGTGCCTTCATTGTTGATCGCGCCGTACCCCACGTTGGCGACGTAGCTCAGCCCCGCGTTCTGACGGAAGTTGTTCGTGTCGCTGGGGCACTGGAACACCTGAATTTGCAGGGCCGTGTTGTCGACGATCTTGGTGTCGCCGACCGCGTTCAGTTCGTACACAGCGTCGACCAGGTCGTTCCGTTCCAGGAAGCCCAGCAACTGCGTCGCCCAGCTGTAGCGGACTTCAACTTCCGTCGCTCCCGTGCCGAACCGCTTGGCCGACTGGAACAGCGGAAACGCTCCGTTTTGGGCCGACGCATAGTTCTGCGCGGCAAGCCCGAGGTTCTTCAGGTTGTTCAGGCACTGCGTCCGGCGGGCCGCTTCGCGGGCACTCTGCACGGCCGGGGCGATCAGCGAGACCAGCGTCGCGATGATCGAGATCACCACCAGCAGTTCAATCAGCGTGAAACCGCGACGCTTCGCGGCAGTCATCTTGGTTGCAGACAATCCCGTGACGGGAACGGATACTTTACGCATGGCTGGGCCACTCCTGGAGAAAACAGTCCTAGAGAAATCAATCCGAATAAACCTGCGAAACACTCGGCCCGAGGGTCAACACCTCACCCGGTCGGAACCCCGACTTCATTCCACCCTGAGCCCACTCATCGAACCCCGATTGGCCCATCCATCGGAAGTTCTCCGGATCGTGGGCTGCCAGGCCGGACTCGTTCCGGTTGGCTAACTCTTGAACTCGATTGAACTTGTGATCGCGGCGACTGTCCATCGCAAACCGGGTTCGGTGAGAACCACCCTGCCCCGGAGCATCAAACTGTTCCCGAACGGGATGCTGTGATCGCTGGACTTCAATTATGGCGACCGGAAACCCCCTGCGGAATCCAAATTCCGGAAAACCACCGGAAACCCTCGCCAATCATTCCCTGCCACTCGTGCCTCAGCCCCCGGTGAACCAATCCCACCTTGCCACCACGGTGCCGAGGTGGAAAACGCCGCGAATCATCCCGCCTCAACAGGTTGGTGTGGTTTTCTTTCTGCTTTTTCTGAAATCGTTCAGCCCGCAACCGAATCGATCCCCCGCCGCCGGTGTTCCGCGCCCCGAATTCCGAACCATGGCCAGCCGACTCTGACAGAGCCCTCCCTACCGTTCTGATCGCGACATCCCGTAGAATCGTGATGCAAGTTATGGCCAAGTCCGCGACGACTGCAGCTTCGTTCGGCTCGCTGGAAGACCTGGTCCCCCGGTTGCAGAGCCAGCCGGGTTTTCGCGAGCTTCTCGACGGGCTCGATCGTGGCGAACGGGCCGCGGTCGACGGTGCGTGGGGCTCGGCCTCCGCGCTGATCTCGGCGACAATCGCGCAGCATGCGGCCGCATCCGCCTCGAAAATCGGTGGTGCGACGGGACGCGTCGTCCTGATCGTGCTGCCCCGCATTAGCGATGTCGACGATTTCGCCGTCGATTTCGCCGCCTTCTCGGGAGTGAAGCCCGCGATTTTTCCCGCCTGGGAGTCGCTCCCTCGCGGCGGAACCGCCAAAGACCCGATTCTCGCCGGCCGAACCCGCGTCGTGCGGGAGCTACTATTGGGACGCGACACCCGCGTCGCCAGCACCGCACCCGCTCCGCCGCCCCCCGTCGCAGAGCCGCCTCTCTCCCGCATGCGGCGCCTCGCGACCGCGAAGACGAAATCGGAAGCCGCCGCCGCACCCGCCCCGGTCGAGGTCCGGCCCCCCACGGTGATCGTCACCAGCATCGCCGCCCTGCTTCACCCCGTCCCCACCCAGGCCGATATCGCCGGCGTCACCCGGCGCTTGCATGTCGGCCAGACGATTGAGCCTGACGAACTGGTTCGCTGGCTCTCCGAGCAAGGCTGCGTCCGCGTGCCCGCGATTGAACTCCCCGGCGAGTTCACGCTCCACGGCGGCATCCTCGACATCTTCTCCCCCTCCGAGCCCGAACCGCTGCGGATCGAATTCTTCGGCGACGAGATCGAGTCGATCCGCCGTTTCGAAGTGGCCACGCAGAAAAAGACCGAAGACCTCAAAGAAGTCTTTCTGACGCTCGTCGGTGGCGAAGCCGATGCCGAGGAGGAGCTGGCAGAAGGGGCCACGGCGCTGGCGGAATCGCTGGCGGGAAAAACCGGCGGCCAGAACCTGTTTGAAGCCCTCCCCTCCAGTGCCGTTGTGCTGCTGGCGGAACTGCCCGACCTCGTCGACGAAGCCAAGCGGTATCTCGATCGGCTCGATAACCCCCGCGGGTTCTACAGCCTGCCCGCCACGCTCAAGCATGTCGACCGATTCCCGGGGATGACGCTCTCGGCCATCGGGGCGGGCGATGCGAGCTGCCGTCTCTCGATCGAATCGATCGAGCGGTTTCATGTCGCCCATACGGAACTGGCCGGCGAACTGGAGCAGGTTGCCAAGCGCGGCGAGCAAGTCCTGATCGCCTGCCACAACGCGGCGGAAAAAGGCCGCTTGACCGAACTGCTCGCGGGAACCGACCTCCTGGCGACGGCCCGCGTCGTGCTCTGCGAAGGCAGCCTGCTACGCGGCTTCCGCCTCGTCCGCGACAAACTGAGCGTCCTCTCCGACAACGAGCTGTTCGGCCGCCGCGAAATCCGCCGGGTGACCGAGCGCAAAACGAAGCTCGAAGGTCGGGCGATCGACAGCTTCCTCGAGCTGAACCCCGGCGACCTCGTCGTGCATGTCGCCAAGGGAATCGCCCGTTACCACGGGATGAAGATTCTCGACAAGCAGGCGGCCGATGGCTCGAACCAGCAGGAAGAGCATCTCGCCCTCGAGTTCCGCGACAACGTGATGGTCTACGTCCCGGTCTCGCTGATTCATCTCGTCCAGAAGTACATCGGCGGCGCGAAGTCGGCCCCGCAGTTGTCCAAGGCCGGCAGCGGCGGCAGTTGGGAGCGCAAGAAGCAGCAGGTGGCCGATTCGGTCCGCGACCTCGCGGCGGGCATGCTTCAGATGCAGGCCGCGCGGAATGGCAGCCCCGGCTTCCCGTTCCCCCCCGACAGCAAATGGCAGGACGAGTTCGACGCCGCCTTCCCGTACCAGGCCACAGTCGACCAGCTCTCCGCCGTTGCCTCCCTCAAAGACGACATGATGCGGCCCCGCCCCATGGACCGGCTCATCTGTGGCGACGTGGGGTACGGCAAGACAGAAGTCGCGATGCGGGCCGCGTTCAAAGCCGTTGACGCCGGCAAACAGGTCGCCGTCCTCGTTCCCACCACCGTCCTTGCCGAGCAGCACTTCCGCACCTTCAGCGAGCGGATGGCCGAGTTCCCTTTCCGCATCGAGGTGCTCTCGCGGTTCCGCTCGAAACGGGAAACCGCCCAGGTGCTGGAAGGCCTTGCGAACGGTTCGGTCGACCTCGTCATCGGCACGCATCGCATCGTCCAGCCCGACATCCGCTTTCACGACCTCGGGCTGTTGATCATCGACGAAGAGCAGCGGTTCGGCGTCGATGCCAAAGAGCAGCTCAAAAAGCTCCGGCTCGAAGTCGACGTGCTGACCCTCTCGGCCACGCCCATTCCCCGCACGCTGCACATGTCGCTTGTGGGCGTTCGCGACATCTCCAACCTGATGACCCCGCCCCACGACCGCATTCCCGTCGAAACTCGCATCACCCGTTTCGATCGCGAGCTGATTCGCAGCGGCATCGTCCGCGAGCTGAATCGCGGCGGGCAGGTCTACTTCGTCCACAACCGCGTCTACGACATTGAATCGATCGCCGAAAAGATCAACGCGATCGTGCCCGAAGCCCGTATTGGCATCGGGCACGGACAGATGGGGGGCGACGAACTGGAAGAGGTGATGGTCCAGTTCGTGAACCATCAGTTGGATGTGCTCGTCGCGACCACGATCATCGAAAGCGGTCTCGACATCCCGAACGCCAATACGATGTTCATCGATCAGGCCGACAAGTATGGCCTCGCCGACCTGCACCAGCTTCGCGGCCGGGTGGGTCGGTACAAGCACCGCGCCTACTGCTACCTGCTGCTCGATGAAGGCCAGAGCCTCTCGGGGACTGCGGCGAAACGGCTCAAGGCGATCGAGGAGTTCAGCGAGCTCGGCTCGGGGTTCAAGATCGCCATGCGCGACCTCGAAATCCGTGGCGCGGGCAACATCCTCGGCACCGAGCAGAGCGGGCACATCGCCAGCGTCGGCTACGAGATGTACTGCCAGCTTCTGGAAGATGCGGGCCGCAGCCTGCGGAATCTGCCCGTTCGCGAACTGGCGCATGTCGCCATCGAACTGCCGATCACCGCCCACTTCCCCGACGAGTACATCCCACCGGGCCGATTGAAAATCGAAATGTATCGGAGACTGTCGCGGGTCGATCTGCTCGAGGTGCTGGCCGAATACCGGGACGAGTTGCGGGACCGCTTCGGACCGATCCCCGATGTCGTCGACAACCTGTTTAAGCTCAAGCAGTTACAAATACTGGCGCGGGCCTGGCAGATTGACGATATTCACTTGGAAGAGGATTTTGCCGTCCTGGGGTATCGGAGCGCTCCGAAGATTCGGGAATTGGTAAAACGGGCCGGTTCCCGATTACGAATCGTCGATGGCCGAAGCGCTTATCTCGTGTTGCAGAAGCCACTTCCGTCCACGGAGTCGATTTTGCGAACGTTAGAGGCGCTCTTGCGGAATTCCGGAACTTCGCCATAGCATCCGCGACCCCTCCGCTGGAACGTCCTCTCGCTCCCCGATTTTTTCCCCTGCCACATCCCCCTAGCGCGCTGGTTCTGGTCATGGATGACCGCCGCCGACCTGCCCTGTATTGCCGTCGCCCCTGGGCTGCGCCGCTACTGCTCTGCCTGTTGGCTGGGGCCTTGCCAGGGTGCGAGAATCTGGGGATCGCCAAAAAGTTCAAAAACCCGGTCTGTCCGCCGCCGCCCACGCGCGTCGCCAATCTCGTCGACGACTCCGACAGCGAGTACGCCCAGAACGAGCAAGGCGAGGACGAGGCCGCCGAAGATCAGGGCGTGGCGTTTGTCAGTGCCACCGAAGACGGTCGCAAGACGATTCCGCTGCCCAACGGCGATGTCGCGGCCACGGTCAACGGCAGCCCCATTTTCATGGACGACGTGCTCCAGCCATTCGCGGTCGGTCTGGCCCGCGAAGCCCAGCACCGCAGCCCGGCCGAGATGCGGCAGATCCGCGTCGAACTGACACAAAAACACCTGCGACATCACATCGAGCGCGAGGTGCTCGTCCAGGCGCTCAAAGTCAAACTGAAAGACGACCACGTCAAAGGCCTCAACGACCATCTCGACAAGGATTGGGCCAACGAAGAACTCGACATGATGAAGAAGGCCAAGGTGAACACCCGGGCCGAACTCGATGCCTCGCTCCGCAAAAGCGGGACCAGCCTGACCCAGATGAAAGCCACCTTCAAAAACCAGAAGATGGCCCAGCAGTATCTGTCGATCAAGGCGGTCAACCGCGAAAAACCGAGCCGCTCGGAACTGCTCGCCTACTACAACGAACATCTGGCCGACTACGAGACCCCGGCCAAGGTGAAGTGGCGTCAGATTGTCCTCGCTGAAGCCGAACATGGCGGGACGAAGCGGTCGGAGCAGTTTGCCGCGGGTCTCGTTCGCGATCTTCGCGCGGGCAAACGCGAGTTCGCCGCGACTGCGAAAAAATACTCAGCCGGTCCCACGGCCCAGCAGGGCGGCGACTGGGACTGGACCGCCGCGGGCAGCGTCAGTTGGGAGACGATCGACGAGGCGCTGTTCACGCTCGAGCCTGGTGACATCAGCGACCCGATTCAGACGACCGCCGGCTGGCAGATCGTGGAAGTGATCGAGCGCACCGAGGCCGGTCGCGTCCCGTTCGACGAAGTTCACGACGACATCGCCAACCAGCTTCAGCAGGTCCGGTTCAAGGAGGGCGTGAACTCCCTCATCGACAAGCTCGTTTCCTCGGCCGAGATCGAATACCTGCTCGAAGAGCGGCCGAACGACGAAACCGAAGCCGCCCCGGCCCGCGAAACCGAATCGAAAGTCGTCCCCGCCGGCCGTCAAACCCGCGCCCCCATCCGCGAACTGTAACCGCGCGGTTCATGCCAGAAGCCGTAGGGTGGGCACTGCCCACCAGCGCTCACCAACCCGGCCCGCCACACGATCTTTGGATCGCTCACCAGCGCAACCCCACGACAAAAAACGACCCCCGGATTCAACGTCTGTTGAAGCCGGGGGCATTTTGTCTGGTGCTTGAACATCGGTGACCAATGGTGGGCAGTGCCCACCCGACAAGCCCCACCCGACAGACTTCAGGCGTCGCCGGATCCGGCCAGCGCAGGCAGCGGAATGCTCTCCACCGGCGAGACAGGCTTTCGCGGCACACGGACGCGGGGCGGCTGCTCCACCCGGAACTTGCCGAACTGCCAGTGCTCGTCCGCAGAGACGTCTGCGCCTTCAGTGAGTCCTCGAAACTGCGTCGGCATCCAGGCAATCGGTGTCGACACCACCTTGCCCAGATACGGCTTCGCGAACTCCAGGATCTCGTCGTACGGCAGCGCATCGGGCAGCAGCACCCCGGCCTGCGGGTTGCGGAACATCCACAGCACCGCCCCCACGACCGAGGCCGCAACCTGCAGCGTCGTCGCGTTCTGGCCGGGGACAAGGGTGCGGGCTTCGTCGATCGTCAGGACCGTCCCCGTCCACCACGACTGGAAATCGTGCCCCATCAGCAGCACGCCCAGCTCATCCCGCCCCGAGACAATCTCGTCCGACAGAATCCGCCAGTCGTCCGGATTGGGATACCCCGTCTCCCGCAGTTCCGCGACCGATTCCAGCGCGACATCGCAGGGGCAGTAGGCGTAATGCACCGTGGGACGATAGACCGCCCGGCCGTCGGCGTCGTACCGGGTGAGGTAGTCGGAGAGCGAGAACGCCTCGCCATGCCGGATCACCATCCCCGTGATCTCGCCACTGGGGACCCGCGTGCGGACGAACGTATTCATCCCGAACGTCGACAGACAAATCTGGTTTCCGGGGCCGGTGGCATGCCGATGGCCATCCTTGGGGAACTCGGCTTCATGAGTGCCCCAACCTAATTCCGCTGGTGCGATCGACTCTTCGTAGAACCCCTCGACACTCCACGTGTTGAGGAACTCGCCGGCGCGGCGCTGCGTGCGGGCCACCTGCGTGTCCGACTCGCTGACATGAATCACCTTCACGTCCAGCGCCTGGGCCAGCGCGGGCCAGTCGCGCGTCGCGAGCGAATCTTCCACCGCGCCGCGGCGTTCATCGGCAGGCCGTTCGCGCAGCCAGTGCGTGGCGAGATCGAACAGCCCCTGCTTGGCGAAATGCGAAACCAGCCCGGGATTGGCCCCATGGTCGAGCACCGCCGTCGCCCCGGCATTGTCGCCCCAACTGGCGATCAACTCGCGAATGGCCATCTGCCGGACGTACAGCGTCTTGTCGACCGGAGCCAGTTCGTCCCGATTTTCGTACGGGTTCCAGAGCTCGACCGAGGTGTTGACGTACCGGATGTCCTGCTCACGACAAAGGGAAAGCAGATCGGTGCAGCCGAGGTTCCAGGCGAGGTCAATCAACAGATCGCCCGGACCGATGTGCCGCAGAATCTCGGACCGGTAAGAGGCCTGAGTGATCTTGGCCTTCACGAACCGCACGCCCAGATACGCCGGGTCGGCCTGCGCCGCGGACAGGTCCTCTTTGTCGAGGACGATGATCCGTTCTCGGGAGATCTCGATGTGTCTGAGGATCAGAGGGAGCGTGCATCGCGCGACCCCTCCGAATCCCAATATCAGGATCCGCCCCTGGAATGGTGTCCGCTGCATGCTCTTCCCCCTTTCCCATGGAGTTTTTCACGCGCCTCGCGACGAAGCGAAAAACCCTCATTCCCATTGGGTGACAAACCCATGTGTCCCGCCTCGATGACGCTGGGACTGTCGGAGCAATTCCCCCGCAGACAAGCCGCAAAGCCCGCCCGCTCTGGCTGAACTAACCCGCGCCGGCTCACGCGGGAACGCACTGTTCCCGCATCTGGTGAGCCTGGCCCGCTTCCACTTCCTTCCAACCAATCCTCAACACCAATTGTAGGGTGGGCACCTTGTCGGGTGGGCACTGCCCGCCAGCGCTCACCGCCGCACATCAACCAAACCGTATTTCTTCCGCTCTCCAGCGCCCCCACAACGTCTCGCCACACGATTCAAACTGCCGCTCGTGGCCCGAACACCGGTGAGCAACGATCATCCTACGCGCCGAAGGATTCACAGTCGAAACCGACAAGTCCAGGTGGGCAACGCCCACCCGACTGGTCCGTCGGACATTCCCCGCCCGGCAAAAGTCAAAAGAACCAGTCAGGCTCGCCTGACACCCTCACTTTTGACTTTTGCCTTTTGACTTCCTCCGCTCGCACGCACCCTCACACCATTCGAGGCACCGGAGCCTTAGTCGACCCCGATGATCCGGGCGACCGGCAGGCCGTTGAACGGACAGGCACTCGCGTTCGTGTACGAACCCATCGTCGGCACCAGCAGCAGTTCGCCCACGTCCAGATCGGGCAACTGCTGGTCGCGACAGACGACGTCGCTCGAATCGCACGTCGGACCGGCGACCACGCACGGCGAAACGGTTCGCTCGTCCGCGTTCTCGGCCAGCAGCGGGAACTCGACATGGTCGTACACCTGACCCGAGAACGAGCCGTAGACCCCTTCATCGATGATGTACCACGTCAGGCCGCTGCGAACCGATTTCCCCAGCACGCTGGTCACCAGCGTCCCGGTATCGGCACTCATCCCGCGACCCGGTTCAGCGATGATCCGGATGTTGAGGTCGCCAAACGTCGCTTCCAGCGCCTGCGACAGCGACTGGCAGTAAGCGTCCAGCGTCAGCACGGCATCGTGCCGGTACGGCGCGGGAATTCCCCCGCCGAAATCGAGCACTTCCAGCGGAATCCCTGCATCGACCGCACGGTCCCACACGCGGCGGGCACGCATCAGCGCGACGTGGAAGTCATCCGGCGAGCGGCACTGCGAACCGACGTGGAACGAAATCCCCTTCACCGCCAGGCCCTGCGACTTCGCATGCAGCATGATCCCGACCGCGTCCTGCTCCGAGCAGCCAAACTTGGCCGACAGATTGATCGCGCTCGACTGCGAACTCATCGCCAGACGGCAGAGGATGTTCACGTCCGGCGTGTGGGCCGCAATCTTTTCGGCCTCGCACTTATTGTCGATCGTGAACCACCGCAGACCGGCCTTGTAGCAGTCCAGCAGGTTCGACACCGTCTTGCACGGATGCGTGTGAATCATCCGGTCCGGGGTGAACCCGGCGTCCAGAGCCGCCTTCATCTCGCCCCACGAGCAGACATCCACCGAACAGCCCGCCTCGGCGAGGGTGCTGAGAATCGGATAGCAGGGGTTCGACTTCGCGGCGTAGAAAAACTCGACGCCCGGCAGCGCATTCCGCATCGCTTCGAAGTTGCGACGCACCTGGGCATGGGAAAACACCAACAGCGGCGAACCGTATTCGGCCACCAGCTCGCGGGCACGATCAAAACCGATCACCGGACTGGCGATCCGATACTCCGACGAGAGTTCGGCCACTTCCGACTGACGGGAAAACTCAACAACGGTAGCCATCGCAAGACCCTCTCCAAACGAGAAGACCGAAGCCCGGAAGGTTCTCGCCACAACAGCTCTCCGAAGACACTTCGGGAGCCAGACGGCGGACCAAGGTCCGGACAAACTGCCTGAGAAACAAGAAAGACAGGGTAGAAAAAGACCACGAACCCGTGATCAATCAGCCGGAACACCCTGCCGGCTCAGGAGACGGTTATCACACAAGGAATGCCCCAGCGACGCGCGGCGGCTGGTGCATGGTGTGATAGCGTTGCATCGCGAGCGACTTCGACGCACGACGGCGAAGAGCGCTCAGGCAGCGACAGCGGATACTGTGGGACAACGACCGGCGGTTGCTCAGTCGTTCCAGGGCCAGTTCGGCCGGGACATTCAGGCAGGCCAACAGGCGGGCCAGAATACAGGCGGTTCGGGCATTCAGGGAGTCGCGACCGCGAAGACACACCATCGAGCGAGCCGCTTTCGCAGCGACCCCCCTCAAGGTGACAGACTTCGGCGCAACTGGAGTTGAGGCGAGAACGCTGCCCGGCGCACGACTTTCCGTCCACCCGGTCGGGACCAAACCCGAGCCCAGTGAAAACTTCTGACGGAAGTAGACCAGCCACGCGTCAATCATCTCGCCGCATACCACCTCACAAGGTTGCCCAAATCGTTTCACACCAAACCGCCTAAGGCTCGGCATTGTAAGGAGAATCGACCCGGAGTAAAGCATTTTTGAGCCAACTTTCCCGAGTGAGCCCATTTTTCACATCCCCGACGTCTTTCTCACCCTGATCGCGGGTACGTCTCCGCCTCCAAGAGCAAACGTGAGCAGAAGCCAGATGGATCACGCAATTCATCCCGCATTGTCTCGACACATTCGCGAGGCACGCTGCTCCCGCGTCACCAACCCGCATCGCGAGACTGGTTCGCGAGCCCGATTCGCGAGACAGTGGTGCATGTCAACGAGCCGCCGCTTCCCCAGCTAGGCGAGCCGACCCTGTGAGGGGTCGGTGGCAACGTGCGCACGAGTAACGAGGTGGCAGTCAGAGACGACGTGAGCTGTCAACAGCAACGATTGGGACCGGCAAGCCATTCAGCGATCACCGGTATCCACCGACCCCTGACAGGGTCGGCTCGCCTGAGTAAGACTCGCTGTAGTGCACTGGCACCTCGCCCCCCCCAAATTACTTCTGGCTGGGCACCGCCTCTTTGGGGCGGTCGTCCGCCGATTCAGTCGAGGCGGCAGAGGCGACTGTGGAGTCGTCTTCGCTCTCATCGTCTGAGTCGCCATTCGCCATCGGCGCTGTCGCGGCCACGTCCGTTGTGACAGTGGGCGTCGCTTTGCCGGGAGTTTTCGACCCCGCTCCCGTCACGGCCGGACGCGTGGTACGCGGCGTGCGAGAATAGAGGGCTCGCTGCACATAGACCGGCTGCACATCCAGCCGCACGTTCGCCACGGTGTACCCGTCGCAGCCTCGTTCGTCCGAGTACCAGCCGCAGGTCCCGTCCCCGCGATACAGCCGGAACTCGAAACCGGTCACTTCGTCTGCCTCGTCGCCCTCGGCGGAAGGGCCTTGCATCGCGGTCTGGGCCGCATCAAACGCGAGGCCCACCGCTTCGCCATGCCGGTTCGTGAGCAGTTCGCTCATCAGCTCGACCACCGTCGTGTTGCCCAGAATGTCGGCCGTGAACAACCGCCGGCTCGATCCGGGTTTGAACGTGGCCGAAGCCGGGTCGATCTTGGAGGGCGCCTTCGCCGCCGGTGGCGAGATTTCCAGCGTCTTGAGGTCGAGTTTGTCGCCGTGATCGAGATACGACAGCTTGACGTTGCGGGCATTGAACCGCGGTTCGTCGGCATCGCGGGTCGCGGCCGAGCAGTCCATCAGAATCGCGCCCTTGTAGCCCACCACCTCCAGCTCGCGCTGGCGATGGACGACAACGGCGGTGTCTTCATCCACACCGATTCCATAGGGAATCTTGGCCGTCAGCATCGCCCGGATCGCGCGTGCAAACCGGCCTCGCACCAGGCAGTGCTGATCGACGAACCATCCTGTTCCCAGAAACCCCAGGCCCTGCGACAGCTCCTGGCCCTGGGTCCATTCGTCCGAAAGCAGTGCCCGCAGCGTTCCCGAGGGCGGATGGGCGAACATCGTTTCGCTCATCATCGCCGCCCCGGCACTGGTCCCGGCGATCACGCCGCCCTGCCGGTAAACATCCCACACGGCTTCCAACAGGGGCGTGGGCTGGTGGTCGGCCGTGAATAGCGCTTCTGTGATCCGGGCCTGGCTGCCGCCCGTGAAGTAGATCCCCGTGGCACTCCGCACCTCCGCGATCACTCTCGGGTCGGCCACCTGCTCCCGAAAGTTCATCGGAAAATCGTCGCCCGCGTTGTTTCGCACGGCGACCGGCACGGTGAACGACGTGATCTTCAGCTGCTCAAGCCGGCGGGCGACCCGCGCGGCGCTCTCCTGGGGGAACGAACTCGCGGTGGGGAAAATGGCGATCTTCGCCCCTTCTCCCCCGGCCAGTTCTCCGATTTTCGACCAGATCGCCCCGTTCTCAAAGCGGAGCGCGCCGCCGATAATCACCAGCGCTCCCTTTGGTTCCGAGTCGAGAGCCGGTTGTGAGTCGCTGGCGACCGATTCGCCCCCGCGCTCTTCGGCACTGGCTGAATGGCTCCCCCCCTGGAAGTTCACGGCCCATAGAGCCACGAACAAAGCCAACAGAGGCGACTTCTCTCTAGCGAATCGCATCATGCGATCGATTCCTCCTGGAAAAGGTCCAGCCCCCACGCACTGCGTGGCGACCAGATGAGTCCAACCTCGTTCCGGAGATCCCGCGCGAACCTGAAGTTCGCCCGGCCCTCAATCGTCGTACAGATGCACGACGATCTTCCCATCCTTGGTCACATACCCGCGATACAACCCTTCCGAGTTGTACGACAGAGCCAACCGGCCCTGCTTGTCGAGAACAATCACGCCTCCCTCGCCGCCCGCAGGCTTGAGTTTGTCGTGAATCACTTCATTCGCTGCGCCCGACACGCTGAGGCCTTTGTAAGCCACCAGCGCATTGATGTCGTGCGCCACACTGAACCGGATGAAGTACTCGCCATGCCCCGTCGCCGAGATCGCGCACCCGCCGTTGTCGGCGTAGGTACCAGCCCCGATGATCGGAGAATCGCCCACCCGTCCGGATCGCTTCTTGGTCATGCCGCCCGTGCTCGTCCCGGCCGCCAGAACCCCGTTCGCATCAACGGCTACTGCACCGACCGTGCCATGACCTTCCTTCTTGGTCTCTTCGGCGAGCGCTTTTTGCAAATCCTGCCACCGCCGCTCGGTCCAGAAGTACTTCGGGTCGACAATCTCCAGCCCTTTTTCTGCGGCAAATACCTCCGCCCCCCGCCCGATCAGCAGGACATGCGGGCTTTGGTCCATGACCGCCCGCGCGGCTGATATCGGATTCTTCACATTCGTTACGCCCGCGACCGCCCCTGCTCGCTTGGTCGCCCCCTCCATAATCGAGGCGTCGAGCTCGTTCTTCCCGTCACGGGTGAACACGGCCCCTCTGCCCGCATTGAACAGCGGGGAATCTTCGAGGACACGAATCGAGGCGACCACGCCATCCAGGCTGGTTGCCTCTTTTGCTTGCAATGCTGCATAGCCCGCTTGCAGTGCTTTGGTCAGGTCGGCCCGGAGCGCTTTGTCCAATTCCGGCGTGACGAGCGCCTTTTCCATGCCCGTCCCGCCATGCACTGCGAGCACCACCTGCTCGATCGGATCGCCCGCGCGACCCGGTTCTCCTGCGGAAACCGCCATGCCTGCCACCAGCATCAGGATCGACATCTGCATCCGAAATTCCGCCCTAACTCGTGTTCGAGCCAACAGTTGAAGCGGAACGAGCCAAGGCGGTTCCGCATGGGGCGTTATAGTCCGACCGGCCGGGCCGGGCGAGACCGGTCCCGGCAAAAAAGGCGATTGCGACCAAATCCAATTCTCTGGGCGAGTCCCCACGCGGGGCGAAACGGACGGCATTCAAATCACGAAAACGATTTCCAGTTCAAGACTTACGAATCCTCGCCGAATTCCAGATTGCAACGTGATATAAATGTGATATCACTTAGATATCTCACGTGACTTCACCTGTGCGTCACTTGGTGGCAACCGCCCGGTGACGTGCCCTGTTCAGGCGACACCCCATGCCCGCGCTCTCCTCTGGTTTGACTCAAACCCATATCAATCACCGCGAGAAACCGCTCACCCCGACCAGTGGCTGGACGGTGCTCGCCGCCGAAATCATCCTCTTTGCCTTCGCGGTCGCGACGTTTGTCGCGTTCATTCTGTCCGCCACTAGCCAACAGGATCCCGTCTGGTGGCGACTGGTCGCCTCGATTCTCGGCTGGATCCTGTTCGGATTCCTCGGGGCCGGTTTCTTCACGATCAACCCGAACCAGGCCCGGGTCGTCTTGCTGTTTGGCGAGTATGTCGGGACGGTCCGGGCGGCCGGATTTCACTGGGCCAATCCCTTCTACACGAAGACCCCCGTGTCGCTGCGGATCATGAATCTCGAAGTCGGCAAGCTGAAGGTCAACGACAAGCGGGGCAACCCGATCGAAATCGCGGCCGTGGTCCTCTGGCGGATCGTCGACTCGGCCCAGGCGGTGTTCGACGTGGGCAACACGGAGGAGTTCGTGCGGGTGCAAAGCGAGACGGCGCTGCGGCATCTGGCCAACTCCTATCCCTACGACCACGGCGAAGACGGAGAAGTGACGCTCCGCAGCGCGGTCGAGGAAGTCTCCCTCGCCCTCCGCAGCGAGCTGCAAGAGCGGTTGCAGGTGGCCGGCGTCGCGGTGGAAGACACGCGTCTGACCCACCTCGCCTACTCGGCCGAGATCTCGGCCGTCATGTTGCGGCGGCAGCAGGCCGAGGCGGTGATCGCCGCCCGACAGAAGATTGTCCATGGGGCCGTCAGCATGGTCGAGATGGCCCTGAACGACCTGCAGGCCCGCGACGTGGTCCATCTGGACGACGAGCGGAAGGCGGCCATGGTGAGTAACCTGCTCGTCGTGCTCTGCAGCGAATCGGAAGTCCACCCGGTCATCAACGCGGGAACGCTTTACCCGTAGCGCTCGGTCCATCGGTCCTTGTCAGGCCGCGTCAGCACGGAGCAAGGCAAAAGTCAAAAGGAAAAAGTCAAAAGTGATGGTGTCGGGCAGGCCCGACCTGTTCTTTTCGCCTGATTGACCGGGGGATTCCTTGAAACCGCGAAAGGCCTTTCCGCTGCGACTGGACCCCGAGGTCTATCGGGTGCTGGAGGCCTGGGCGCGTCAGGAATTGCGGAGCGTCAACGGCCAGATTGAATGGATCCTCAAGGAATCGCTCGCCCGGCATTATCGGCGCGAGTTCGATCCACCGGCGGCGACGAGCGATTCGGCCGAACCCGACGCTTCGTCGGTGCCTGAAACGCCCCCGCCTGCTACAACCGAGGACGGTTCGCCATAGTGGCCGTGGTTTTCAGTGGGATCGGCTTCCAGCCTGTCGGGAGTGTGGAATCAGGGCATGGGAACCAGTTCGGACAGGTCGCGTTCGCACACCGCACTCCGGCGGGGCGGGCCGGTCGTTCTGCCCACGGCCTGGGGCGAGGCGGCCCTGGCCTGCGTCTGTCAGATGATCTTCTGGCAGTCGTCGCTGTCCGAATCGTCGATTGGGTCGCAGTTCCTCAGCCTGCCTACCTGGCGGGCGCTGGTGACGGGACTCGGGGGACGCGTCGTTCCGGTGGATGGGCAATTCTTGGCGGACCCCGGCCCGCCGCTGATCTGGACGGCGCTGGTCGCTCTGGCCGCGGCGGTCTTGCTGTCGGCCTCGATTTCGCTGGCGAACCGCTTCGGGCAGGAGGCGGGGGAGCGCGGGGTGCCGCGCGGCGACCGTCCCTCGGGTTGGCGGTGGTGGTGGCTGCTCGGGGCGTGGGAACTGGCCCGACTCGCGGCCGACTTGTCTGGCTGGTCGGCCCTGGGAGTGATTCTGCTCTCGTCGGCCAACCTGGTGCAGATTGTCGCCTGGGCCGGTTTCATCGCCACCCGGTTGCAGTCCGCTCCGACCCCGCTCGCGGAGCCACGAGAGCGGCATGGTTTTCCCCCAGCGGTCTGGGCGGCCGCAGCGCTGTACACACTCACGTTCACCGCGCTGAACTGGCGGCTGTGGGACAATCTGCTGATTCCGCATGGCGACTCGGCCATGTACGAAGAGCATCTCTGGAACCTGCTGCATGGGAAGGGGTTCCGCAGTTACCTCGATGGCGGGCGGCTGTTCCTGGGCGAGCATGTCCAACTGATCCATCTCGGTTTGATTCCCGCGTACCTCGTCTGGCCCTCGCATCGCCTACTGGAGCTGGCGCAATCGCTGGCGCTGGCAGCCACGGTCTTTCCCGCCTACCGGCTGGCGCTGCGGCATGGCGGCTGCCCCCGCGCGGCAACGCTCTTCGCCTTGGCGACCGTCTGTTACTTGCCGTTGCAGTTCCTCGATATCGCGATCGACTTCAAGACCTTCCGGCCCAATGCGTTCGAGATCCCCTTTCTCTTATTTGGACTCGACGCCCTCGAGCGCGGCCGGCTGAGGGGTTTTTGCCTGTGGGCGGTCCTGATGCTGCTCTGTCAGGAAGACGCGGCCCCGATCCTCGCCCCGCTCGGCGTCTGGATCGCAATCGCGGGGGCGGGCCTACCCGAATGCTGGCTGACCCGCCGGTGGCCCGCCCTCGGGAGACCTGCTCTGCCGGTCGCCTCAACGCCGGTCTCCGCACTGACGGAGTCGAATCAACCCGCCCCCTCAGCCGGTGCCTGGCGCGGGTTTGGGTTATTGCTGGCTGGGGGGGCGACGCTCTATCTCGTGCTCGTGCTCAAGCTCATTCTCCCCTGGTTTCGCGGGGGGGCCGATGTTCACTTTGCCCAGTACTTTTCCGACCTGGGTGGGTCGACAGGCGAGATCGTCGTCACGGTCCTCACCCAGCCCTGGCGGCTGCTGGTCAAATGGATGACGCCCGATGTCGCCCTGTTCGGGTTGCTGCTGGTGGTACCGCTGGGGCTGTTGCCACTCGCTGCGCCGGGGCGATTGGCCGTCGCGCTGCCGCTGTTTCTGATTCTCGCTCTCAACCAGTTGTCGCGGTCCCCCGTGCATCATTTCCATGCCCCGCTCGTGCCGATCCTGATCTGGGCGGCGGCCGCCGGGCTGGGAACGTGGTCCCGATTCGGAACAGGACTTTTGACCTGGCGTTCGGGCTGGGGCGACTCGTTGCGGCGTGACCGAGCGGAAGCCGAGCGTCGCCAGAAGATCGAATCGCGGCGTTTTCCCAAAGAGGCGATCAAGCCCCGCTCCGATCGCGTGTTGCCGCGTGTTGACAGCGCGGATGTAGATCAATCCGCCGCGTCCGATCTTCGTGCCGCAGAGAACACAATCGTTCGCGCACCCGATACAGACGGCGCACTGCGGGGGGCGCGGTTTGCGTTGGGCTGTTCGCTGGGACTGATGCTGCTTTCGGGTTTCTCGCCGCTGGGCATTCCGTTCTGGGACGCAGGCTCGCGGGCCTACTGGCGAGCGCTCTACCTCACCAGTGACCGCGCGCGGGCCGCGGAGGCCGTCGTGGCGGCGATTCCCTTAACCGCCCGCGTCGCCTCGACCGACTTCATCCATCCCCGGTTCACGCACCACGCGCGGTCATACGACTACAGCGATTATCGGCCAGACATTCCCCCTGATTCCGACTACCTGGTGATCGATACAGGGCACCCTTACAGCACGATCAAAACACCCGACGAGGTGAAAGAGTATCGCCGCGTCCCACAGGAGTGGGAGCTGTTGCCCGTCGAGACACAGGGATTGTTTCTGGTCTTCCGGCGCATCGCGAAGACGCCGTTGCCTGATGCATCTGGACCGGGCGCGACGGCCCCGTGACATCGGGGGCTGATGCGGTTCCTGGATGACGCCCGGTTTCGGAGGCGTCTTGGGAGGCCTCACGGCTTCCGCTACGAGGGTGTGGTTTTTTAGTGGGATAGGCTTCCAGCCTGTCGAGGGTCCAGGGGTTCCAATAAGGAAATGACCGACTGGAGGCTTTCCACACGAAAACTCGCGGCCGCTGCGCGGGGGAACGCTCACGCGTTCCGCTACGAGGAGGTGCCCGAATCTGCCGGAATTCTGAATTCACCCGTGGTTGAGTGCGGAAAGGGGATGGTTCATCGGCTAATCTTATAGTTCAGTGACTCGTGCTAATTGATGGTCCGGGTTGCTGGTCGACGTCCCGCCTTGCATATCCTGCCGTTTCCGCCGCTCGTCTCCGCATATGACCGGCTCATCGCCCACTGCATCGTTATCAGAATCGACAACCGCCCCGAACCGCGGGAGGCTGTTCGCTCGCCGTCTCGTGGTCCTGCTTCTGGTTGCCGGGGTTGCTGGCGCCGCGTGGTCGACTCGCCAGCGCTGGCTGCCTGCCGCGCAGGGCCTCCTGGTCAAGCTGAAGCTGGTGGCCGAACCTGGGGCGAAGGCTCCACCGCCTCCTCGGGTAATCGCGGTCGCCACAGCTCGAGTGTCGCGACGCAGCGTCGATTACTTCCTCACCGGGCTGGGAACGGTCACCCCCTTCCGGACGGTCACGATCAGGCCGCGGGTTGAAGGGGAGCTGATCAAGATCGCCTTCACCGAAGGCCAGACCGTGAAGCAGGGGGACCTGCTCGCCCAGATTGATCCGCGGCTGTGGCAGGCCCAGCTCGAACAGGCGCAGGGGCAACTCGCTCGCGATGACGCCGTGATGCGCTCGACGAACAGAACGCTGTTGCGCTATCGCCAACTGGCGGAGGCGAAGAAGATCACGCCGCAGGAATTGGACGACCAGATCGCGCTGACCGAACAGGCGGCGGCGGCTGTTCGAATCGACGCCGCCCTGGTGGCCAATGCGGAACTGCAACTGAGTTACTGCGAGATCAAGGCCCCAATCGAGGGTCGGATCGGTCTGCGATTGGTCGATCAGGGGAACGTTGTCCGCCAGAGTGACCCGGCGGGAATCGCGGTCATCACGCAACTGAAACCGATCGCCGTCGTGTTCACCATTCCGCAGGACGAAATCCAGCGGATCCTGGCGCAGATGCCTTCCGGCGAAGGGCTGGTCGTGGAAGCGTTTGATCGCGATCTCCGCCAGAAGCTGGCCGTCGGCAAGCTCGCCGCGGTAGATAACCAGGTCGACCCCGCGACGGGGACGCTGAAGCTCAAGGCGGTCTTCCCGAACGACGACGAGGCGCTCTTTCCCAATCAGTTTGTCAACGTGAAGCTGCTCGTCGAAACCGAGCCGGACGCGATCGTCGCACCGACGGCGGCAGTGCAGCGCGGCCCCGACGCCTCGTTCGCCTACGTCCTGAAACCGGACAGCACCGTCGACCGCCGGCCGCTGCGGATTGGTGGCACGGAAGGAACCGACACCGTCATTCGCGAGGGGCTGTTACCGGGGGATCAGGTCGTCGTGCAAGGTCTCGACCAGTTACGTCCGGGGTCCAAGGTCTCGGTGAAGTCCCCCGGGGGTAGTTCCGCTCCGTCGGGGAACGCGCCGGGCGACCCCTCCTCGAATCGACCGCAGGTGAGCGATCGGACGCGCCCCGCCGAGGCGACCGGCCGCATCCCCTGACATGGCTGCCACTCGTTCTGGTTGTCTGCCCAGACTGTGCCGTGACCCCTCGCCATGAATCCCTGTCGACCCTTTATCGTTCGGCCTGTTGCGACGGTGCTGCTCATGGTGGCGCTCACGCTGTCGGGCTGGGTGGCTTATCAGCAGTTGCCGGTTTCGGCGCTGCCGCAGGTTGACTATCCCACGATTCAGGTGACGACGTTCCAGCCCGGTGCCAGCCCCGAGGTGGTCACCTCGTCGATCACCGTTCCGCTGGAACGCCAGTTCGGGCAGATGCCGGGCCTCGCCCAGATGACCTCGACCAGTTCCGAAGGCTGCTCGGTCATCGTCCTGCGGTTTGATCTGGCCCTCAACATCGACATCGCCGCCCAGCAGGTTCAGGCGGCGATCAATGCGGCGACGACGATCCTGCCCCGCGACCTGCCCAGCCCTCCGGTCTATACCAAAAGCAACCCGGCCGACGCGCCGATTCTGACGCTCGCCCTGGTCTCCCAGACGCTCCCGCTCTCGCGGGTGCAGGACCTGGCCGACACGCGCTTCGCCCAGAAAATCTCGCAGCTTTCAGGGGTGGGCCTCGTCAGCATCAGCGGGGGGCAGAAACCGGCCGTGAGGGTGCAGGTCAATCCGCAGTCGCTCGCGGCGGTCGATCTGTCGCTGGAAGATGTGCGTGCGGCTCTGATGCGGGCGAACGTCAATCAGGCCAAGGGAAGTTTCGATGGGGCCAGCCAGGCGTTCGTCATCGGCGCGAATGACCAACTGTTGCGCAGCGACCAGTACCGCGATCTGATCATCGCCTATCGCGACTCCGCCCCGGTCTACCTCCGCGATGTCGCGGCGATTGTCGACGGCGTCGAGAACGTCCGCCAGGCCGCCTGGTGGAATGAAACACCCGCGGTGATTCTCAATGTCCAGCGGCAGCCCGGTGCCAACATCATTGATGTCGTCGACCGGATCACCGCGCTGCTGCCCCAGTTGAAAGAGTCGCTCCCCGAATCGATCGATGTGAAGGTGCTGACCGACCGGACGGCGACAGTCCGGGCCGCGGTTCATGATGTTCAGCGGGAACTGCTCACCACAATCGGCCTGGTCGTGCTGGTCATCTTCCTGTTCCTTCGCAACGTGAGCGCCACGACCATTCCGGGCGTCGCGGTCCCGCTGTCGATCGTCGGCACGTTCGGGGTGATGTATCTGCTGGGATACAGCCTCAACAATCTCACGTTGATGGCGCTCACGA
>JAIXZD010000575.1 GCA_027489895.1 Planctomycetaceae bacterium
AGGGCCCACCCTACAGCGTTTCTGCCAGCGCGCTGGCGATCCAAACCGACGCCGCCAGCAGATCATCGCAGACCAGATCGGCCCGCGACTCTGCCTCGGCGGTTTGCGACGCGCCGTAGCCCGTTCGCAGCAGAATCGTCCGGGCCTCGATGTTGCGGCCGAACTGGAGATCGCTCTGGCGATCGCCGACCATGAACCGAACCGTCGGCGATTCCTCCAGCGCGGCCACAGCTTGCTCAAACATCCCGATCCCAGGTTTCCGACAGCGACAGGCGTCGGCCGGACCATGCGGGCAATGAAACAGGCCATCGAGTGTGACGCCCTCGTCAGCGAGCAGGTGTCGCAGCCGGTCGTGAATGGCGGCGAGATCGTCCGAAGTGAAGTAGCCCCGCGCGATTCCCGATTGATTCGTGACGACAATCAGTCGACACCCCAGCGCCTGCAACCGGCGGAGCGCTTCGCCCACCCCCGGCAGCAGGTCCAACTGCTCGGGACGGGCGAGATACTCCACCTCGCGGTTGAGGGTTCCGTCCCGGTCCAGCAGGACCCACGGGCGAACAGGTGGTGCAGGGGGGGGTGGCGAAGTCACGGGGCGTTGTCAGGCGAGCCGACCCTGTCAGGGGTTGGTGGAGTTGTGGGACGTTTCCAGTAAGCACGGGAGATCGACGACGTCGTCGACCGGGTAGTGTTCGTCACCCCCGAAGCAACGTTTGCCACCGACCCCTGACAGGGTCGGCTCGCCTGCCATCAGTCGATCGTTGCGGCACTACGGGGCACCGTCGATCACTTCGCCACCCGCGCGGGAGACCACCGCAATGTAGAGCGTCGTGGCGATGTTCTGCGAGAGAAACCGCACGCCGCCATCACCCAACAGGTGGTGGACTCCGCCGGTATGCTGGCTGGAGGGCCCCCATTCCGCATCGATCCCCGAGCTATTCGCCACGTAGTAGGGGCGATAGTTGAGCGGCAGTTCCGGCCCGGCGTAGCTGGGGGCGTTGGCTTCGTCGTAGCGGCGGGCAGCGATCGCGGCGACACCGCCATCAATCCAGACGCTGGCGTTCTGCTCGCGTGTTTCGGCGAGGACATATGTGTTCGACGAGCCATCGGTGATGTCGCGCATTCGCACCGGTCCGCGCGGACAGATCACGCCATCGGGGTCTTGCCAGAGGCGGCCGATATCCGTCCCACCCAGCGCTACGTAATTGCGATTGGCGTAGTTCGCGGAGAAGCGGGTGTAGAGCGAATCGCGGCTCACCGGGGCGCCGGTGTACGAGGGGCAGCGAAAGGCCGCGAGCTGCGTGCCCGCGCTGGTTTGATTCAACGGATGCAGGGCCGAGACATCGAAGTTGATCCGGTTGTAGAGCGTGCTGGCATCGATGTACGGCAGAAGGCGCGTCGGCCAGCTATGCAGGTGGTAATCGCTGGGCGTGCCGCTCCAGACGCCAAAGTCGAGAATGCTCGTCGTGCTGGGGGGGAATGCGGTGAAATTGTCGTGGTAGTTGTGGAGTGCCAGCCCCAACTGCTTGAGGTTGTTGCGACACTGCGTGCGGCGTGCGGCTTCCCGGGCCTGCTGCACCGCAGGCAGCAGCAGGGCGATCAGCACGGAAATGATCGCAATGACGACCAGCAGCTCGATCAGCGTGAAGCCGCGGGCGGAGCGCCCCGACTGTTTTCGTGATCGTGGGCCAAATCGGCCTGGTCCGGGCATGGTCGTGGCCTGGCAGTGGTCTGTGGACGCCGCAAGAAGTCGGATTGTCCAAACGATTCTACCGGGATGGGAACCGCCCGACAGACCAAATCGCCGTGGGGTGGGCACTGCCATCGACCGCTCACGCAGTCGGCTCGCCTGCGGACTCTCCCGCCAAAGAAACAAACCAGCCCGCAACGCTTCGGAAGAAGCGGCGGGCGGTTGATTTCGATTTGAGATCAGACTGCGGTGGAGAGGGTCACCCGTCAGCAGTCGCCCGACCAACGTCGATCCGAGCCAATTGCTCGACTCGGATCGACGGGTGGGCAGCAGACACGTACGTCTCTCTCACCTCAACGCCTGCCTCGAATTCGGAGAGCACTCCGTTACTTGTATTCGCCGTAGGCCTTGGCACAGTAGAACGAGGCTTCGTCGTTGCAGTCGCAGCATTCGACGTCCGAACGGTCGCCGTAGATCGAACCAGCGGTGGCGATCGTGTGCGGGCCTTTCGTCGTCATCGTCCCGGCGTAGCTGTACGACTGGTTGATGCTGCCAATCGCTTCGCCGACGTCGTTCAGTTCGTGAATGACGGCCGACTGGACTTCGATCAGGCCGACGATCAGGCCGATCACGAGAATCGTCGAGACGAGGATCAGCTCGGCCGACACGATGAACCCGTTGTCGTCATTCCAGAAATTCTTCAGCATGTTGACTTCCCTTTGACGTTGAGACACTGAGAGATGGGAGAGAACGTTCGGAAGCCTGCGAACAGATCGCTGGCCCTCAATCCCTGGCACGGCTGCCACAGTGTGGGATCGATTGGCTTCCGTCCCCTTACCAAAGCAGAGGCGATGCCAAACCCTCTCAGAGCGAGTCCAACTCTTGACGCGGCCGGCCCCGAACCGCGGCCAAACTGTTTCCAGTTGGGAACTTAGCGCCCCCTGCGAATTGCCTCTCCGCCTTCGCGCTCTCCGCCGCGACACCCAGCGCTGTTCAGGCCGCTTAGCGCGCGCCAAGCACAGGTCGTCAGGTTTGTGGATCAAACACAGCGCTTGGGGGGGGATAGGACGCCACATCTGTTGCCAAGCCGAAACGTTCTGTACGCCCGCTTGTACAGATCACGTCGATTCTGTCGGGATGTTGCCATTCGGAAACATGACCACGCCAGCGGTCCCCTGACACAACCCCACCGCGACACCAGCCGCACACCCATCCATTGAGATCACCGCCCGCCCCGTCTATCGTCCTCCGACAGTCACTCTCGCGCCCGCCAATCTCCCCACCCCGTCCTGGCTTGGTCATGCCGCCCCATCCCAAGTCATCGCCACCCGCACCCGCCCAGGCGTTAGATCGGTTGCGGGCCGCCCTGCGCGAGTACTGGGGCTACGACGAGTTCCGCCCCCTCCAATTGGAGGCGATGCAGGCCGTGCTCGCCGGACGCGATTCCGTCGTCGTCCTCCCTACAGGCGGCGGAAAGTCGCTCTGTTACCAGGTACCCGCAGTGGTTCTCGATGGGCTGGCCGTCATCGTCTCGCCGCTGATTTCCTTAATGAAGGATCAGGTCGACGCGCTCGTCGAGTGCGGCATCCCCGCCGCCGCGATCAACAGCACGCTCTCTCCCTCCGAAAAAAGCGACATCGCCACCGAGATCCGTTCCGGCCGCCTCAAGCTGCTCTATGTCGCCCCCGAACGACTCTGCACCGAACGGATGCTCGACTTCCTCACCGAAGCCCGCGTCTCGATGATCGCCATCGACGAAGCCCACTGCATCAGCGCCTGGGGCCACGACTTTCGCCCCGAATACCGCATTCTCGGCACGCTCCGCGAACGGTTCCCCGGCGTCGCCGTCCACGCCTACACCGCGACCGCCACCGAAACCGTTCGCGACGATATCACCGCCCAGCTCCACCAGGTCGATCCGCTCAAGCTCGTGGGCGGGTTCGACCGGCCCAACCTCAACTACTTTGTCGAACGCCGGGCGAAAGTCGGCGACCAGATCCGCGAGCTGCTCGACCGCCGCAAAGGCGAATCGGGCATCATCTATGGCTTCTCCCGCAAAGAGGTCGACAGCCTCGCCGCCGAGCTGAAGGCCGAGGGGTTCAAGGCCGCGCCTTACCATGCGGGCCTGACCGATCTCCAGCGGCAGCGCAACCAGGATGGTTTCGTCAAGGAAAAGATCGACGTGATCGTCGCCACCGTTGCCTTCGGCATGGGGATCGACAAGCCGAACGTCCGGTTCGTCGTGCATACGCACGCGCCGCAGTCGCTCGAGCATTATCAGCAGGAGACAGGCCGTGCGGGTCGCGACGGGCTTCCTTCCGAATGCCGCCTCTTCTATAGCGCGGGAGACTTCGTCGCCTGGACCCGTCTCAAGAGCGATCTCGATTCCGAAGCCCGGCTGCAGTTCAAGTTCAACCTCCGCGCGATGGAGCAGTACTGTCAGTCGGCCCAGTGCCGTCACAAGTCGCTCGTCGAATACTTCGGGCAGGAATGGCACATCGCCAACTGCCAGGCCTGCGATATCTGTCTCGAAGAAGTCGAGTTTCAGTCCGACGCCCTCGTCACCGCGCAAAAGATTCTCTCCTGTGTTGTGCGGGTCAAAGAGCGGTACGGGGCCGACTATGTTTCCCAGGTGCTCATCGGCGCCCGCGAACAGCGGATCCTCGACAACGGCCACGACCAGCTCTCGACCTGGGGCCTGCTTCGCGAGTACGACAAGAAGATTGTGCGCGGCTGGATCGAGCAACTGATCGGCCAGGACCACCTCCGTGCGGAAGGCGAGTACCGCCAGCTCACGGTGACGCCCCTGGGCCGGGAGCTGCTGAAAGGGGCAGGGGAGGTCCGTCTGCTGGCCGCGACGGGCAAACCCAAGTCCCGCTCGAAGGCGAAAGCAAAAGACGCGTCGTCGTTTGAAGGGGTCGACCTGCCGCTGTTCGAGATCCTGCGGAAGATCCGCCGCGAGATCGCCGACGCCCGCGCGATTCCCCCGTTTGCGGTGTTCGGCGACGTCACCCTCCGCGAACTGGCCCGCGTCCGTCCCGATTCCCTTGTCGCGTTCCGGCAAGTGCCCGGCATCGGCGATCACCGCACCAAACAGTACGGCGACCAGTTCGTCGCCGCGATCACCGCCCACTGCACCGCCACCGGCCTTGCGACCAACCAACCCGCCAGCCCAACCGAATCGCCCAGCCCGGCCACCTCGGCCCGCGCCGCCTCCCGAGCATCGCCCACGTCCGCGAGAGACCCCTCGCGGGGATCGGCCACGGGCGGGACGGGTGACACGTCGTCCCGCGCCGCCCGCACCTCGGCCTCCGATCGACCTGCCATTCAAGACGCCGCGAGCGCCCTGTTTGCCGAGGGCCGGTCGCTGGCGGAAGTGGGCCGCATGCTCGATCGGGCCGCGTCGACGACGATTGGCTACTTGGTGACCTACCTCGCCGAATCGGGCGCCACCAACCCCGAACCCTGGCTCGACGCCGCAACCTTCGCCCGCATCCGCACCGCCTGCGAGGACCTCCCGCTCGACCGCCTCGCCCCGATCTTCGCCGCCCTCGACGGCCAGATCGGCTACGACGAAGTCAAACTCGCCGTCGCCTGCCTGCGAAACCAAAGACCCAGATAACACCCACCTCCCTGCCTCCGCCAGGCAATCCAACCCGTTCCGTCTGTAGCGGAAGCGGTGACGCTTCCCCCAGCGCTCCCCGCTCCCCAATCCTCACTCCCCACAACGCACGCGAGCCAACCCTGTCAGAGGTCGCTGGCAACAGCACCGGGGTCGGTGAATCGCGAGGCATCTGCTACCGTATGCGTCGCGTTCGATGCCTCTCCCCGACACTCTCGCGAGCCGTCTCATGCCCACCTCGCTCTGCCCTCCGATCTCGACCCACCGTCTCCAGCCGCGGTTCACCGCGTTGCTCGCACTCGCGATCCTGTTGACCGGGCTGACCACGTTCGCCCAGGCCGATCCAATTGTCGTCGACCTCTGGCCAGGCAAGCCGCCGGGTGACACCCAGGAGCTGCCGCCCGAGGCCGACCGCACGACCGAGAAAGACGGCCTCGTCGCGGGGAAGCGGGTGATGCGGATCGGCAATGTCTCGACGCCGCAACTGCACATCTATCGACCGGCCGCGGGAACCGAGACCGGTGCCGCGGTGATCATCTGCCCGGGCGGCGGCCATCACATTCTCGCCTGGGACCTCGAAGGGACCGAGGTCGCCGAATGGCTCAATACGCTGGGCGTCACCGGCATCGTCCTCAAGTACCGCGTCCCCTTCCGCGAGCCCGATCGCAAGTGGAGCGCGGCCGTGCAGGACACGCAGCGGGCGCTCAGCCTCGTGCGGGCTCGTGCGGCCGAGTGGAAGATCGACCCCGCCCGCCTCGGTGTGTGTGGCTTCTCAGCCGGGGGAGAAACCGCCGGCCGGGCCGCCCTCGCCCCCGAGCGGTTCTACGACCGGGTCGACGCGGCCGACGACCAACCGCTCCGCCCCAACTTCGCGCTGCTCATCTACCCCGCCTACTTCACCGAGCAGACCGAACAAGGCCCGCGCCTGCGCAGCGACCTCCCCGTCACCAAAGACGCCCCGCCCATGTTCCTCGTCCACGCATTCGATGACCCGGTCACGCCACAAAGCGCACTCTTGTTAGCAAGCGCGCTAAAGCAGGCGAACGTTCCCACCGAACTGCATCTTTACCCCTCAGGAGGCCACGGCTACGGCCTGCGGCCCACCGACAAACCCGTCACCCAGTGGACCACCCCCGCCAGCCTATGGCTCAAACAAAGCGGGTACCTCAGCGCCAAATAGCCCAGTCCACGCACCGCAGGCTCGGTCGAACTCCACCTCGCCAACGCGCCATTGGGACTCATTCACCACCAAGGCACAAAGGCACCAAGGAAAGACAAAAACAAGAACGGCCGACAGTGCGACCGGCGCTGGTCCAACCCGCGCGGCCAACATCCCGGCCCTTCAACCTGCCTTTCCTTCGTGCCTTTGTGACTTGGTGGTAAAACGAGCCTCCCGGAACCCGCCCCGGCAAAACCCTACTTCGGCAAGTTGAACTGGATCGCCAGGTCCCGCAACTGCCGCGGCTCCACCTCGGCCGGGGCACCGGTCAACTGGTCGCTCGCCTTCTGCGTTTTCGGGAAGGCGATCACATCCCGGATGTTGTCGCACCCGGTGAACAGCATGACCCACCGGTCCAGACCCAGCGCGATCCCCGCGTGGGGCGGCGCCCCGAACCGCAGCGCGTCGAGCAAAAACCCGAACCGCGACTCCGCCTCCGCCATCGGCAGGCCGACGAGGTCGAAAATCTTCTGCTGCAAGGCCGGGTCGTGAATACGCACGCTGCCCGAGGCCCCTTCGTACCCGTTCACGACCATGTCGTAGCTCGTCGCCCGAATCCGCGACGGGTCGCTGTCGAAGTACTGCACGTCCTCCGGCATCGGCTGGCAGAACGGATGATGCTCGGCGTCCCACTTCTTCTCTTCTTCGTTCCACTGGAACAGCGGGAAATCGAGCACCCACGAGAAATGCATCTCCAGCGGATCGTACAGCTCGAGCTCTTTTCCTAATCGGCTGCGGAGCGCCCCCAGCGCCGCCGAGCAGACCTTGTAGCTATCGGCCACGCAGAAGATCAGGTCGCCTGCCTTCGCGCCAAACTCGGCGATGATCGCCGCCTGGTCTTCCGGCGTGAAGAACTTCGCGATCGGTGAATCGAGGCCCGTCTCCGTCACCCGGAAAAACGCCAGCCCCTTCGCTTTGAAGTCCTTGACGAAGTTCGTCAACTCGTCGATCGCCTTCCGGCTGTACTTCGCCGCCGCCTGCGGAGCACACAACCCGCGGACCTTGTTGCCGCTGGCCACCGTCTCTTTGAACACCGAGAAGCCCGAGTTCGCCACGAGCGTCGACAGGTCGTGCAGCTCCATCCCGAACCGCAGGTCCGGCTTGTCCGAACCATACTTCTCCATCGCCTCGCGATACGTGAGCCGGGGGAGCGGGAGGGGATGGTCGACGCCGCGAATGTGCTTCATCAGATGCGCGACGAGGCCATCGATCATCCGCAGAATGTCTTCCTGTTCGACAAACGCCATCTCGACGTCGATCTGCGTGAACTCCGGCTGCCGGTCGGCCCGCAGGTCCTCATCGCGGAAACAGCGGGCAATCTGGAAGTACCGGTCGTACCCCGCGACCATCAGAATCTGCTTGTAGAGCTGTGGCGACTGCGGCAGCGCGTAGAACGTCCCCTGATGCACCCGGCTGGGCACCAGGTAATCCCGCGCCCCTTCCGGCGTGCTCCGCCCCAGCATCGGCGTTTCGATCTCGAGGAACTCCTGCCCGTCGAAGTAATCGCGCACCAGCTTCGAGAACCGATGCCGGAACTGCATCAGCTCCTGCAGACGCGGCCGCCTGAGGTCGAGGTAGCGGTACTTCAGCCGGAGCTCTTCGTTGGGCAGATCGGTTGTCCCCGGTTCAAACGGCGGCGTGGGGCAGCGATTGAGCACCACGAGCGTCGTCGCGGCGACATCGATCTCGCCCGTCGGAATCTTGGCGTTCACGTCTTTGTCCGACCGGGCGACGACCGTCCCCGTCACCTGCAGCACCCATTCGCTGCGGAGCGTGCCCGCCAGTTCGTGGAGGGCCGCGTCGGCCGTGACGGCCGGGTTGAAGACGACCTGCACCTTGCCGTAGCGGTCACGCAGGTCGATGAACACGAGACCCCCGTGATCGCGACGGCTGTCCACCCAGCCGCAAACGGTCACCGATTGGCCAACATCCACCTTCCGCAGTTCGCCGCAAGTCTTGGTCCGCAACACGAATCCGTCTCCCCTGAAAACACAATCAGCCCGCCGGTACCCGATCCCCGACAGGCAGGCAAAGAGGGTACGCGAACCCCCGGCGATGAACAAGAGGCGACCGGGGTCGAGGGGTGGCGGGTGGTCCGGGCACCTTGTGCCCGGATCGCGCAGCGACAGGAAGCCGCGCCTTCCGCGCCCAACCACCAGGAAACCGCCCGAACTCCAGCCCGCGTTCTCCCCTCAGCGGCTTCGGACCGAACAGTCGTCATCCGTGCCGACTGGCCGCCGTGCCCGCCTGAATATGAAGTTTCGGTCCGAAGTGTGTGCCCCAGTCAGCCAACGCGGGCAGCGCTCACGCGACACTATAGAATGCCGTGGCAAGGCGCCTTTCGAATCGGACTCGACCGCATGCCGCTGAGGGCTGAATGCGATGAGCAAACACTCCTGGCTTCTGATCGCGCCTCTGGCATTCATTGGACTGGGGCTTGCTGTCGCTCCCCTGATCCTTCCCCGAGAGGCCAGGCGGCAGGACGGCATGGCCGCAGCTGAGTCAATTGCGCTCGCGGCGGAACCGCCCGTTGAAGAAGAGCCCGACTACCAGGGTGCCTCCGAGTGCTTTCCAGCTTGGGAACCGTACTACCGGCGATATCTGCGTTCCTCGTCCGCTTATGTGGCGAGCTACCATTCTCCGGCTGGTAAAAACGCTTTCGGTTACGAAATGAGTCATCTGGAAGTTACCGAGGTGCTCCATGACGCAACCGGAGCCGTCTCCGCAGGTAGCGTCATGACTATGCGAATTCCTCCTGAATTTGCCTCGCAATCCAGAAGGCTCTTCCTGGGTGGCCCGATGGGTCGCAAAACCGGGGAGATCTTTTGGAATACCAGAGACCCTGTTTCGGCTGAGTTCATCCAGTTCCTGCGGGACATGCCTGACCGAGAGTGCCCGGATCTGGCACGCTGGACGTATGCCGTCGGATTTGCGGGCCGATCGGATCCGTTGATCCTGGAATCAATCCGAGATCTCTTCATGGGTGCCCCGAACGAACCAGTCGCCCCTGCGCCTGGGTTTCGCGAGTTTCGGAAAATCCTTCATGGCGATCCGCTGCGGCTGTTGCTCATGGACCCGGACTCTCCTCGCGAACAGCAGGCCGTTGCCGCTTTGCTTCTGGGATTTTGTGGAGATGACCAGGACGAACCCGCACTGCGGCAGTTGGTCTTGGAGTTGGAAGATCGCCACCCCTGGGATGTCGACTATCCGGTCATGAGTGGTTATCTCATGCTGACCAAAGGGGCAGGCATTGATTTGCTGGCGAGGGAGAGGCTGAACAAGGAGTCGACCCATGTCAGCGGTCTGGTCGCTGCCGTCGCCGCGATTCGGTTCGCCGCCTTGCATAGCGGAGCGGAGTTCGATCGCGACCGCGCTCTTCGAGCCCTACGCCCACTTCTGCGCCACGAGAAGATTGCGGATAACGCGATTGATGCGATTGCCGAATTGAAGGATTGGACTTCTATGGATGAAGTTGTCCGGCAATTTGATGCGATCAGTGAGTATCAGTCTTCGGTGCGCTGGTCAATTGTCGGGTACCTGTTCGCTGCCGAAGCCGATGTTCCGCAGGGACCGGGGGCAAGCACGGCTCGACCCACTCACGCGGTCAATGCGAGCCGCCATCTAAAGGTTCTCCGCCAACGCGATCCAGATCTGGTCTACAACGCGGCACCGCACCGACCGTAGCGTGACGGGTGCCACGCCGGGTGCCACTGCTGGCTTGCCCAGCAGTGCTGTTCGGCGATCCGCTCCGAACTGAATCATGCCTGTTCATTCGAGCCGGTCTCCTCGAAAGCAGGTCTGCCAGCGGCCCCGTTTGACCTCCCGCCGAAACGGCCCTGGGCACGGAGTTGCCGCGTCTCACTCCTCGTGCTCAATCTCCGTTGTCGTGAATCGAACCGCACTGCTGGCCAAGCCAGCCGTGGCCCCCGGCGCTAAACGGGGACTCGGGCCTCGCCCGGCACCATCACTTTTGACTTGCTCCGTCCCTTTACGCACCTGACACCGAGTGACAACCGCAACCCTACGTCCGCGGCTATTTCGCCAGGCATTGGTCCACGAAGGCGTACAGCGCAATCGTTCCCGGGTCCCCCGATAGCCCCAGGTCGTCGTTGATCTTCGAGTGGTTCGTCTCCTTGCCGCCGTACATCGTCACGGGCACCTTCGCCTCGCGGAGGGCGCTCCCCAGCCGATCCGCCTGCGCGGACGTATCCGGATGACTGTTGACGTACACGATGAGGAACGGCGGAATCCCTTTCCCCGGCGCGATGTGCGTTACGGCCGAGAAGTCGACATGTTTCGCGGGCTCGATTCCGAACTTCTCGCGGTGGCCGTACTTGGCTTGCGGCTGTTTGTGGACGCGCCGCCGGGTTTCGGCCGTCTCGATGATGGCCGGAATGTCGTACGTGTCGCCATCGACCGGCACGCACCCCTTCAGCACGGTGAACGGCACGCCCTCGGCCTGCAGATACCGGTGGTCCGTGCACAGGATCGCCGCGAGCTGCGCCCCCGCCGAATGCCCCATGACGAGGATCCGCTCCGGATCGCCACCATGCTCGGCGATGTGTTTATGGACCCAACCGAGCGACATCGCGACATCGCGAATCAGCGTCCCCATGTCGACATGCGGCAGCAGGCGATAGTTCGTCGACACGAAGACGAATCCCCGCCGCGTGAACGCTTCGGGCTTCAGCGCGACCTGGGTCTTGTCCCCGACCTGCCAGCCGCCCCCGTGAATCCAGAAGACGACCGGAGCACCCTTCGCCCCGGCCGGCTGCTGGGGAACGTAAATGTCGAGCACCTGCCGTTCGTGCGGCGACTCGGCATAGGGGACATTCTTCTTCGTCGGTTCCAGCACCGGCTGCGTCTTCGCGGCGTCCTGCGCGAACGCGGACGGAGCGATCATCAGACACGCCCCAATGGCGACAGCCCGCAACCAGCGACAAACCCGGCCACGGTCCATCGTTGGAAAGCAACGAGTCATAAGAGCATCCCTTTCAGCGGAACAGGGGGAATTGACCAATCCAATTGGCACAGCGCGGAACTTGAACAGGGCCTCGACCGCCTCATCATGTGCAGGTCAGCCATGCCGTGACAGGACCAGATCGTCGTCTTTCACGAGCCTCAGGTCGATGCAACCGGACCGACGATGTCCAAAAGACCATTGCCGACGAGCGAACCCTGCGACTGGCCAACGGAATGAGTTGACAACAAATGAGCACCGACGACATCGGCGTCCGTCTACGTATTCCCGTGCGGTAGCTCCGTGCCCGCTTCGCGCCTCGCACGGTAGAGAACGTGGCGCGACAGCCGATCCCCGGACGGAATCAGCGGATGGTCGAAATCGTCGGCTGGTGTATGCGTCATGCCGATGCGCTCCATGACGCGGCGTGAACGCAGGTTGCTCACCGTCGTCAGGGACACCACCTCAGTCAGGCCCAGCGCACGGAACGCATGCTCCAGCACGGCGCGGGCGCCTTCCGTCGCGAAACCCTGCCCCCAGAATTCCGCCGCCAGCCTCCAGCCGATCTCCGTGCAGGGAGTGAAATGCGCGGCAAAACGCGGCGTCGACAACCCAATAAAGCCCGCGAACGGCGTCACCTGCGGAATCTCGACCGCCCACAGGCCGTAGCCGCGATCGTCGAAATGTTGCTGAATCCGCGCTGCCATCGCATCGCTTTCCGCCGTCGAGAGCCGACTCGGAAAGAACTCCATAACCCGCGGATCGGCGTTCATCGCGGCAAACGGTGCGAGGTCGCTCGGACGCCAGCGCCGCAGCAGCATCCGCCGGGTTTCGAGGACGGCAATCGACGATCCAGAGCCGTTGTCGTCTGCTGATGTCATTTCTGCACCCCCGCAACCGGCGGGTGGCCCAGACGCGGCTTTGAGCGTCTGGGTGACGCAGTCACAAGAGGCATTCATCGCAGACGCCTCGGTATCCCAATCACAAGTCGATCCGAAGTGTTGTCACAAGTCAACGAACACAGGCCAACGGCGATCGTTCTGACTCTGGTTGCCTCGGAACCCAGGCGCCGCGTGCCACTGCGGGTTCTTCTGGTAGAGGAAGGTGAAGGGTGCGCTCCCGTCATCACAATGTAGTCACCAGAAGAGCCGACGCTATCGGGCGCCGGTGGAAGTATCCCCACGTGCCTCCACCTCACTCCTTCAGCCCCAGCAGCACGCGGGACCCCAGCACCAGGCGCTCCGCGTCCGACATCTCCGCAAGCTGACTGCGGACCCGGATCAGCAGGTCTGGCTCGCCGGTGATCAGGTTGTCGACGCCGCGCAGAATCTGCCGCACCATGTCCCGCTCGCGGGAGATTCCCCACAGGTGCAGCTCCAGCCCCTGCCGGTGCGCCTGTCGCAAGACCGTGTCCGTCAGCCGGTCGGCCCGAAGGCTCAAGAGCTCCCCTTCAAACCGCGTCACGTCCCCCAGGGCCGTCGCCACGATTAGCCCCGTCCGGATGTTGGGGTTCGCCCGCCGAATCTCGCGCAGCGCCCCTTGGCTGAACGACGTGACAATGCACTCGCCCTCGCACTTCCCCCCGCTGATGAGCCGGGCGACTTCCCGCGCCACGCCCAGATCGCCCGAGTCGACCTTCAGTTCGATGTTCAGCTTGATCCGTCCCCGCACCAGGTCGAGGATCGACTCCAGCGTCGGGACGCGCTCGTTCGCGAACTCCCGGCCGAACCAGCTCCCCGCATCGAGCGTCTGCAGTTCCGCGAACGACACCTCCCGAATCGGCCGGGGGTCGCCCGTGACGCGTTTCAGGTCGCGATCATGCAGCAGCACGGCCACGCCATCGGCCGTCAGTTGCACATCGATTTCCGCATAGTCGGCCCCAATCTCGATCGCCGCCTGAATCGCGCTCCGCGTGTTTTCGGGGGCGACCCGGTCATACCCTCGATGGGCCGTGACCTGCACCCGCTGCGGATCGACCAGACTCTCCGTCAATCCCACCCACAGCACCAGCGGAAAACCAATCAGCACCAGACCCACACACCAACCCACCCAAATGGAACCGGCCGCCTGGGATTCGTCGTGGGTCTCTTCGTGCGATTCTTCCGCCGCAGCCTCGCGCCCGTCACCCCCCGCCACCACCGAGTGCGATTGCTCCCGTTGCTGCAGATACAGCCGACGCATCGAGAGCGCCTGCCCCACCGTCGTCGTGAACGAAAGCGCTGCAATCAGCAGACCCTGCAACACCAGCAGCAGCGCCAGGACGAGCGGACTCCTCGTGATCTCCTCCGGCAGCGCCGTCAACAGAGTTCGAAAGACGATCCCGCCGACCACCCCGAGCAGCGTCGATGCCAGCGGCCAGCCCAACAGCAGCATCGCCACCCGCAGTCGCATCCCAGCCACCGCCACGCCACTCGCCTGGAGCGACTCGCGGGCCGACGACCGCTCATAGAGCAGGATCGGTAGCGCCAGCGCCCAGCGCACGCCGAGCAGAATCGCCGCCACCCCGCCCACAAGAATCAGGACCGCGGCAATCCCCGCCGCCAGCCAGAACCCCGCCGGCTTGGTCGCCAGGTAGTAGTAAATGTCCTGCTGAGATAGGAGCGCTAGATAGGTCAACCCCAGCAGCAGCGCAAGCGGCACGAACACCAGCACCAGCAGCCCGAACTTCATCGCGCCCAGTTGCGTCACCTTCCAGACGACCGCCCCCACCGCACGGGGCGTCAATCGGCTCCACCGGGCACCACGGGCGTCCTCGCGACCCACCAGGCCGAGAACAGCCGCAGACTCCAGCAAGAGCAGCGTGGCCGTGAACACGCCCAGCAGCGAGGCATAGACCAGTCCCACCGGCGTGAGCAGGAAGTCGAGCAGGTCCCAGTCATTAACGGCCACATACCCCGCCCGGGACATCACCACCCCCAGCGCAACCGCCACGGCCGGCACCAGCAGCCACGCCTGCACCAGCTTGAACCCCGCCTCGAACAGCAACAGCTCCCGCCACCGCCGAAGAAAATCCAGCCAGGCCGCCCGGAGAACCGCCACCACCGCCCGCGCTTCAGTCGTCCAGACCTCAATCATGGCGGCTCAGCATCGCGATCGCCCGCTGCGAGTAGGCCACGCCGCTCCACACCGTCACCACCGCGGCCGACCACACCGCAATATCGCGCAGCCACAGCAGGGGCCCTCCCAGGGCCGACCCCCGTGCCAGCGGGTCCAGCGCCACCAGACACGCCCCAATCGCCACGCACTGCAGCACCATCTTCAGCTTCCCGCTCAGCACCGCGGAAAAATCTTTCCCCCGCTGTTCGAGAAACCCGCGCAGGCTCGTGATGAACATCTCCCGCGCCAGAACGATCAGTGTCAGCCAGGGCGACACGCCCGAATCGGGCACGCTCTGCAGGAACACGAACGACCCGCACACGATGAACTTGTCCACGAACGGATCGAGAATCCGCCCCAGCACCGTGATCTGCCCGTACTTCCGCGCGAAGTAGCCATCCAGTGCGTCGGTCGCCGCCGCCACGATGAACACCACCGCGCACAACAGCCACGAAATGTTCGCGCCCATCAGCGCAAACAGCACGAACGCCAACAGCAGCCGCGACAGCGTGATGATGTTCGGCAGGTTGAATGGCGAGCCCAGGCCGTTTTCCCCCCCGGCCGAACTTGCGGCAGACGCTGCGGGGCGACTGGTTTCCTCGGCGACGGACATGACGCGGACTGATTTCGAAAGTGGAAAGAGTTCCGATACGAATCGATTGCTCGTCAGCCCAAACTCGTCAGCCCGGAATTGTCACCCCGTCACGCCAACCGTTACTCCGCCTCCGCCTCGGGAGCCGCGACTGACCCCACCAGATCGTAATCCTGCCGCGCTTCGATTTCGACCGGGACAAACTGTCCCACCTCGAGATCCTTCCCTTTCACGAACACCGCCCCGTCAATCTCCGGCGCATCCGCAAAACTTCGGCCGACCCACGTCTCGTCGTCGAGTTGTTCATCCAGCAGCACATCCAGCTCGTACCCCACCAGCGAATCGCCATCCTCAAACGCGATCTTCTGCTGCAGGGCCATCAGCTCGTCCCGCCGGGCCTCTTTCACGGCTTCTTCGAGATGCCCATCCAGCCGGGTCGCGGGCGTCCCCGGCTCGTACGAATAGGTAAAGACCCCCATCCGCGGAAACCGCGCCTCTTCGACAAAGTCGACCAGTTCCCGGAACTGCTCGTCCGTCTCCCCGGGGAATCCCGTGATGAACGTCGTCCGCAGCACCAGGTTGGGAATCTTGTCGCGGAGTTTGCCGATCAGCTCCTCCGTCTTCGCCCGATTGACCCGTCGCTGCATCCGCTTCAGCATCGTGTCGTTGATGTGCTGGAGCGGCATATCCAGGTACGGCAGAATCTTGCTCGACCCGGCGATCACGTCGATCAGTTCATCCGAAAAATTGACCGGGTAGAGATACAGCAGCCGAATCCAGTCGAGCCCCTCGACCTCTTCCAACTGCCGCAGCAGTTGCGCCAATCGGACCTCGCCGTACATATCGAGGCCATAGTAGGTGGTGTCCTGGGCGACGATGTTCAGCTCGCGGACGCCATCGCCCACCAGCTCCTTCGCCTCCTCGATCACCATTTCCATTGGCTTCGTGGCATGCTTGCCGCGCATCTTCGGAATCGCACAGAACGTGCAGGTCCGGTCGCAACCTTCCGAGATTTTCAGATAGGCGAAATGCTTGGGCGTAATCCGCAGCCGGGCCCGGTCATCGAGCGCCCGAATCGGGGCAGGGCGGAACACCTCCCGCTGCTCCTTGAGGCCACCGATCAGCCGATCGGCCACCTTCGTGATCTCCTCCCGCCCAAACACCCCCACGATATGGTCGATCTCGGGCAGTTCGTCGAGCAGCGCCCCGCCCACCCGTTCCGGCAGACAGCCGCAGACGATCACGCCCCGCGTCTTGCCCGCTTTCTTGAGGTCGAGCATCTCCCGGATGACGCCCTTCGACTCCTGCCGGGAGCTTTCGATGAACCCACAGGTGTTCACAATGACGAAGTCGGCCCCCTCCGGTTCCGACACCAGCATGTACCCATCGAGCGTCAGCGCCCCGAGCATCCGCTCGCTGTCGACCAGATTCTTGGGGCAGCCCAGGCTGACGAAGGCATACGTCCCCTTCGCGGCTCCCGGCGACTCCGCACCCGGAGCGGACTCATCAGACGGAACGGGCGAGGACGACAGAATCGGCAGTTGCAGCATGGCAGGCGTCTGGTTCGGCGCGGACGATTCCGCAAGTCCACGGGCAGAGCCAATCGGCCCCGCCAAAATCCGTGGCCCCGCATTCTACCGCACCCGCCCCCGGAATCCGCCCCCGTTTCCCCCATTTTTTCGTGCGACAATCCGCAGGGTGGGCACCGAGGCTGTCAGTTTTGGCAACCTGAGCGTCAGCGAGGAACTCCGCGCTGCCCGCAAGTCACGATCTCCCCGAAATCCACGCTGGATCCCTCGCTGACGCGTCGGGTTTCCATCGCGAATTCATCGGTTGTTCAAAAGAATTCCCGCCTTCCTGATCACCACCCGCCACCCAATTCCCTCACTTCGTCACCAACTCGAAGTTCACCTCCGCCTTTGGTTCCGTCACCTCCGCCGTCAGCGTCGTCTTGCTCGCATCCGCATATTTGGGCGGCAGAATCTGCTTCGCACGTCCCATCGCGATGAGCTGCATCATGTCGTTCTTCATCTCTTCCGGCACCGGCTTCCCATCCTTCTGCTGATACACCTCGACCGTGACCTTGTACGAACCAGGCGTCGCCCCCTGAAACGTCGACTGCGTGAGCGTGTACTTCCCCGCCGCATCCGTCGTCCCCGTACACGGGTTCGAGGTTTTCTCGTTCGGCAAAAACAGCACCTTGGCGTCCGCCAGAGGCGCGCCATCCAGCGTGATCACACCCGTCACCGGAACGACCACCGGACCAGCCGGTGCGCCGCCACACCCCATCAACGCCACCGCCACCAAACCCATTACCAGCCAGCGACACATGCCCGCACTCCCCGCAGCAAACTCGAAACCCAATTCGAACAACACAACCCGGCCGGCCAGTCCCGTAAGGTTCCAGCCAGCCGGGTCGATGATCTCTCGCCCCCTCAACCCGTCCCCGGCCCTGCCACCGCGGGACAGCTCCCTAATACTCACCCACGGTTCGGCCATCGGACGGACGGTTCAGCCACGTGAACACATCCACATAGCTGATATTCTCGCTGACAAACCGCACTCCGCCATCGCCCAGCAGGAAGTGTGCTCCTCCCACATGGTGGCTCCCCATCCCCCACGCATACTGGTAGGGCAGGGAGGCCGTCGCCGTCGTGTTGAACCGGCCGTTAATCGTAAACCGCGGGTCGCCCGAGGGCGTCCGACCATGGCAGCAGGTGTGAATCCCCGCTCCCCAGTACGGCCCGAACACATCCGCATTGTCGGTCGTATCCGTCGCGCTGTAGCACTTGCCCCGCTGCTTCGATTCTCCCACGATAATCGTGTTCGACGTCCCATCGCGGAAGTCCCGCATGCCGGCGGAGCCGTCGTTACCAAACGCCCCTTTTTCCGTGGCCGCGTAGGACAGATAATCGCCGTCATAGTCCGAATAAGCCCCCGTCGCGAACAGCATGTTGCTCCGGCGGGCCCCGTTCGAACTATAGAACCCGGCCGTCCCCGCGCCGCTCACAAACGGGATGCCGCCCACCGGATCGGTCGGGCAGACGAACGCCGTCACCACCGACTGGTACACCGGGGCATTAATCGAATCCCCGCCCACTCCTCCGGGCATCGGGAACGGACGGCCGTTCGGATTCGACGAACTCGACTGCACGCTGAAGTTGTACCGGTTGTACAGCGGCGCCTGGTCCATGTACGGCAGGATCAGCACGAACCCCGTCGTATTCAGCACCGGCATCGACGCCGAACTGCCAAATCGACCCGACGAAACAAGCGCCGGCGGGAACTGACTGAAGTTGTCGTGGTAGTTGTGCAGCGCCAACCCCACCTGCTTGAAGTTGTTCCGACACTGAGTCCGCCGGGCCGACTCCCGCGCCTGCTGTACCGCTGGAAGCAGAAGTGCAATCAGAATCGCGATGATCGCAATCACCACCAGCAACTCAATCAACGTAAACCCCGCGCGGGGCCGCATCGCACGCATCGAACACCCTCCGAATAGCCGACAAGAACTGTCCCGCGGAAGAAACTGCGGAAAGACTCACCACTCAGATGGCAAATGCCGCGCCAAAACCAGCGGTGCGCCGTCTCAACGCCTTGGGGTTGCATCGCCCCGCGCTCGCCAACGCGTATCCGGACGCGAGACGCCGGGGAGTTGAGACCGGACAAAATCCCGCGGTGCATCCACACTGCGCAACGGTGCCGTTTGGCCGCGCAGGGTTTTTCCGACCTCTTCTGCGATCCAGTCCTCCTCACTCCACCACAACCCGCCGCACCCCGCCCATACCCGAACGTCACCGCAGTAGATAAAACGGAGTCTGCTGGACAGCCTGACCCCAGGCCGCGTCCCGCCCCGCCTTGCCGATCCGTCGCTCCCGAGAATCCCAATGACCTTGCCCCTCACCGCCGACCGCACGGTCGCATTCCTCGACCTGGGCACAAACTCGGTTCGCCTGCTGATCGTCCGCTTTCACCCCGGCGGCTCCTTCTCCGTCATCTTCGAACAGAAGGAAACTGTTCGCCTGGGCGACGGAGAGTTCCGCAACAGCCGCCTCCAGCCCGAGGCGATGCGCCGCGCCGGCATGGTCTGCGCCCGCTTCGTCGACGTCGCCCGCTCCCAGGGAGCCGTCGAAATCGTCGCCGTCGCCACCAGCGCCACCCGCGAAGCCTCCAACAAAGCCCAATTCCTCCGCTACCTCCAGCGAAAAACCGGGATCGATGTCCACGTCATCTCCGGCCGCGAAGAAGCCCGCCTCATCTACTTGGGCGTCGTTAGCGGCCTCAATCTCGATTCCCGCCTCGGCCTGTTCATCGATATCGGCGGCGGCAGCACCGAATTCATCGTCGGCAGCCAATCCGAATACCTCTTCCTCGACTCCGTCCCCCTCGGCGCCATTCGCCTCGCCCAACGCTTCTTCAGGCCCGATGACACAGGCCCCGTCTCGGCCGACGCCTACGCCCGCCTCCAGCGCTTCGTCGGCACCAGCACCGCCCGCACCATCCAGCTCCTCCGAAACCAGCAGTACGACGTCGCCATCGCCTCCTCCGGGACCGCGATGAACCTCGCCGAAATCGCCCTCCGCCGATTTGAAAAACGCTCACTGCGCCGAGGTGATATCGTCACCCGCGCCCAGATTCGCGAGGTCGTCCAGCACCTCTGCCAGCTCTCGCTCGACGAACGCAAAAAGGTTCCCGGACTCAACCCCGAGCGGGCCGACATCATCATCGCCGGCGCCGCCATCCTCGAAACGATCATTCACGAACTCGACCTCGATGGCCTGCTCATCAGCGAACGCGGTCTCCGCGAAGGCCTCCCCGTCGACTACCTCTCCCAGATCGGCACCATCCCCGCCGGTCAAAACTCCTTCCGTGAGCGCAGCGTCCTCGACCTCGGCCGCCGCTGCGGGTTCGACGAACCCCACGCCCGTCACGTCACCAAACTCGCCTGGCAACTGTTCGATTCCGCCAGAGACCTCGGCCTGCACGACTTCGGCGGCTGGGAGCGCGAGCTGCTCGAACACGCCGCCCTCCTTCACGATGTCGGCACCTTCGTCTCCTACAACCACCACCGCCTCCACTCCTATTACCTCATCATGAACGCCGAACTGCTCGGCTTTCACCAGCGCGAAGTCGAAATCGTCGCCAACCTCGCCCTCTACCACCACAAGGCCTTTCCCCGGCCTAAACATCCCGAATTCGCCGCCCTCGACAAATCGGCCCGTCAGATCGTCCGCAAGCTCTGCGTCCTGCTCCGCATCGCCGAAAGCCTCGACCGCGGGCACCAGGCCGCCGTCGGCGAAGTCCGCTTCGTCGCCGGGGACAAAAAATCCTGCGTCCTCGAAATCATCCCGGCCGGCGACTGCCACCTCGAAATCTGGGAACTCCCCAAACACGAGTCGACCTTCGAATCGGTCTTCGATCGCGACCTGACCTTCAAGAAAGTCCCCGCCCCCACGAACTAATTCCCACCCAGGCGAGCCGACCCTGTCAGGGGGCGGTGGCACCCGCGCGACCCCTGCGATTTCACCCCCGCCGCTTACTCCCCACCGCCAGACCGGATACCGTACTCTCTGGCGAATCGTGCGCCAGAAAAACCCTAGCTTCCCCGTTGGTCACTCCAGCCCGAGGTGTTCCCGATGTCCGCCGTCCCGACTCCGCCCGCCGCTTCGGAGCCGCCCCAGCGCATTTACCTCGTCTCGTCCCCCAAAATCGTCTTCCTCTATCCCACCTTTTTCACCGCCCTCGCCGCGGCGATCTATGGCCTCATCTCCCCCGGGCAGCACGAACTGATCGCGACGATTTTCCTCGCCGTGTTTGGCCTGAATCTCATTGTCTTCACGTTCGACTTTCCCCGCACCACCTCTCTCACCCTCGTGTTCGCGGTGGTGACGGTCGTTCTCGGCACGCTGCTGCTGTTCCGCTTCAACGACCAGATCCTGCCCTTCCTGTCGGGCATCCTGAAGCACTTCCAGCCCAACGCGAACTCGACCTTTTACTTCTCGTTCGCGGGCATCCTGTTCCTGCTCTACTCGATCGCCTATTTCAACCTCCGCTTCGACTACTGGGAGGTCACCCCGAACGAAGTCCTCCATCACCATGGCGTCATGAGCGACCTCAAGCGCTACAGCGCCCCGAACATGAAGGTCGATAAGGAAATCACCGACGTGTTCGAGTTCCTCCTGCTCGGATCTGGTCGACTCATCCTCCACCCGCAGGGCGAATCCCGCGCGATCGTCCTCGAAAACGTCCTGTTCATCACCGCCAAAGAGCGGACCATCACCCGCATGCTCAGCGCCCTGCAAGTCCGCATCGCCCCCCAGCGCGACACCGGCGCCTGACCAGATTCACCACCAAGACACCAAGAGCACCAAGGAAAGGCAGGTCCAAGAGCCGGTGACGTGGGCCAGCTCGCTTGGACCATCGGGAACTTTCACGGGGGAAGACTGACGGGAGATGCGCTGGGGCCAGTTTGACCACCATGTCACCCGTCACGAAATCAGCCCACACCCTGCCAGACAACCAGACGAAGGCCCGGCACCCGCAGCGAGGGTCCCCGCCGCGCGGCCGACAGCTTCAGCCCTTCCACCTGCCTTTCCTTGGTGCTCTTGGTGCCTTGGTGGTGAATGAGCCCTCCCGAGCGACCAACCTTCGCCGGGCCCGGCTCGCCAGACCGCCTCGCCACCTGCTAGAATCCTGAGGGTTTGGCGACCGTGTTGGTCCGGTGGGTTCCGGACCAGCGCACTCTGACTAGACGCTCTTGGGGAGTCTTTCGTGATGGCAGGTGGCTGGTTGCTCGCGCAGGCGGGCTCGACAGGCTTGTATCTGGTCGTCGGCGGTGTCGTCGGTCTGTTCCTCTTGATCGTCTTCGCGGTCGTCGCCCGCTATTTCAGCCTCTGGATTCAATGCGTCGCCAGTGGCGCCGGCATTGGCCTGTTCGATCTCATCATGATGAACTTCCGCAAGGTCAGCGCGGCGATCATCGTCCGCAGCAAGATCATGGCGGTTCAGGCTGGCCTCACCGAGCAATACCCCATCTCGAACAAAGCGCTCGAGGCCCACTTCCTCGCCCAGGGCAACGTCCCCCGCGTCATCCAGGCGCTCATCGCCGCCCATCGCGCCAAAATCAAACTGAACTGGCAGACCGCCAGTGCCATCGATCTGGCCGGGCGTAACATCCTCGAAGCCGTGCAGACCAGCGTCTATCCCAAGGTGATCGACTGTCCCGACATGCGGACCAACCCCAACGGCACGCTCGACGCCGTCGCTGGCGACGGCATCCAGCTCCGCGCCCGGGCACGCGTCACCGTCCGCACCAATCTCAACCAGCTCATCGGCGGTGCCACCGAAGAAACCGTCATCGCCCGCGTGGGGCAGGGGATCGTCCAGGCGATCGGCAAATGCCCCAGCTACAAGATCGTGCTCGAAAGCCCCGAGCTGATTTCGCGCGAAGTGCTTTCCCTCGGCCTCGAAAAGCAAACTGCCTTCGAAATTGTCTCGATCGACATTGCCGATATTGATGTGGGCGACAACGTCGGCGCCCGTCTCTCCGCCGACCAGGCCGAGGCCGACATGCGTGTCGCCCAGGCCAAGGCCGAACAGCGCCGGGCCGAGGCCCTCGCCGAAGAACAGGAAAAAATCGCCGGGATTCAAGAGAACCGCGCCCGCGTCGTCCTCGCCGAATCCGCCGTCCCCCGCGCCATCGCCGAATCGTTCCGCTCCGGGAAACTCGGCCTGCTCGACTACTACGAACTCCAGAACGTGCAAGCCGATACCAAAATGCGCCAAACCATCGCCGGCGACGGCGCCATGCTCGGCGCCCGCTCCTCGTAGGGTGGGCACTGCCCACCAGCGCTCACCAACCCGCAACCACCACTCATCTCCTGGATCGCCCCCCGGCCTCCACCAAGAGCAGTCCCTAACAGCCCGTTGAAGAGACAACAACTGGCCCGTTTCAGCGTGTGCCACTGGCTCCGCCAGTGCGAGTTCTCTCGCGAAAGACGAGCGCTGGCGGAGCCAGTGGCACTCGGGATTGTATGATCCAGAGATTTTCAACGGGCTGCTAACGAACTCTCGCGCAGCAACCCCCGCAATAGTCCATCCCCCCGGTCAACCCAGGTCGCCCGTCATGCAAATCGCTCTTCTCGCCGCCGGGGAAAGTCTGGTCGGGTTGATCATCTTCGCCGTGACCATCGCGGGCTGGATCATCAACATCGTCAACCAG
>JAIXZD010000182.1 GCA_027489895.1 Planctomycetaceae bacterium
AAATCCTCCCAAAATCGACCCGCCCCCCGCCTTGGCACCTCACTTTTGACTTTTGCCTTTTGACTTTTGACTTGCGCAGCCAATCCACTCCCTCACTGCCATCACCATCCCCTCGCTCGGCCGCACCGCCACCTCCTCCACCCCATTCCCCACACAGACGAGCGACACCCGCCCCGGCAGCCGCCCCGTCCACTCCGTCAGCGCCAGCACATACGCCCCCAGCTGCAGCTCATACTTCGCCAACAACTCCCGCGCCCGAGCCAGCCGCGTCCCCCCACCCCGGCAGCCGCCATCCTCGCCACCCAGCGACGACGTCTTGTAATCGACGATCGACCACTCGCCCGCCCCGCTCACCAGCAACAGATCGATCTCCCCACTCACCCGCCATTCCTCCCGCCCTGTCTCACCCTCCCCCGGGCCCACAGCCCGGCCCCCGCTCAACACAAACGGCACCTCCCGCTCGACCCGCGCCGCACTCGTCACCACCGACCAGAACGACGACCCCACCACACGCTCCACGATCCGACTCGCCGCGCCAACCACCTGCTCCTCAAACTCCTTCGCGCCGCACACGGCCGCCAGCGCCTGATCGACCTCGATCGACTCGCCCCCCGCCAGCCGCTCCAGCACCGCATGGACCAGCGTCCCCACCCGCTCGGCGTCCGTCTCGGTCCAATCCGAAAGCTCCCGGGCCAACTCCTCCTCCGGCCGACTTGAGGCGTGAGTCACAATCTCGATCTCGCCGGCCGAAAGCAGCGGCAGCCAGCCCCTCACCCCCAACGCGCTCTTGGGAATCGTCTCCAGCTCCGAGACCGACCACTTCAACCGGGCCGACTCATCCACCGGAATCACCCGCGCCAGCTCCGGCCACTCCGCCGGTTCCGCATCCCGCACGATCTCCCGAAATCGCGCCACCCCCCGCGGACCGCTCCCGTCTGAAGGGCGCTCGTCCGGCCGAATCGCCACCGGCGGCTCCGGATGCACCCGCACCCGCAGCCCCTCATCCCGCGACCGCTCCGGAATCGCCACCTCCCCCGTCTCGGCGTCCCGCGTCATGAGCCCCGTCGTCAGGTCGTACCGCGCCGCCACCGTCTGCAGCGGCAGTTGCCTGGGCTTCTCCCGGTCCACCATCCCGCTCGACAGAATCAACAGGTCCGCCGCCCGCGTGCAGGCCACATAGAACAGCCGTAGCCGCTCGGCCCGCTCCAACTCCGACTCCCGCAGCCTCCGCAGCTCCGCCCCCAGATGCACGCTCTCCTTGTCGGCAACCTTCGGCTTGAACACCGGACCCAACTGCGGATCGAGCGACGCCCGCTCCCGATCAGGCGGGTTCTTGCGTTCGAGGTCCGCCACGAACACCACCGGAAACTCCAGCCCCTTGCTCTGATGAATCGTCATCAGCCGGACCACATCCGCCGATTCCGGATGCGTCGGTGCCAGCGCCTCCTGAGCTTCCTCGAACACCGCCGCCTGCAGCCGCGACGCGAACCCCGCCAGCGTGAACTCGCCCGTCGCGTCGAACTCCTCGGCCAATCCAATCAGCTTTTCGAGGTTCGCCAGCTTCCGTTCCCCCAGGAACTCGCCCAGCACGCTCGCGTCATACCCCGTGCGGTCAAACACCAGCCGCAACCAGTCGGCTATCGAGACGACATCCTTCTCCGCCCGCAGCTCCCGCAGAATCGACTGCGCCCGCCGCACCAACTCCGCCTGATCCTCCGACAGTCCCTCGGGCACTCGCTCCAGCCCCACCCACAACCCCTCGCCCCGCTCGCCAATCAGATACAGCGTGTCATCCGCCAGCCCAAACAGCGGCGACCGCAGCACCCCCAGAAGCGCGACATCGTCCGCCGGTTCATCGACCGCCCGGCAGAGATTCGCGAGATCGTAAATCTCCTGCTGCGAGTAAAACGCCCGGCCACCATCGACATAGTAAGGCAGCTCCAACCCGCGCAGCGCCGCCTCATACAGCCGGACATCCGACATCGCCCGCAGCAGAATCACCACATCCTTGCACCGCACCGCCCGCAACCCGCCCGCTTCCTTATCGCGAACCACGCGCGCCCCACCCCGCACCAGTTGCGAAATCCGCGCCGCAATCGCCTCCGCCTCCAGCCGCCGCAGCATCATCCCCTGCGTCTCGTCCCCGCCCCCTTCCTCACCCTCATCCCCTTCCGCCCCATCCCGTAGCGGAAGCCGTGAGGCTTCCCCCGACGCCGCTTCGTCCCCGACTCCGCCTTCCCCCGCGATCTCCTCCCCACCCGCCATCACCAACAGCAACTCCACGCAAGGCTCCCCCGACACCTGCTCTCCCGCCGCATCGAGTGGCTCGTACACCTCCGCCATCTGCCCATCAAACACCGCATTCACAAACGTCAACACATCGGGCTGACTCCGAAAATTCCGGCTCAACGGCAGCCGCCCCGCCTCCGGCAGCTCCGCCCGCAAATCCGCAAACACCCCCGGCTCGGCATTCCGAAACCGATAGATCGACTGCTTCGCATCCCCCACCAGAAACAGCCGCCCCCCCCTCAAATTCTCGTCACTCCCGCACAGCATCCGCACCAGTTCCGCCTGGACCGGGTCGGTGTCCTGAAACTCATCCACCATCAGCAGCTCGATCCCGCCCGCCACCCTCTGGCGAATCTCGACATGGTCCCGCAGCAGATTCCGCGACAACAGAATCAGATCATCAAAATCGAGCACGCCCCGCGCCCGCTTCGCCCGATCGACCGCCAGACCCACCCGCTCCACCACCGCCAGCAGCCGCTGCCCGAGCGCAATCGATTCGAGCAACGTCCCCACCTCGACCTGCTCACCCCGCGCCAGCTTGGCCAGTAGCGCCTTGAGCTTCCCCAGCCCCTCCTTCAACCGCTCGCGATACTCCTCGCCACCCACCTTGTTCGGCAGCAGCTTCGAGATGCCCGCAATCGCCGCCAACCCCGCCAGATCACGCTCGCCATCCCCGGGCCGACCTTCGTCCCCCGCCCATCCGATCAGAAACGACTTCAACCGCTCCCGATTCGTCACCTGCTCGGGCTTCACCGCAGGACAGTCGGCCAGACACCGCAGCAGCCCCCGGCCCACGCCCGAACCCGCAAACTGCCGCAGCGCCCCAGGCACCGCCTCCTCCACCCAGATCCGCCGCCATTCATTGGCGATCTCTTCGGGCGTCTTCGCCAGCCAGACGGCCGCATCCAGCCGATGCCGCTTCGGCAGCAGCCGGACCAGCTCCTCCGTCAGCGTCGAGAGCCCCATCTGATACGCCAGCTCTTCGACATCCGCATCGGCCCCTGCCAGTGCCTCGCGCACCGCCTCGGCCACCGTCTCCTCGACGAACGGACCGGCCAGCGTTTCCGACAGCAATTGAAACCGCGGATCAATCCCCGCCTCGACCGCATGCGACCGCAACAGCCCACTGCAGAACGAATGAAACGTGCTGATCCGCGCGTTATCCAGCCCCCGCACCACCCCCAGCCAATAGTCCGCCTCATCGAGGGGACAACTCGCCAATCGCTTCGCGCACTCCGACCGGATTCGCGACCGCATCTCCCGAGCCGCCCGCTCCGTGAACGTGATCGCCACCAGGTGCGACACCGGCACAGGTCCGACTCCCGTCCCCGCCTCCGCGCCGCCAGCGCCCGCAGCGCCCCCCTCACCCGACCCGCCCGGCTCCAGATGCGACAGAAACCGCTGCGTCAAAACGTACGTCTTCCCACAGCCCGCCCCAGCCGAAAGTCCGACCGACGCCCGCCGCAGTTCAATCGCCGCCCGCTGCTGCCCCGTCCAACCCACAGCCCACCCCCACCATCACCACCGACCCCTCACAACGTCGGCTCGCCACACCTCCCCCTCCCACAGACGACTCCCCACCCCGCCTGCGTCACTTTTGACTTTTGCCTTTTGACTTTTGACTTCCCCCCGCCTTCCTCCCACAAACAACAAAGTACGCTCCACTCTCCACACTCTCGACCTGCTGAAACAACTCCTCCATCCGAGTCACAAACCAGCCCGGCGTCTTCGTCACCATGTACACCCGCCCGCCCGGCGCCAGCGCCCGCGCCGCCGTCATGACAAACAGCTCCGCAATCCGATAGTCCGCAAAGTACGGCGGGTTCCCCAGCACCACCGTCCACGTCCCCGGTTCGTCGATCTCTCCCGTCGCCGTCCGCTTCGTCTGCACGTTCGTCAACCCGTTCTTCACCGCCGCCCGCGCCGTACAGTCGACCGCCCGCGCACTGGAATCGATCGCCAGCACCACGCTCCCCGGTGACCGCGCCGCCAGCGCCAGCGCCACCGCGCCCGTCCCACACCCGATATCAATCACCCGCTCGGCCTCGCCCACCGTCGCCACTGTCAGCAGTGCCCGCGCTCCCGCATCCAGACGACGATGACTGAACACCCCCGGCCGCGAGATCAGCTCGATCAGCCGCCCGCCCGTCTCTTCCTCCCGCCCATCCCGAAACGCAAACGTCGCCTCATACTCCTTGAGCTTCCCCAGCGTCTTGCCCCGCGTCGCCAGATAGACGCAGCCCTTCGCCAGCGGCAGCCGGGTCACCTTCTCGAACAGCCGCTTGAGCTCGCCATGAATCAACTGGTCGTCGGCCTTCCCGGTCGCACAGACCAGCCGCCCGCCCGGCACCACCGCCAAAGCCCCCGCCTGCACCAGCTCCCGCGTCAACTCGGTTTCGGTGCGGTGATCGAGCGCCAGCGCCACCAGGTCAACCGACTGCTCCGGGAACGATGCGGCACAGACCACCTCGACCCGCGTCCCCGCGACATGCGCCCGCACCAGCCCCGCCGCAAACTCATCCAGCACCTGACAGACAACCCGACACCCCGCCTGCCCCGCGAGCACAATCGC
>JAIXZD010000345.1 GCA_027489895.1 Planctomycetaceae bacterium
CCGCCGCACCCAGTGCCGCAACAATCTGAAGCAGTTGGGTCTGGCGATCCACAACTACCACGACAACTTCAACATGTTCCCCCGCATGATGCAGGGGCCTGCGATCAACAGCGCTCGCGCGGATGAATGGCGCAACTACAGCGCCCACGCCATGATCCTCCCCTACGTCGATCAGGCCCCCCTCTACAACCTCGTCGCCCAGGCCATCAACGAGAACCGCTGCACCACCGGTTGCGACACAGGTGAACCGACGGCCGCGGAAAGCACCGCTCCGTTCAGCCTCCGCACCCGAAAAATCCCCGCCTTCCTCTGTCCGTCCGATTCGCCACCTGGCGACCGCGTCGACTGGAACAACTACGCCGTCTCTTCGGGGGCCACCAAGGTTTGGCCGGGTGGAGCCGACGAAGCCATCGATCAGAACGGGATCTTCAATCGGTATGTCACCGTCCGCATGGGCGACATTACCGACGGGACGTCGAATGTCCTCGCCTTCAGTGAAATGGTCACCACCGACCAGGGGGCTCGCGATGGCAGCCAGGCCGATCTGGCCCGCGCCCGCGAGGGCAACGGCGTCGCCGGCGGCAACGCCGATCCCGATTCCTACCCCGCCGTCACCAAGGCCAATGTCGATGCCTGGGGCGTCGCGATCACGCCGCTGACCATCAACGGCAACCGTGTTGGATCGCAGTGGTACCGCGGCCAGCCCGGTTCGAGCGCCTTCAGCACGCTGTTCACGCCGAACTCCAAGATCCCCAACGTCACGTTCCACTGTGCCGGTTGTGGTCTGGATGGCCGCGGGATCTACGCCGCCCGCAGCAAGCACGTCGGTGGCGTGCACGCCCTGATGTGCGACGGCTCCGTGAAGTTCATCGGCGAGAACATCGACTGGGACACCTGGAATCGCGTCGGTTCCCGCTACGATGGCGCCACCGTCGGCGACCTGTAACCAGCCCGCGACCTGTCTTGCGGGTCTGCATCCAACAGCCTGAATCTGCCCCTGCTGCCGCTGGGGTGACTTCAGGTGATCTGGGACAGGATGTAAAGTTTTTCCAGACACCAGGACCGGCCCGCAATGCAGGCCGGTCCTGGTTCGGTTTCTTCCAATCCAGCCGGCCCTGTCGCCAGCCACGTTCTCATTCACTGTCGCGGAGCGTTCCCATGCCCAGCCTGCGTTCGTTGATCACCCCGTCCGTCCTCGGCCTCTCGCTTTGTCTCGCCAATGCCGGGTGTGGTTCCTCCGCGCCGCCCCCCGTCGATGCCACCCCCGCCATCGCCAGCGTCGACCAGCTTCGCGATCGACTCACCTATATCGCCGAATCGGGCCAGACCGGCTCGGGCCTCGCTGGTCTCGAAGAGGTCATCAACACCGTCCCCGACGAAGCCAAAAAGAAGGCGCTCCTCGCCGACTACACCAAGCTCTCCCAGGCCACCAGCGCCCAGGCCGCCAAAACCCTCGCCAAAGCCATGCTCGGCAAGCTGTAATCAGAACCCTCTCATCGGCGTCCGTAGCGAGCCCAACGGCTCACGTAGCGGAACTCGTGAGAGTTCCCCGGCCCTCCTCACGCGCGAAAAACCCGCGACGCCCGTCCAGGCGTCGCGGGCTTCTTTCGCAATTCAAAACAGCCGGAAGCGTCAGCGCCCAGAGTGTTCGACGATCCCCGCGATCGCCCTCCCCAACGACTGCACCGAGTACAAGACCCATTCCGCCGCGCCCCGACTCTTTCAGGGGTCGCTGGTGACCGCGCGACGACGCGAAGTCACGACTCCTGGGGACTCCGTCGACCTCCGTCACGGCTGAGCACATCGACTTGCTGATGCCGCTGGTCGCCCTCGCAGTCTCCCAAGGCCACATCTCGAACGATCCTGGTTTGCCTCTCCTTGGTGCTCTTGGTGCCTTCGTGGTCAATCAAAACCTCCCTGGGCACGGTGCGTCTCGAACTCCCTGTTTCTCAGGCCTTGCCGCACGCCTCCCGACCGCGCCCTCCGCTCGATACACTCACGCTCCGCCGGTCCTGTTCCACCGGCTCCGAAAGTGCGAGCCTATGCCCAGTTCCAAGAACAATTTCGACTTCGAATGGCACGGGCAGACGCTCGTCATCACGCCCGCCAAGGACGTCGAGACCCTCCGCTGGGACCTCATCGAGCATGCTGCGGAGATCGTCATGGCCCCAATCGGCCGCGTCGCCGCACCCGTCGTCGTGGTCGATCTCTCCCGCGTCAACTACTTCGCCTCGGTGTTTCTGAGCCTCTTGCTCCGCTGCCACAAACAGGCCTGTTCACGCGGCGGCGAACTCGTTCTCGCCGGCCCCACACCCGCGGCCCGTGAGCTCCTCCGCATCACCGCGCTCGACACCCTCTGGGCCATCTACGACACGCGCGACGAAGCCCTCGAAGCCGTCTCGATGTAGCCAGCCCCCGGCCGCAAAACACCCTCAGAGCTCAACAGCCATCCCAGAGAGCCGGAAGCGTCACCGCCTGGAGTGCATCGTCACCAGCGCGCACCCAGCCAAAAGCCCACCCCCAAAAGCGACACCCGCTCGCCGCGTGCGACACTTTTGACTTTTGCCTTCGGGCGGCACCAGCCGTCCCGCATCAGCCGTCCCGCCCTAGCTATCCCGCGTCCGGTTTTTCACCAGGGTCACGCGGTTGCCGCGGCTGTTGAACGAGATCTCCGTCATGAACGCCCGCATCAGCATGATACCGCGTCCACAGGGGCGTTCCAGGTTCTCGTCGGCCGTCGGGTCCGGCACTTCCTCGACGGTGAACCCCTCGCCTTCGTCCTCGATCTCGACTCGCACGCTTTCCTGAGTCACCCGGCACCAGATGCGGACCGCCTTGTCCGGATCCATCCCGTTGCCATGCTTGATCGCGTTGACGATCGCCTCTTCCAGGGCGAGCCGGATGCCAAACACATCCCGATCATCGAATGGAACCGATTCGATCAGCCCCAGAATCCGTTCCTGCACGGCGTGCCCGGCCGCCGCATCGCTCGGGATGCTGACCTCGAACTCGTCGACGAGATCGTTGACTGCGGACATGGGGCTAAACGAGGACTCGCCTGAGGGGTCGCGAAATCGTCCAACAATTCGTTGCGGAGCGCTCCGCAGGAATTCGCTCTCACGCGGTAGAGACCTCGACCGAGGTCGTGAGACGATTCCTCATTATAGGCGACCGGAAAGTGGCCTAAAGGGCACAACCCGCTCCGATCGACTCTCTTCTCCCCGAATGCGACCAATGCTGGCCCGCCATCGCGCCCGGATTCCTTCGCATCTTCGTCCGCCGGACCCATCCCACAGTCTGGTTCGACATGGCCAAACCGACCCGGCACCCGGCCAAACTAAAACCCTTCCAGCGCCTTTTCCTGTGTCTCTTTGATCGTGAACAGCTTATCAAGCCGCGTGATCTTGAACACTTCCAGAATATCGGCCCGAATCGTACAAAACCGCAGTTTTCCGCCGATCGCCTTCACCTTCTTGTCCAATGTGATCAGCTTGCCCAGCGCCGCACTCGACAGATACTCCACATTGGAGAAGTCCAGCACGATCTTCTGCCGTCGATCTTCATCCACCAGACTGAACAGCTGATTGCCGATCAGCTGAATGTTGGTTTCATCGAGGATCTTCTTGTCCGTGAATTTGGCAATGGTCACGCCATTGACCTCTTCCACATCGATCCGCCTGGGGCCGGCCATGTCCCGGGTTCCGTAATGCAAGAGTGAATCTGAACTGACACCCAGCAGGGTGAATCGCTTCTCGTCGCTTCCACGGCGCCGAAGCTCAACTCGAGCCACCGCGCCGCACACCCCCCGGCCTTCGAGGGGCTGCCTGCAAAGCCCGACACGGAAAACACCTGCTCGAACTTCGACAAACCCGATCTTGTGCGGAACCGCAGGCTATGTCAAGGATTCGAGTAGCCACTCGACAGTTTCGCTCCCGACTTCTTCGCCGGTACATCCCCCCCCAATTCCCCTGCCGGTACACCCACTGGCTCAGGCCGCTCCCGCCCGGCCCGGATCACGCTCGCAATCAACAGCGACGCCCCGATCGACGTGATGAACAGCAGCGGCGCATTGTACCGCAGTGCTCCTTCCCTCACCGTCCAGAATGGCGTGTTCCCCAGCGTCCCAATCCCCGCCACCTCCGCCCCATACAGGCTGTGCAGCACCATCATCCCATTATGCAGCAGGTGAAACAGCATCGGCGGCAGCAAACTCCCCGAGCGCACCGCCAGTAACCCCAGTAGCAACCCCAGAATCGCCGCGTTCAGCACCTGCTGCGGAATCAGATGCACAATCCCGAACATCACGCTCGACAGTGTCACCGCCAACCCGACCCGTCCACCTCGCAGAAACCCGCTCAAGATAAAGCCCCGGAACGCCAGCTCCTCGCAGATCGCGGGCGTCACCGCAAATGCCAACAGCACCAGCCACGTGGGCGTCTCTTTACTTAACAGCAGCCCCATCGCCTCCCGCACATGCCGGGGCAGGGGGTCGAAAAACCGCTCCTGCAAAAGTTGCCCCACCTCAAACACCAGCGGATGCAGCAGCACCGCCAGTCCCACGGCAATTCCCAGCCACCGCACCGCAGGCCATCTCACGCGGAACGTCCGACGGAAATCGCTCGTCAGGATCGCTCCCATGATCAGCGCGGGGCTTGCCATCAGCGCCAACTGCTGAATCATCAGCGCCCGTAGCAGCGCCTGCGGGTCCGCCCCGCTCGCCGCCTGGAACGTTCGCATCATCCCAAACTGCAACAGCATCATCACGACAAAGCAGAAGACCGCCTGCGCAAAACTGGGCACCGGCCCTTTATCCCGCAGCACATGCCGCAGCCAGAGCGACACTTCAAACCGCTCCGCCTCTCGAAACAGCACTTCCTCCCGTCGGAACTGGTCAATCGCCCACCACAGCGCCAAGGCGCTATACAGCAGCGACGATCCCAACACCGGCACGATGTACCACATCAGCGACCCGGCATTCGAAGGCGACAGCAGTAACCCCTTGAGGAGCAGCGCAATGTTCGCAATCGGCACCACCGCATACTGAGGCTTGAGTTCCACCCCGGGTGACATGCAGAACACCGTCAGGCCCAGAGTCACCATCAGCAGTGGCGTCAGGTAGTACTGACCTTCCTTGCTGCTCCGCGCAAACGTCGCGAACGCGAGGCTCAAGGCGCTGAACATCGCCGCCAAGGGCACCAGCAGCAGCAGGACCCATCCCATCGACGCCAGCGGCGGCAACCCGAAGTCGCCCGTCGCCGGTCCCATCCCCTGGGCCGACATCGACAGGATATGCCGACCCGTCAGCCCCATGCTCAACAGGTTGAGCAGCGCCGTCGTCGCACTGAATGACATCACCGTCAGAAACTTGCCCAGCACAATCTCCGTCCGCGTCGCCGGACAGATGAGCAGCGTCTCCATCGTCCCCCGCTCCTTCTCCCCCGCGACCAGGTCAATCGCCGGGTAAAACGCCCCCGTGATCGACATCATCACCAGGAGCGCCGGAAACAGCTTGCCCCACAGGTTCGCGGCGATCTGCTCATCGAGCGCCAGGTTCGTCAGCGTCGGCCGCACCGGATGCGTCAGGTCCTGAGGCAGGCTCGCCCGCTCCAGTTGACGTTTGAGAATCTCCTTTTCCCACGCATCAAACACATCCCGCACCCGGTTGTACGCCAGATACGATTTGTCATCCGCCCGGTTGAACAGAATCTCCGGTCGGGGCAGGGCAGCGGCTTCCGCGTCGACCTTCTCGGACGATCCTTTGTCAGTCGAACGGTCCGTCTCCATTGCGGGCTCGACCGTCTTCCCGTCCCGCGCAGCGACTCGCCGCGACAGCTCCTCCAGGTGCCCTCGAAATCCCTCCGGAACGACAATCAGCACCTGGATCCGGCTCTGGGCAAACGCCGCCCCCATCGCCTCTTTCAGCGCCCGCTCTTCCGTCTCCAGGCCACTCACCTCGGCCGCCAGCGCCAACCGCGCCTCGTCCGCCTGCGGTGCTGCCTCGAGCGCCTTCCGCGCCGCCTCCAGCTTCCCCGTCAATTCCCGCCGTCGATTCCGATACGTCAGCAGCTCGTACGCATCTTCCAGCGTCGCCTTCCGTGTCGCCTGCTCCTCCGCATCGCTCTCCCGACTCGACTCGGCCGCGTCCGGTTTTCCGTCCGTCGTCGCTGCCTTGGCCACCGGTTCGCCGGGTTTGGTATCCGTCACCACAATCAGCTTCTCGGCGTCGGTCGGTGTCTCAAACCATTCCGGCAGAAACTCGGTCCCCGCCAGCAGCGGCGGGTCGGCCGGTAACTCGTTCGCCCCCAGCAGCACCACCGTCCGGGGCTGCTCGGTGAACAGCACCGTCAGTTGGACCATCCCGATCCCCAGCGCCGGATACAACAACAGCGGCAGCACGGCAATCATGAACAGCGTGCGCCGATCGCGCAGTTGGTCGCGAATCTCACGCAGAAAGATCAGCCGGACATTCGTCCAGTTCACGCCCAGCCAGCTCATGCAAACCTCAGCGACGTAGGGTGGGCACTGCCCACCATTGCTCACCCGCCTTCAAACACCAATCACCAAACCCCCTGCTTCAACCACTTCCCACCCAACTCCTTTGCCTTTTTCCCTTTTCCCTTTGCCTTCGCCACTAGGCGCCTTCGTCGTGCCTCGAAATCAACTCAAAAAACAGCTCCTCCAGATCCGCCTCGCCCGACTGCGCCTCCAGCTCCGCAATCGTTCCCATCGCCAGAATCTTCCCGCGATGAATAATCGCAATCCGGTCGCACAGCTTCTCGACCTCCCGCATGATATGCGTCGAGAAAATGATGCACTTCCCCTCCTCCTTCAGCGAGGCAATCGCCTGCAGCAGCTTCCGCGCGACGAGCACATCCAGCCCGGACGTTGGCTCGTCGAAGATCATCACGGGCGGGTCATGAATGATCGCCCGCGCGATCGACACCTTCTGTTTCATCCCCGTCGACATCTTCGACCCGAGCATGTCCCGGATCTCTGTCATCTGCAGCGTCTGAAAGATCGCATGCAGCCGACTTTGCAGCAGATCCTCCGGCATCCCATACAGCCGCCCGAAATGCTCGACCATCTCCCACGCCGTCATCCGGTCGTACACACCGGTGTTGCCCGACATAAACCCGATCCGCGACCGAACCTGCTCAGGCTCTCGCGCGACCGAGTACCCCGCGATCAGCGCATCCCCCGCCGTGGGCCGCAGCACCGTCGACAACAGCCGCAGGCAGGTCGTCTTGCCCGCGCCGTTAGGCCCCAGCAAGCCAAAAATCTCACCCGGACGGACTTCAAAGCTCACCTCATCCAAAGCCATCACCGGCCCGCGACGCAGGTCTTCAAAGCTCTTCGTCAACCGCTGGACTGAAATCATCCGCGTCCGCCCCCACTGAGTTCCGTCCCCACCCCTCAAAAATCAGGTCAGACCCGCCTGACACCCCACTTTTGACTTTTGCCTTTTGACTTTTGCCTTCTCTCCCCACCCCTTCACTCTACCACACGCCTTCCTCCCTCACCGGACCTTCTCCCACTCCTCACGCACCGACTTTGCCGGTCGTAACGGCCGCACCAGCCAAACCCGTCCTTCCCCGCTCACCCGGCCGATCTCCCGAACCCCGTCTGTACGTGCTCCCTCTGACGGATAGAATCACAGTTCGGTCCCAGCGCGAATCGTCACGCCGGGCCACCGCGCCGTTCATGTTCAGCGCGGTTCATGTTCACTAGTCCACTTTCATCGGGTCTCCGCCCTCTGGCGAAGCAGGAGTCAGTCATCGTGTTCGAGTTGGTCGGGTTTGTCGGGGCGACGGGTGCGGTCGGGCGGATCATGCTGGAGATGCTCCAGACGCGAAAATTCCCCGCCAAAAAATTCCGTTTCCTCGCCAGTGCCCGCAGTGCCGGCAAGACGATCCGCTTCAATGGCGTTGACTACATCGTCGAAGAACTCACCCCCGAGTCGTTCCGTGGCTGCGATCTCGTCATCGCCAGCACACCCGACGAGACCGCCCGCGACTTCCTCCCCTACGCCGTTCAGGCCGGGGCGACCGTCATCGATGAATCCGGCTACTGGCGCATGAAGCCCGATGTCGCCCTCGTCATCCCCGAGGTCAACCCCCAGGCCGCGCTCGACGCCCAGGGCATCATCGCCAGCCCCAACTGCTCGGCCACGCCCGTCGTCATGGCCCTCAAGCCCCTCCACGACGCCGCCCGCGTCAAGCGCGTCGTCGTCACCACCTTCCAGGCCGTCAGCGGCGCCGGCCTCGCCGGAACCGTCGACCTCCACGAGGGGACCCGCGCCGCCCTCGCCAACACCCCCTACAAGTACGAATGTTTCAGCCACCCCATCGCCTTCAACGCGATCCCTCAGATCGGGGGCTTCAAAGACAACGGCTACACCAGCGAAGAGCTGAAAATCGTCCACGAAACCCGCAAGATCCTCGGGGACGACTCCCTCCAGATCAGCGCGACCTGCGTCCGCATCCCCGTCGCCAACGGCCACAGTGTCTCGGTCACCGTCGAAACCGAACGCCCCGTCTCGCCCGAAGAAGCCCGCGCCCTCTTCACCAGCGCCCCAGGCCTTGTCGTCATCGATGACACCGCCACCGGCCAGTACCCCATGCCGCTCGATGTCACCGGTAAGGACGAAGTCTTCATCGGCCGCATCCGCAAAGACCTCTCCCACCCCAACGGCCTCTGCTTCTGGGCCGTCCTCGATAACCTCCGGAAAGGCGCCGCCACCAACGCCGTCCAGATCGCCGAACTCATCGCCAAACACCGCTTCGGCTGGCAGGCGTAGAGCCTCAAGGGAGTCGGAGAGAGAGGTGACAACTTGAGGCTCAATCCTCAGATGTTCTGGCGTGCGGCCACCAAACGGCGGGCTGCCGCTGAGGTATTGGCGCAACACGATCCGCCGCATTTCACGGACGCGGTCTATCTCGCCGGATACGCGGGGGAGTGTATTCTTAAGGCACTCATTCTGGCGTCGATTCCGGTTTCGAAACGGCCGGCCATAATTGATGGGGAGTTCCGCGGGCGCAAAGGCCATGACATCGCTCACTTGATGGGTTTGCTGCGGGAACAAGGGGTTGGTTGGTCAGTTTCAGTTCAGCCAGCCTTGAGAAGGCTGGCCGGCTGGTCGACCGATCTCCGATACGAGACGGCCGAATTTGACGGGCAGGAAGCGAGAGGGTTTCTTTCTCACGTCGACCTGATTCTGGATTGGGCGAAAGGGAGACTGTCATGAGTACGGGAACAAAGCGGTCCGTCGCGAAACCGAAGCCCCGTTCCAAAGGGGCCAGATCCGGCAGCATCGTTCGCGACTCGCAAGCCAAAGATTCGATCGTGAACGTTCTCGAACAAGCCAAACCGAGAAAGTCCGGGCTGACCAAATCAGAAACCGTGGTCGGAAAGGGGCGACGCAATTCGACGAACACCGGACGGTCACGTCGCAGTCCGGAAGCAGAGATCGCGTCTCTGACCAGGCGTGTCGCGCTGCTCGAACGGGAATTGGCCGAGCTGATGGGAAATCGGGAGGTTCTCACTCCGGAATTCGACGCGGATTGCGCCGAGATCGAACGCGTTCTCAGAAAGAGGTTCAAGTCAGTCAGTACCCGTCCGCTTTCGGCCGGTCAGGTCGCAATCGACGTGACCGATGTGGCGTTCAAGGGCCTGAGCTGGATGAAACGTCACGCGTTGTTGGACCCGATTCTAAATGCCCTCAGCGAACGGGCATTCTTCCGAGTGATTGAAACCCACCTGAGAACACCTGACGAAACGAACTGATTTTTCCTCTACCAATTCAAGAACGCAGCGACACACACCATGGACTACTTCCACTACCGCAACCGCGAACTCTTCTGCGAAGACGTTCCCGTCGCCACCCTCGCCGCCCAGTACGGCACCCCCCTCTGGATCTATTCCAAGAGAACCCTCCTCCACCACCTCACACAGATCCAGCAGGCCTTCGCCGCTGTCGATCCTGTCATCTGTTACTCCGTCAAAGCCAACTCGAACCTCGGCATCCTCAAGGTGATGCAGGCCGCTGGTTCCAGCTTCGACGTTGTCTCCGGCGGCGAACTCTACCGCGTCAAGCAGGCCGGGGCCGATACCTCGAACGTCGTCTTCGCCGGCGTCGGCAAGACCGATGACGAAATCCGCTTCGCCCTCGAAAACCACATCCTCATGTTCGATGTCGAGAGCGAGGCCGAACTCGACGCCATCGCCGCCGTCGCCGGCTCGATGAACGTCGTCGCCCCCGTCGCCCTCCGCCTCAACCCCGATATCGACGCGAAAACCCACTCCAAAACCACCACCGGCAAGAAGGGCAACAAGTTCGGGATGGATATCGAGCGGGCCACGCAGCTCGCCGACAAAGTCCTCGCCGACAAGCGTCTCGACCTCCGCGGCATCCACATGCACCTCGGGTCGCCCATCCTCACGACCGACCCCTATGCCGCCGCCATCGTCAAAGCGGTCGACGTCGTCAAATCCTTCCGCGCCAAAGGCCACGACACCCGCTGGATCAACCTCGGCGGCGGCTTCGGCATCAACTATCGCCAACAGGAAGCCCTCCCCGCCAGCGCCTACGCCGAGGTGATCGTCCCCCACATCCTCGCCTCGGGCTGCAAGCTCGCCCTCGAGCCCGGCCGCTTCATCGTCGGCAACTCGGGCATCCTCGTCAGCCAGGTGATCTACACCAAGCGGGAAGGGGGGAAGCTGTTCGTCATTCAAGACGCCGCGATGAACGACCTCATCCGCCCCGCCATGTACGACGCCTTCCACCGCGTCTGGCCCGTCCACACCCCCATCGATCCGCCCACGGATTTTGAAGCCGTTGTCCCCGGCTGCGAGCCAACCGACGTCGTTGGCCCCGTCTGCGAATCGAGCGACTACTTCGCCAAAGACCGCTACCTCCCCCCCATGCACCGCGGTGACCTCGTCTGCACCTTCAGCGCCGGCGCCTATGGCATGGCCATGAGCAGCAACTACAACTCCCGCCCCAAAGCCGTCGAAATCCTCGTCGATGGTTCCACCCATCACGTCATCCGCAAACGCGAAACCTACGCCGACTTAGTCGCCCACGAACTCACCTAAGCGCCGAACGGCGAAGGCAAAGGGAAAAGGGAAAAAGGCAAAGGAGCAAGACCAGCCCGCTCCTCCCAGGTAGCGGAAAGCGTGAGCTTTCCCCCGCCCGCAACCCCGAAAAAAGGGCCCGAAAAGCAAAGGCCACCCCGCTATCTCGCTCCCAAGTCGCGTAGCGACAATAAAGCCCCACGCTCCGCCTCCAACCACCCCAACAGCGCGAACAAACCCCCAACCTCAGCGCCTCCTTTTTCCCTTTGCCTTAGCGCAGCCTCCTATGTCCGAAGCCCTGGGCGTCCAACTGATCCTCGCCGGCGTGTTCCTCATCGCCGTCGGCCAGATCTGGCTCATCATCCGGGGCTTTCGCATCTCCTTCGCCTGGGGCGTCGCCAACTGGGCCGCTGTGGGCGACCTCGTCTTCCCCTTCTACCACTGGCGGCTCGCCCGCCTCCCGCTCGCCCTCATCGTCTCCGGGTTCCTCGTCGGAGCGCTCCCCCTCGCCATCACCCAGCTCACACCCGTCGACCTCGGCCCCCTCAACCGCGACGTCAACGGCGAGCGACACCTCACCCTCACCGGCTGGGACCGGTCCGACTACTCCCTCCTCTCCCATTTCCCCGACACCGTCCTCCTCCAGATGGCCAACCCCGACGTCACCGACGCCACCCTCATCCACCTCAAGTCCCTCTCCAAACTCCGCGAGCTCGACCTCACCAACACCCAGGTGTCCGACGCCGGCCTCCCCTCCCTCACAGCCCTCCCCGCGCTCACCACTCTCCGCCTCCGCAATTGCCACATCACCGACACCGGCTTCCGCGAACACCTCCTCCCCATCCCCACCCTCACCCAGCTCGACCTCCGCGGCACCGAAGTCTCCCCCGAAACCGTTGCCGAATGGCGCCAAGCCAAACCCAACCGCAAAGCCATGGCCAACCCCCCGGCCCCCGCCCAACCCCTCCCCTCGCCGCCCCCCACCCCGTAGCCCCTCCTCGCAGACCGTAGCGGAAAGCGTGAGCTTTCCCCCGCCCCCAATCACGCACCAAGCCGGGGAGCCGGAAGCGTCAGCGCCCGGAGGCCAAGCGGCGCCCATCAAAACCCATCCCGTTCACAACACCACATTCGACCCGATCTCTCTCGACGCTCGGGCACAACACACAGTCTGCCATTCCTGGCGAGCCAACCCTGTCAGGGGTCGGTGAAATTCGCCCGCAACGACAGCAACCAGCCCCCCCCATTTCACCGACCCCCGCCCGCCGTCGCTCGCCTCACCCCACATCAATCATCACCAACAAAAGTCACACACCGGGAACCAAAGTCTGACAGCCTTTCCTTCGAGTCTTCGTGTCTTCGCGTGAACGAGCCTCCCGGAATTGCTTCCCTCTTCCCCTGCCTCTCCTTGGTGCCTTTGTGACTTGGTGGTGAACACAACCCCCCACCTCCCCCAGCCCGTTCAACCTGTCACCTTCGCCCGTCCGCCCGTACACTCTCCTCCACCGGCGCGGCCGTTGAAGAATCGGCCCACCCCGCCGAAATCCGTTGGCTCCCGCGCCCACGCGGGGTACTATTTCCGCATATCACGGATGACACGCCATGAGAGTCTGGAACTCTCCCGTCCGCAGTTCTCGATGGTCCGTGACTATGCAGGTGCTCGAACCCACATCCCCGTCCGAGTTGTCCGCCCCCGCCGCGGCTCCCCTCGAACCGGCCGCCTCCAGCGCAATCGAGCCCCGCGCCACCGAGTCGCGCTCCGCCTTCACGCCCTCCGCCGATGAAGAGTTCGACTACAAGCCCGTTGCCATTCTCGGGCCGGTCTCGCTGTTCGTCGGCGTCTGCGCCGCCACCGGGCTCATGTTCCCCTCCGGCGTCCTCCTCGGAGTCGCCGGAATACTCCTTGCAATCGTTGCCCTTTACCAGATTCGCGTCTCCGAAGGCGAACTGACCGGCCGCTTCCTCGCGGTCTCGGGCCTCGTCGTCTCCATCGCCATGACGCTCGCCGGCGGCGGCTACCACGGCTACGTCTACGCCACCGAAGTCCCCGAAGGCTACGAACGCCTCAGCTTCTCCTGGCTCTCCAACCAGGGCATGATCGTCGAGGAGGCCGGTGCGAAGCCCACCGACGAAGTCGCCAAATTCGACGGAAAGAAAGTGTACATCAAGGGTTACATGTATCCCGTCCGCCAGCGCCACGGGTTGACCGAGTTTGTGCTTTGTAAGGACAATGGTGATTGTTGCTTCGGCGGCCAGCCGAAGTTAACGGATATGATCGCCGTCAAGATGCAGCCCGGGCTCAGTGTCGACCTGCTCGAACAGCAACTCGTCGGCGTGGCCGGAATCTTCCGCGCCAACACCGTCACGCAGTCCGGCGAACTCACCTCCGTCTACATGCTCGAAGGCACCCACTTCCGATGACCCGCGCCCTCGCCATCCCCTGCCGCGGAACCGATTCCGCCCAAGGTCTGGGGACCGCGACCGCTTCGCGAAGTCAAAAGTTAAAAATCAAAAGGCAAAAGTGCGCAGGCGGTGTCGACGCTGTCCTCGCGTTGTGCGCTCGTGTTCCCGTACCCACCGCCTTGTTGAAGAGCCACGAATCGATCGCGTCTTCGTGTGCCACTGGCTCTGCCAGTGCGAGTTCTCTCGCGAACGACGAGCACTGGCAGCGTCAGTGGCTGACGTGGTGGTGTCGGCTCAGAAGTGTTCCACGGGCCGCGAATCCCTCCCGCGCCGGAGTGCCACCTCTGGCTTGTCCAGCAGTGCCAGCGACTCGCGACAACGCCAACCCACCTGTCGCGTTGAGACGGTGCTCGACCCTCGCACTGCTCCTCCTCACCGGCTTCCTCCTCGGGTGCGAAGCCGCCTCCCCTCCGCCCGTGGTGCTCCCCTCCGCACCCACGGCCGAGGAAGTCGCCGCCCTCACCGCCGACCTCGACCAGCTCACCCCCCCCAAACCCGCGACCCCTCCCGCTGAACCCGCGCCCCGCAGCACGGCGCCAACCAATCCCGCGGCGACCGATCCCACACCCACAGCAACCGCCTCCACGCCCGCGGAACCACCCGCCCCCAAGTCAGAACCTGCCGTGCCGGAACCAGCCGCGCCGGAGAAACCGGAACAAGTCGTCACCGCCTCCGCCACCATCCCTGCCACCCGCACCCGCCCCGCGCTCATCCCCGCCGGGCCCTCCGCCAACCCCCTCCCGGGTGGCGTCCGCATTCTCATCCCCACCAAAACCTTCCGCCCCGAAGGGAAAGAGCGCGCCCTGCGCGTCAGCTTCGACGATCTCGACCTCCTCAAGGTCCTCAACATGGAGCCGATCACCCCCGACGCTGTCGAACGGATGCCCGATTGGCTCAAGGGCCTCGAAGGTCAGACCATCCGCCTCCGCGGCTTCATGTACCCCCCCAGCTTCCCCGACGGCATCACCCGCTTCCTCCTCGCCCGCGATAACCAGATCTGCTGCTTCGGCCGCAACCCCAAGGCCTACGACATCGTCGCCGTCACCCTCCGCGAAGACGCCCCCACCCACTACATCGAGAATCGCCCATTCGATGTCCTCGGCACCTTCCACATCGAACAGCAAACCTTCGACGACATCGAATCCGGAACCCTCTACCGCCTCGACAACGCTCAAGTGTTAGAGCGCTAAGGCGGAGGCAAAAGGAAAAGGAACCGACTCCCACCCCAATTCCTGTAGCGGAAAGCGTGAGCTTTCCCCCAACCACGAACCCGCACACCCTCCACCTCCCCGCGCCCCACACCGCCTGCGCTCCTTATTCCCTTTGACTTTTTGCTTGAGCAAACCCATGCGGACACTCTTCTCCCTCGCCGCCGCGGCGCTCCTGCTCACCGGCCTCCCCTTCGCCGCGGCCGCCTGCCCGTTCTGCTCCGCCCCCTCCATGACGCTCACCGAGCAGCTCGCCAAGTCCGACGCCGCGCTCCTCGCCTCCCTCAAATCCTCCAAGCAGGCCGTTGACGACCAGCCCGCCGAATCCCAGCTCGTCATCGTCGACATCCTCCGCGACACGACCAAAACGCACGAGAAGGGCAAATCGCTCTCCCTCCCCCGCTACATCGAACTCGCGGCTGACGAACAGGTCCTCCTCCTCGGCACCAAACTCGATGTCCTCGAATGGTCCGATCCCCTCCCGCTCGGCAAGGAAACGCTCGACTACGTCAAATCCGCACCGCTGCTCGATGCCCCGCCCACCGAACGCCTCGCCTACTTCCTGGGCTTCCTCGAGCATCCCAGCCTCACGATCGCCAACGACGCCTACTCCGAGTTCGCCAACGCCCCCTACAAGGACATCGTCCCCCTCGCTCCCAAAATGCCCCGCGAAAAGCTCCGCCAGTGGGTCATGAATCCGGAGACCTCGCCCACCCGCCTGGGGCTTTACGGCCTCATGCTCGGCCTCTGCGGCGACGAAACCGACGCCAAGCTCATGGAAGCCAAAGTCATTGATACAGGCGAGAACGATTACCGCCTCGGAATCGATGGTGTCATCGCCGGCTACCTGCTCATCACCAGCGACAAAGGCCTCGACGTCGTCGACAGCACCAAGCTCAAGGCCGATGCGGAAACCAAAATCCCCTTCAGCGAGACCTATGCCGCTCTCCAGGCCCTCCGCTTCATGTGGCAGTACGGCGATGGCAAGATCTCTCACGACCGCCTCAAAGCCTCGATGCGCATCCTGCTCGACCGCCCGGAACTGGCCGACATCGTCATCGCCGACCTTGCCCGCTGGAAAGACTGGTCGATCCAGGAACGCCTCCGCAAACTCTACGGACAAGACGCCTACAACGTCCCCTCCATCAAGCGCGCCATCATCCGCTACATGTTCGCCGGCCTCAAAGACGTCCCGAAGGACGCCCCCAAAGACGCTCCCATCCCCACGCACGTCCAGGCCGCCACGAAGTACCTCGAAGAACTCCGAGCCCAGGACCCCAAACTCGTCAAAGACGTCGAACGCTTCCTCTACTAGCGCGTCGCCAACCAGTCTGTAGCGGAACTCGTGAGAGTTCCCCCGCGCAGCGGCTATGAGTTTCTGGTAACCCGAAGCGTGAGCGAGGGACCCCGCGCTCCGCGCAGGTCACGATGTCCCCGCAATCCACGCGATGTCCCTCGCTGACACCTCGCGGTTCAATCGAGAGTTCACCGGTCGTCAGAATAGATCACAGCCTCGCAGCGTAAGTCGCCCGACTCCCCGGCTGTAGCGGAAGCCGTGAGGCTTCCCCCGCGCAGCGGCCCCCAGCTGCAACCCGCTGCCCTCCCCCCTCCGCAGCCTCCCCCCTCACCACCCCCCACCCAAAACCTGCCCTCCCACCTCCATTTCCACTACCATCTCCTCCCCAGCGCAGCCCCCAACCCCGCCTGCGTACTTTTGCCTTTTGCCTTTTGACTTTTGCCTTAGCGCAGCCCCTATGTCCGACATCGCCATCGTCGGAGCCGGTGTCATCGGCCTCTCGCTCGCCTACGAACTCGCCGGTCGCGGCCTCTCCGTACGCCTCTTCGACCAGTACCAGCCCGGCCAGGAAGCCTCTTGGGCCGGTGCCGGAATGCTCCCCCCCGGCAACCCCACCCCTCCGCTCACCGCGCCCGCGCTCTCCCCCGCCGCCGCCCTCCGCGCCGCCAGCCACGCCCTCTGGACCGACTGGGCCCAAGGCCTCCTCGACGAAACCGGCATCGACACCGGCTACCGCCGCTGCGGCAGTTGGGAACTCCGCCTGAAGAGCGACCCTCACGCCCTCGACGCCGAAATCGCCCAGCTCCAGTCCGAAGGCATTCTTGTTGAGCCCGTCCACCCCCACGACCTCCCCCTGCGTGAGCCGGCCCTCTCCGCCGACGTGACCGCCGCCTACCACCTCCCCGAGTTCGGCCAGGTCCGCAACCCCCGCCTCCTCAAGGCCCTCCTCGCCGGCTGCCTCGCTCGCGGCGTCCGCCTCCACTCCGGCACCTCCGTCCACGGTCTGGTCACCTCCCCGACCGCCTCCGCGTGTGCCACTGGCTCCGCCAGTGCGAGTTCACCCGAAACCAGCGACCGCTGGCCAGACTCACTCCCCCACACGATGGTTGATCCAGTCCGTGTTCAACCGACTACCGAGGCCCCGTCACACCCTGTCCGCCTCCGCACCACCCAGGGCGACTTCGAAGCCGACCACGTCCTCCTCGCCTCCGGTGCCTGGACCTCCCGCCTCCTCCCGACCACCAATAGCGCGTCGACTCACGCCCCCTCCATCCGCCCGCTCAAAGGGCAGATGCTGCTCCTCAACCAGCTCCCGCTCCCCCTCACCCGCGTCATCAACATCGGCTCCCGATACATCGTCCCCCGGGGCGATGGACGCATCCTCGTCGGTTCCACTCAAGAGGCCGTGGGCTTCGACAAGCGGACCACCGCCGCCGCCATCTCCGAACTCCTCGCCTTCGCGATCGAAGTCGTCCCGGCCCTCGCCCGCGCCCAGCTCGAACGCGCCTGGGCCGGCCTCCGCCCCCAATCCGCCGACGGCCTCCCGTACCTCGGCCGACTCCCAGGCCACACCAACCTCTGGATCGCCGCCGGCCACTTCCGCGACGGCCTCCAGCTCTCCCCCGTCACCGCCGTCGCCCTCGCCGACGCCCTCCTCAACCAGCAACCCCTCGTCGACCTAACCCCCTACGCGCCCGACCGTGCGGTCGGGCCAAGTCCAAAGCCAAAAGTCCAAAGTCAAAACTGACCCCCGCCTCCCCCCGTAGCGGAAAACGTAAGTTTTCCGACGAACGCGAACCGGCGTCACCAGGCATCCAACGCACACCCTCTCCAATAGGTCCCCTCAATCGCCTCCAACACGCCCCGGCAAAGCCCCTCCTCAACCCGCCCCCAACCACGCCTGCGTACTTTTGCCTTTTGCCTTTTGACTTTTGCCTTCCTCTCCCCATGTTCCTCCTCATCGACGGGCCGCTCCTCGTCACCAACAAGCCCGCCGGCATCGCCACCCAAACCATCCCCGGCCTCCCGTCCCTCGAAGCCGCGGTGAAACAGTATCTGCGCGTCGAAGGCGACAAGACCGGCCAGGTCTACCTCGGCGTCCCCCACCGACTCGACCGACCCGTGTCCGGCGTCGTCGTCTTCGCCAAGAACTCGAAGACCGCCGCCCGTCTCGCCGAGCAGTTCCGCGACCGCACCGTCCAGAAAACCTACTGGGCCCTCGTGCAAGGCCTCCCGCCCGAGTCAGGCCACCTCGTCGACACGATTCGCAAAATCCCCGACCAGCCCCAGGCCGAACTCCTCCCCCCCGACCACCCCGAAGGCAAACGCGCCGAACTCACCTTCAAACGCCTAGCCGTCTTCCAATCTGCGACCACGGCAACACCCGCACCCCACATCCTCCCCGCGCCCAACAACGCCCGCGTCCCTTTTGACTTTTGCCTTTTGCCTTTTGACTTGCCCGCCTCAGCGGGCGCTCCCTTTTCCCTGTTAGAAGTCACGCTCCTCACCGGACGCATGCACCAGATCCGCATCCAGCTCGGCTCCCGCGGCTGGCCCATCCTCAACGACACCCTCTACGGCGGACCCGCCCTCCCGCCCGACATGCTCCCCCCGCTCCCCGACCTCGACTACGGCGTCGTCACCCACGAGCTCGACCCCGCCCGCGGCCTCCCCATCACCCTCCACGCCCGCACCCTCCAACTGAAACACCCCATCCGCTACGACGACCTCACCCTCACCGCGCCCCTCCCCCCCTGGTGGCCCCTCCCGAAAACATTTCCCACCGCCACCTGACCCACAGGGTCTAAGTTCTGTTCAACAGGCCACATGGCCCGATGGGCTCAAGCGCTGTGCCATGCTTGCACCGCTTCGGGGCAAGCATGCCAACCCAGGGACAGCGCGGCTCACACGACTCTCTTCGTCGTCGAATGCCAAGAATCACTCGGCAAGCCTGGCACCTAGAAATCAACCGTTCCTCCCAGCGTCCCCAAGGCGAACCCCCTCCCCCGAACCCCCCCAACCCTCGACGCCCAACCCCCGCCTGCGTACTTTTGACTTTTGCCTTTTGACTTTTGACTTCGCGCAGCGCCCCCATGCTTTCCTTTGAAGACCAGCTCGCCGCCCTCCAGCAGATCGTCTCCGCCCTCGAAAGCGGACAGCTCGGCCTGGAAGACTCTCTCGCCCGCTTTGAAGAAGGCATCGGCCTCCTCCGCCAATGCCAGGAGCGCCTCAACTCCGCCCGTCAGCAGATCGAACTGCTCACCGGGTTCGACGCCGCCGGCCAGCCCATCACCCAACCCTTCGACGCCACCGCCACCTTCACCGAACCCGGCGCCGCCACCACCTCAAAGCCCGCCGCCAAACGCGCCCCTCGCCGCGCCACCCCCCCCGACCAATCCCCACCTCAAAGCGAAGACCCGCCCCGCCGCCTCTTCTAAAAACCCCTCGCAACGTAGCGGAAGCCGTAAGGCGTCCCGGTTGTAGCGGAAGTCGTGAGACTTCCCCCGCGCAGCGGCCCCCAGATTCAACACACCGCCCGTTCTCCGTGGCGAGCCGACCCTGTCAGGGGTCGGTGGAAACCCCCCGCCGCACCAAAGACCTGCAACACCGCAGCGACTGCCTACAGAAGCGACCGACGCCCACCCTCCCAAAGTAGCGGAAGCCGTGAGGCTTCCCCCGCGCAGCGGCCCCCACCCCAAAACCCTCCTTTTCCTTTTCCCTTTTCCCTTTGCCTTCTCCTCCTCACTCCACCCGCTGCGACAAATTCATCCGCCCCAACCGAGCCACTCGCTCACCCGCCCGCTCCTCCACCCCCGTCCACCTCCCCGCATTCCACAAATCAACAAACACCCTCCCCGCCCCCAACCCCAGACACGCCTCAAACGCCGCCTCCACCGAACCCAACCGCGGCGACCCAAACAACCCCTCGCGCTCCAGTTCCTCCATCAACCCGTTCCCCGCCCGCGCCGGAATCAGACTCACCGCATCCACGCCCCGCGCGAACGCATGCTCAACCGATCGGATCGCCCACTCCACGCCCTCTTCCTCATCCAGGAACGGAGGCCGCACGATCACAAACGCGCGGACCACAATCCCCGCCTCCTTCAGCCGCTCACACGCCCCGTCGAAATCCGCCAGCGTCATCCGCTTATTCAGTCGCGGCAGCACCTCCGGATGAATCGTCTCCAGCCCCAGCGCCACCTCGAGCTGCGTCCCCAGCGCCCGCGCAAAGTCGCCCACCACCGGCCCGCACAGCTTCGGATGATTCTCGACAATCACCGTCTCAAACCCCGCGACCCGCTTGATGATCTCGACATAGTCCTCCGGCGGAATCGCCTGCGCATCAAAGAAGTTGCCCGCGTTGTACAGCTTGATCTGCCGGGGCAGGGGACCCACCGCCGCAAACTCCGCCAGCGCCAAATCAATCTGTCTCGGGATCGCACCCCCCGGCACCCGATAGATCGTCGTCTGCTTCCACAGGTCGCAGTAGAGGCAGCGAAACGGACACTCCCGATTCGCCAACAACACCGTCCCCGTCCGCTCGACCTTCCCTAACCTCGAGTACTCCTCCTCGACAAACACTCCCACCGGCCGGAACGGATCCACCTCCTCCCGTGGCCCCCGCGCCCGCAGCACATGCGCATCCTTGTATTCCACCCCAGGCAAGCTCGGCATCGCAAAACCCCACCGCCTGGCCCAGGGCCAGGCAAGTCAAAAGTCAAAAGGAAAAAGTCAAAAGTGCGCAGGCGGGAATCCGTCGCCAACTCCCATGCGACTGTCATGCTCTGTGGGAGCCGGAAGCGTCAGCGCCCGGAGGCCAATCAACCCCCGACTCCCAACCAACCCAAAACCATCGCCCCCCAAGCCGCGAGCATACCACCCCACCCCCCACATCCACTCGCTCACCCGCCCCCATCCACGCTTGCGTACTTTTGACTTTTGCCTTTTGACTTTTGCCTTCTCCTCCAGCCCTACCCCTCGTCCCCTCAACCCGTCACCATGCGGATTTGTCCGGAGGAGCACCTCCCCCGGCCGTTTCCGGTCGCGCGCGACCGCGCCCTCAGGATGTCTCGGGATGCCCCCCGTCGCTGGACTCTGCACGCACACCTACCCCAACGGACTCACCCTGCTCGTCGAATCGATGCCGGATGTCCGCTCGGCCGCGTTCTCGCTCCTCGTCCCCGCCGGCAGTGCCTTCGACGCACCCGCCTCCCGCGGTGCCGCCGCCGTCCTCACCGACTGGATGCTCCGCGGCGCCGGGCCCCTCGACAGCCGCGAACTCACCACCGCCCTCGATAACCTCGGCCTCTCCCGCAGCGAAGGCGCCGCCACTGTCCATATCTCCTTCTCCGGAGCCACCCTCGCCGAGAAACTGCCCGAAGCCCTCGCCCTCTACGCCGACATGCTTCAAAGGCCGCACCTCCCCGAAGACGAGTTCGAGCCCTCCCGCGTCGGCGTCGAACAGTCCCTCCGCGGCCTCGAAGACGAACCCCGCCAGAAGGTGATGCAGGAACTCAAGGCTCGCTGTTACCCCACCCCGTGGGGCCTCCCCAACGAAGGCAGCCTCGACTCCATCACCACGCTCACCGCCGACGCCGTCCGCGCGCACGCCGCCCGCTGCGTCCGCCCCAACGGCGCCATCCTCGCCATCGCCGGGTATGTCGACGCGCAGGAACTGATCGACCTCGTCGGCCGCCTCTTCGGTGACTGGCAGACCAAACCCGATCCCGTCATCGAGTCCGGACCGCCCGGCCCTCAGATCGACCACCTCCCCCACGAGTCCACCCAGACCCAGATCGGCGTCGCCTACCACAGCGTCCCCTACAACCACCCCGAGTACTACGCCGCCTGGGCCGCCGTCAACGTCCTCTCCGGCGGCATGAGCGCCCGCCTCTTCACCGAAGTTCGCGAAAAGCGCGGCCTCTGTTACTCCGTCTACGCCACCACCAACACCCTCAAAGACCAGGCCCGCGTCCTCTGCTACGCCGGAACCACCACCGAGCGCGCCCAGGAAACCCTCGATGTCCTGATCGGCGAACTTGTTCGCCTCAAAGACGGCATCGCCCCCGAGGAACTCGCCCGCTGCCAGGCCCGCGCCAAAAGCTCCCTCATCATGCAGCAGGAGTCGAGCACCTCCCGCGCCTCCAGCATCGCCCGCGACTGGTACCACCTCGGCCGGGTCACCACCCTCGCCGAAATCCGCGCCGAGATCGACCGGCTTACCGTCCCTATCATTCTCGAACACGTGCACCGTCATCCCGCCCAAGACTTCGTCGTCGTCACGATGGGCACGTCGCCTCTGGAGGTTCGTCGTGGAGTTCTTTGAGCACAAACTGTCCAACGGCCTGCAGATCGTCGCCGAACGGAACCCCCACGTGCACAGCGTCGCCGTCGGGTTCTACGTCCGCGCCGGCGCACGCGACGAAACCCCCGAGGAATCCGGCGTCAGCCACTTCCTCGAACACATGGCCTTCAAAGGGACCCAGCGCCACTCCGCCGACGACGTCAACCGCGTCTTCGATGAAGTCGGTGCCAAGTACAACGCCTCCACGAGCGAAGAAACCACCCTCTTCTACGGAGCCATCCTCCCCGAGTACCTCCCCACCACTCTCGATCTCCTCGCCGACATCATCTTCCCCTCCCTCCGGGATGACGATTTCAACATGGAGAAGAAGGTCATCCTCGAAGAGATCGGGATGTACGACGACCAGCCCGGCTTCCTCGTCTACGAACGCGCTATGCAGGCCCACTTCAAGGGCCACCCCCTCGGGCAAAGCATCCTTGGCTCCGTCGACTCCATCACCGCGCTGACCAGCGCCCAGATGCGCGACTACCACGCCCGCCGCTACGTCGGCGGCAACATCATCTGCGCCGCCGCCGGCAACTTCGACTGGCCCTCCCTCAAAGGCCTCGTCGAAGACCTCTGCGGTCACAGGCCCTCTGGCGGAGGCCTTCGCTCCACCACCATCGCCCGGCCCACCGGCGGTCTCGACCTCCTCGTCCGCCCCGCCAGCTCCCAGCAACACCTCATGGCCCTCTGCCCGGGACCAGCCGCCGCCGCACCCCAGCGCTTCGCCGCGGAACTCCTCTCCGTCATCGCCGGCGACGACACCGGCTCCCGCATGTTCTGGGAACTCGTCGACCCCGGTTACGTCGAATCGGCCGATCTCGGCTTCCACGACTTCGACGGTGACGGCTCCTTCCTCACCTACCTCAGTTGCAATCCCGAAGACGTCGAAGACAACCTCGAACGCGTGCAGGGCATCCTCGCCCGCCTCAACTCGGGCGACTTCACCGAGGCCGAGCTGACCCAGGCGAAGAACAAGACCCTCTCCCGCATCGTCCTCCGCAGCGAACGCCCGATGGGCCGTCTCGGGGCGCTAGGCTCCAACTGGATGTACCGCCAGGACTACCGCAGCGTCGAAGCCGACCTCGCCGACTACCAGCGCGTCACCCTCGCCGACCTGAAGTCCCTCGTCCAGCAATACCCCCTCCAGCTCACCACCCTCGCCTCCATCGGCCCCCGCGACTCCCTCCCGACGCCCTAAGGCCAAAGGAAAAAGGGATAGGCCAAAGGAAAAAGGGATAGGGCAAAAGGAAAAGGGAAAAGGTGTGCCATGCTTGCACCGCTTCGGGGCAAGCATGCCAACCAAGGAACAGCGCCGGTCTCACCAAAACCGCGTCGCGCCTGAAACTCGACGACAAAGCAAGTCGAGAATCGCCCCCACCGCGCCAGCGGCCGCGCCAACCCCACCCCCAACACAGCGGGTGGTCCGGGCACCTCGTGCCCGGATCGCGCAGCGACAAGAAGCCGCCACCCTGCCACCCCCAACCACCAAACCCCACGCCCAACTCCACCTCCCCCCCTCCCGACCCCCAAACCCCGCCTGCGTACTTTTGACTTTTGCCTTTTGACTTTTGCCTTGCGGAGCCTCCGGCTCCGCTAATAGTGCACCCCCAGGCAAACCAGCGCGCGCTCCACCCCCGCCCGCCGCGCCGCCTCCTCAAACACCCGCCCATCCGCCGCATACTCCCGCTCCATCCCCGGCCCGAACGCGTCGATCTCCCGCGCCAGCCCCACCGGTAACGAGTAGTTGAGCAAGTCGATCCGGCTCGTCCGATACCCCCTCGGATACCGACCCCGATACCGACCCTGCTGCCACAGCTCAATGTCCACCACCCCCACACATCCCGGCCGCCGCGCATCGAGCGCCACATGCGTCGCCAGATACTCCGGGGCAATCAGATTGTCATGGTTCACCCAGACAATCCGCTCCCCCCGCGCAAGAGCCAGCCCCAGCGCCCGCCCTCGATTCCCCCAACACCCGTCCGCGCGCTCTGTCTCACACACCTCGACCCGTCGTCCTCTCCACCGCGCGCGTGTCGATCGAATCGCTGCATGGACCGACGCATCACACGGCCCATCACTCACCACCAGCAGCTCCCACTCCCGCTCACTCTGCGACAACACGCACTCCAGCGCGCGCGGAAACAACGCCCACGTCTCAAACACCGTCATCACCACCGTAACCAACCCCACCTCCCCCCTGTCGTTGTAGCGGAAGTCGTGAGACTTCCCCCGCGCAGCGGCCCCCACCTCACGCCTCCACCCACACACCCAAAAACTCCGTAAAACCCCGCAAGATTCGCATCCACCCACCGTAGGGTGGGCACTGCCCACCAGCGCTCACCCGCTTCGCACATCAATCCATCCCCTGGATCGCTCCTCGACACGCACCAACCACCCAACCCCAGCGCGCGAACCTCATTCCATCTCACGACAAACCAAACGTGTGACCACTCGACAGACCATTCCTTCGATCACACGACTCACTCCCACGAGCGCGCGACGACCATTCAAACCACTCGCGCGCCGCGCCAAGCACACCACGTTACCTCGCGCATCACGCGCGCGGCGCTGCCTCGCGCGCTGCACCAGCGCGCTTCATTCTCATTCGCGCGCCGAAAAAAAATTTGCTCACGATCCGCGCGCCGCGCGCTGCTTCGCACGCCATCAACACACCGCCTCACGTCTCGTCGCGACCTCGAACACCATCCGCACATCATCAAAAAACACGAGAAAACACGCTGTTTTCGCGCGCTCAATGCGCGGCATCGAGTGCGCGTCGCGCTGCGAAAGCGCGCTTCAACACGTGCGCAACGTGCTCCATGTTTCTCTTGAAACAGCGTGTTTTTCGGCGGTTTTCGTCGAAAATTGGGTTGCATCTTTCATCCAATTGCTTAGGATTCCGCCCAATGCAAACCGTAAGAGGTTGGTCACGATGTCAACCACGCGGGTGCTCGAAACGAACTCGAATCACTTCGAACTCGAATCGAACAGTCGCTGAAGGGACAGAACGATCAGTCGCTTACAACCCGCTTGACACGGTTGCCAAGTCGGGGGGAAGGATTCGGTCAAGCAACGAACTGCCTCAAACAATTTTACCCGGTGCCAGCGGCAGTCACGTTGCAACATTGGCTTTACGAGGAGGAACCTACGGTGGCCAAGAAAGCAGCAGCGAAGAAAGCAGCAGCGAAGAAGCCGGCAGCGAAGAAGGCAGCGGCCAAGAAGAAGAAGTAATTGGCCTTGCCCTCGCGGTCGACGTGGCTCTCTCGGTTTCGATTGCAGTCCCGCCGACCTGTCGCTGGCAACAGCGAACAACGACGGAGGCGGTTGGGTTTTCCCGGCCGCCTTTGTTCATTCTTTGGCTTCCCTTTTGGCCTCCCTCCCGTAGCGGAAATCGTGAGATTTCCGCCAGGCGTGAACCCGCCCCGCAGATTCCGCCCCAGTCCAACGCGGGTGGTCCGGGCACCTACTGCCCGGATCGCGCAGCGACAAGAAGCCGACACCCTGCCGCCCCCACCCCCCAAACCCCACGCCGCCGCCACCCCTCACCTCCATCGCTCCACCCCTCCGCTAACCCGCCCCCCATCCACGCCTGCGTACTTTTGACTTTTGACTTTTGCCTTTTGACTTGGCGCAGCCCCTACCCCACCACCATCCACTCCCCTCCTCCCGCCTCCCTCACCCCCATCACCAGCGCTGCCCCCAGCGCGAACCCCGGTCATCATGATGCACGCCATCCGCCACATGATCGATCCG
>JAIXZD010000002.1 GCA_027489895.1 Planctomycetaceae bacterium
GGCCGTGCGGATCGTCGGGCAGGACGCGTGTGCCAGCGTGGTGGGCGCCGCGGCGAAACGTGGCCGCCCCGTCTGGCGTGGAGCGGGTGACGCTCGTCACGCCGGGCGTATCCAGCAAGGCCGTGCAGAGATAATCACAGGCGACAACACCCGGCGACTGCTGTCCGAAGCGTGGCCAGTCGACCAGAACGTCGCCGTTGATCTTCAGTTTTGGGGCAGGCGCGAGGTCGGGAAGCACCGCGGTCGTGAACTGCTGCTGCTCGTGAATCCGCAGCGGCTGCATCAGGACGCCGCTCAGGCCCAGTGTCAGCAGAAACGCCGTCAGATACGCTCCGATGGCCGACGGGATGGGGAGCGCCCATCGCAGCAGACTGGTCGCCAGCAGATAGACAAACAGCGTGGGGACAACCGCCAGGGCCAGCCCCGGAAGAATCAGAAAGATCAGACCCACAATCACCAATTGCGGGGCAGCCAGGACAAGGGCGGCCAGTAGCCCGAGCGGAATCAAGGCCCACAGCACCATCTGCGTCTCCCCGCATCAACGCGGTCTCGTCGTCACCCAGGCTCAACGTCACACCGGCGGGCAATCACACCAGCGGGCCGTCACCCAGCACGCCCCACGCCAGGCAGCGACCCGCCGCGCTCGCCCGCCTGGGACGACCGGTCGAGGAAAGCGTAGGTCGTCCCGGACAACAGTCCTGGGGAATCGCTGGCCAAGAAGTCAGGTCGCAGCGCGGGTGGGTGGACTATGCGCGTTGTAGGGACCCCAGGGACGGGCCGACACAATGCGGGACCCTCACCTGTTCATCGCCCCGCCTGTCGCTCCGCACCGTGCCCGCCCCTACCGGCATCCGGGTCAGCTGCCGCGGCGCGGCGATCCCGGCCACCTGCGAGCCGTGGTATCCACCGGGCCAGGTCACTCGTCAGCAGGTGCCACAGGACCCACACCGTGAACCAGCTAGGGTCCCACACGGGATGCATCGGCCCAGCCTTCTCCCTCAGGCCAATCCCCCAACCGATCACGACAAACGCCAGATTGACCAGCAGGATGTCTCGTAAACCCGGCCACGGATCGGCCGCTCGTCGCTGGAGCGGAACGGCATACGCCCTGGCATAGTGGTAGAAGCTCGCCGCCGCGACATGAAAGCCATACACGCCGTCGGCGAACGTCGGGGACATGAAGCGGGCATAGTTGCCCCACACCAGCGCCTCCCCAATCAGGAACATGGCGAGGACGAACGATGTCGACCGACGGGGGTCGAGCAGACGCCGCCAGCCCTGGGGAAGCGTCGCGACACCCGCCAGCAGCAGCGCCAACCCCAGCAACCACACCTCCCGGTCCAGAAACAGACCCCGTCCAATCAGCGCGACCGACAGCAGCGCGAACGCCGCCACCGGCAGCGCGTCGTCCGCCAGCGCCCCAGGGCGAGGTCCCAGACTGATCCGGTCGAAAAAGTGTTCCGCCTTCACGAAATGGGCGATGAAGTAGACCCACACCAATCCATCAAACCACACGGCCCCCAATGCCGCCCGAGCGGAATAGCTGACGATCCAGAGCAGGAGCAGCAATCCGACAAACCCCGCCACGGCCCGGCTGCCATACCTCCTCGAAAACGAACGGCTCTGGGCCGTCACCGCGAAGAAGAAGTGGGCCAGTCCCAACCAGGCGGTCACGGCATAGAGGTTGAGCGTCCCAGCGCTTTTGACGGAGAGCGACCCCTCGGCGTCCGGCCAGAGCGGCACGGGGAACGCGTACCCCAGTCCCAGTAGCAAAAACGTCACCGCCAGCGCGGCCGGTGCCGACGAGACACCGGCGGTCACCTGGTGAACGTTGGGGGAGCTGGGATGTCGATCGTTCACGGTCGTTCCCGCCACAAGAGACGACGAAGGCAGCGTCGAGACCTCCGCAGCCACCCATTCCCGTGGCGCCAAAGTCCCCCACAAACCACCGCCCTATCAAGATAGTAGCGGCAGGTGGCCCAGACGTCGCTTTGGCCGTCTAGGTGACGCGGTCACAAGAGGCGTTCATCGACAAATCCACGTCGGTCCGCCGCACACCTGCCGCAACGCCCCTCCCCCTTCCATCACCACTTCATCGGCCCTCTTGTTGCTCCGCAACCCAGACGCTCAAAGCCGCGTCTGGGCCACTCGCCAGGGGGCAACCGACATCCACAGGGAACCCCGACTGCCCCCCCAACGCCAACACCGTCAGCCTCTTGCGAACAACGCAAGTGGTTCAGGCGGATCGCATTACAATTGACGAATGCCCCTACAACTTCCACACTATTCAGTGGACTCCTGCTCGTGACACACGCTCGAATCCCGCTGTATCCCAACGCAACTGCCTCGGTCGCCCGCCAACGCCGTCGAGCACGCTCATCGGAATCACCAGCGAGCGAAGTCACTTTACCTACAATTTAATCGACAGTCTGTACATCAGTGATTCCCGGGCTGGCAAACAACAGCCTATCCTTCATCGAACGGGATTTCCGCACTTCACTTGCGGACGACTCTTCCGCAATACATTCGCGAAGAGGTCGTACTTCGACAAGCCGTCCATTGTGCGTGAATCCATGCCAAGCGTCTTCTCTCGTGCAACATATCGCACTGTACTCGCCTCACAATGAATGCTGCACATGTCGCAGCACCGTTATCCCGAAAGTGCGCCCTTCTACAGAAACTCCAGAGCAATGATTCTTTGTCGCGGAATCAATGCTGACCCAAAGGGGGCGCGAAACGATGCTCATCCTCAGTTGCAAATCGCCATGTCGACAAAGAAACAATACAAGCCTGCATTAGCGTCAGCGGTGGCTTTTACCGCCGTCTGGCTCTGTTCTTCGAGCTTGCTCCTGGCTCAGGCGGACACGAAGCCCATCTCCAAAGCGGCGGACAAGAAGACCTTCGACGAAACCGTCTCTCCCTTCCTCAATAAATACTGCGCCGACTGTCACGGTGAGAGCGGTAACGAGTCAGAGGTCGTCTTGTCCAGCATCAGTTTTGATCTGGCATCCGGCCATGACATGGAGCTGTGGAATACGGTGCTCCGGCAACTGCACTTGCAGGAGATGCCACCGGCCCACAGTGACCAACCCGAGCGTCATGAAGCAGACGCCGTGTTGCTCTGGATCAATGCGGAATTGAAGAAGTCCGGTAACGCGTCCGATCTCTACGCGAAGCTGGAAAGCCCGAGCTTCGGCAATTATGTGAACCACGAAAAGCTCTTCAGTGGAGAAATCACTGCTGAACCGTTCTCACCCGCACGTCTGTGGAGAACGAGTCCTGAAGTGTTCGACAATACAAAAACCGGCTACGGAAAGGCCGCGAAGGATTTCAGGCAGCCATTTCCGCTGGAGGACAAAGTCGGCATCAAGGACTATGCCAGCCTCTTGTTTGCCGATTCAGCGGTTGTGAGTGTCTTGCTGAGCAATGCGGCCAGCGCTGCGGACGAACTCATCAAACATTCGTCCATCGCGTCGTCGGACACGAGCCCATCGGATGACATGCTGGCTTCGGCCATCAGCGACCATTTCAGGAGGGTCGTCTATCGAGAACCCCTGAAGGAAGAGGTTGGCAATTACTCGAGGCTGTTCCGAGAGACGGCCCAAGAGGGTGGTAACGCCGAGGCCATGCGATTGGTCTTGATGGCGGTGATGTTGCACCACGAATCCGTTTACCGAATTGAGGTCGGTCTTGGCAAAGAGGACTCCCACGGGCGTCGGATGTTGTCCGGGACCGAGATGGCGTTTGCCATTGCCTTTGCCCTTACGGACCGCCGACCCGATGCGGAGCTTCTTCAAGCCGCACAAAAGGGCAAACTGAACAGCAGCACGGATGTGCAGGCGCAAGTCGCGCGCATACTCCAGGATACCGCGATTGACAAGCCGAGGATTCTGCGCTTCTTCCAGGAGTTTTTTGGCTACACCCAGGCGCATAAGGTCTTCAAGGACGAAGACCGTTCCGGCGGATTCGCTTACTACGGCGAAAACTACCCTGCCATGTACGAAAGGGATGCTGACTTCTTCGTCATGAACATCCTTGAGAAAGACAAGGATGTGTTCAGGCAACTGCTGACGTCAGACGAGTATTTCATCTTCAACAGAGCCACTTTCCGAAACACGGTTTACGATTTCTACAAGAGGCACCAGCAAGAACTTGATGCAGGGCAATATCCGGAAGCCAGGCAGCAAGAACTTTTGCAGCGACTGAGCCTGAAGGGCTGGCATGAACTCAACGTGAAATACAATCTGCACAATTTCAACAAGGGTTTTAATGGGAGCCTCGCCGCGATCAAACAGATCGTTCATGAGCAATATACCTGGATGGGAACAAAAGACGAAGATGTGCTGCTGCACCGCATGCAGCCGCTGTATGCGAAGTACCCCATGGTTTACGACCTCAGAGATGATGAGCAGGATTTTCTGTTGCCGCAGCCTTACCGGCGACCGAACCGTGCCGGGATGTTGACTCATCCCGCATGGCTGATCGCACATTCGTTGAATGACAGCACGGATCCCATTCGACGAGGTAAGTGGGTGAGGGAGCGACTTCTGGGTGGTGTGATTCCGGATATCCCTATCACCGTGGACGCCTCGATTCCGGAAGACCACACGAAAACCCTGAGGGAACGGCTGAAGAAGACCGAAAGGAGTGAGTGCTGGCGCTGTCACAAGAAAATGAATCCCCTCGGATATGCCTTCGAGATCTATGATGACTTCGGACGGTATCGAACGGGGGAAGTCCTGGGCAACGGAGACACCGCACCGGTTAATGCCAAAGCCGAGTTGTCAGACACAGGCGAGAAGGAATTGGACGGCGAGTTCAAGGACGCTCTCGAGCTCGTGCCGAAGTTGGCCGAGTCGGATAAGGTCCGTCAATGCATGATCCGCCATGTGTTTCGCTACTTTATGGGCAGGAATGAATTGCTCAGCGATTCGAGAACACTCATCGCCGCCGATCGTGCCTATCTGCAAAGTGGGGGCAGCTTCAAGGCACTTTTGATTTCCATTCTGTCGTCGGATTCGTTCATTTACCGCAAGACGCTCGAACCGACCACAAGGCACGCACCATGAACTTCACGCGCCGCGACACGCTCAAGAGTCTCTCTCTGGGGGCAGGAGCATTTCTGCTGACGCCGTTCCTGCGCCAGGTGGAGATCCAGGCTGCTGGGCAGTCGAATGCGATTCCCAATCGCTTTGTGTTTGTCGTGAAGTCGAGCGGTATCGTTCCGGGTGGAATCACACCTGAGGCATTCAAGGGCAAGGATTCAAGCAGCAGCTTGTTTAATGAGGACCTGACAAAGGTCCCGTTGCCTCTGCCAATGCGCGCCCTGGAGCCGTTCAAGGACCAGCTTGCGATCGTGCAGGGTCTCTCGGGGAAAATGTGCCGTGGTGGTCATTCCAGCTGGTTTGGCATGCTGGGTGTCTACATGACGGGAGGTGAGTTTGATGGGGGTGCGGTCATACGAGCCACCGCCGACGCCGAATTGGCCAAACTCAACCCGGCCCCCTTCAACCATTTGGGACTGGCGATCAAGGGGAAAGCGCTCAGCAGCGACTATGGCGGGACGATGTATCCCGGCATCTCCGCCGTCGGGCCAGGGCAAGAGCTGCCCTTCCAGGGGTCTCCCGACATCGCCTACGAACAGCTCTTTGGCTCCGCCGTTTCGACCAATCGCGGAGCCGAAAAGAGCTTCAAGCTGCAACGGAATCTTCTTGATTTCATGATCGATGATATCAAGAAGGTGACGAAGGCTATTCCCGCGGCCGAACATGGCAAGATGGATGCCTATCTGAACGCTTTCGAGGAACTTCAGGTACGCCACAGCAAATTGACGAGTATGGAAAAGCAGATCGCGGCCAATGCGCCCGGGTATTCCGACAAATTCACGTCGACTGTGGAGGAGGTTCGTCAGGAAGCGCAGTTCGATTTGGCCACAGCGTCATTGATTGCGGGCCTCACCAACGTCGTCACCATTCGCCTGGATAATGTGGACATGACCTACAGGCGGCTGGGTATCGACGAAGATAACCATGGCATTGGACACAATGAGGGGACTCGAAGTCAGGAAGAGTACCGCAACGTCATCTGGGAACATCATTCAGCGCTTCTGGCCACGATGGCAGGTAAGTTGAGAGCGGTTCCCGAGGGTGATGGGAACATGCTCGACAACACCATGATCATCTTCCTGTCGGATTCGAGCGATAATCACCATGGAACCGGAATGGACTGGCCCTATGTGATTGTTGGCGGAGGCGGGGGTAAACTGAAGCTTCCGGGTCGGTATTTGCGTTACCCGAAATATGGTGAACAGGGCTGCCGCACCATTGGCGACTGGTGGACGACCCTGCTGAATGCCTATGGCAACCCGATCAAATATTATGGCAACGAGGATCTCGTGCTTAAGCAGAACGGTTGCTCACATGCGGGGCCACTTGAAGAGCTTTTTGCTTGATCGTGGCGTCGGGGTGGCACCCGGCTCTCAATCCCAAGTCCGGTATCGCATCCCTTGCAGTCACGAGACGTTGTTCCAGCCGCAGGGAGAACACGAAATCCGCTGCTCTACGTTCTGTCATCGTCAACCAGTCTGCACCGTTGGATAAGCCAGCATCGACACCGGTCGGGGTTGGGAACAGGGGAGTTTCGGTGGACTTCTGTTGAGACCGCGTCACCCACGCGCACAAAGCAGCGACTCGTCATCCCCTCAACCACGCACCTACTCCCCCGCCTTCAACACCTCATCAAACAGCGTGTACGCCTCCTCGCGCATCCCCTCCGGGAAATCGTGCGCGCACTCCGGGTGCAGGACGCGGAGATGGGCCGGCTGCCCCTGCAGCCGGTAAATCGCCGTCGCCGCCTTCGCGACGCGGTCGACGCTGTCGGCTCGAAAATTGCCGTCCATTGTCGGGGCGATGATCAGCATGTGGCGCGGCGCGAGCGTGGCGATCAGCTCGTGGAAGTCGAACGGGATCTCCTCCAACCGGCCTTTGTAGTTCGCCAGCTTGAGCATGTACCGCGTCTGGCACCACCCCTTTTCAGGGTCCCACTTGGCGGGGTCGCCCCCCATGTAGTCGACGTAGGAATCGAGGCCGCAACTCGACACCACGGCCACCACGCGCGGATCATGCACGGCCGTGTAAACCGAATTGTGCCCGCCCAGCGAATGGCCGACCGCCCCGAATTTTTTGCCTGCGACATACGGCAGCGATTCCAGCAGGTCGAGGCCGCGGATGTTGTCCCAGACCGCTTTCAGCGTCCCGCTCTCCCAGCCCAGCGTCTTGAGGTCCGGTTGGTACTTCGCCATGACCGGGTAGTTCGGCGCGAGGACCACGTACCCCCGCTCGGCCAGCTCCGGGGCATACCCGCGATTCTTGATCGCGCCGATGCCGACAATCGAGCCATGGCCAATCTCCATGTTCGTGCCATGCAGGGCCAGCACCCCCGGAGCCTTCTTCTTGCCAGCCAGAACGTCCTTCGGAATGAGCAGGTACGCGGGCGTCCGACAGTTCGGCTCGCTCGTGTAGGTGATCAGCCGCCGGACAAACGTGCCGCCGTCGACCTCCTCCTCGATCTTGACCTCCAGCGGAACGCGTTTCTCATCGCCCGGCAGTTTACCCATGACCGATTCAATGCCGCGAAAAATCTCCTTGCGGCGCAGCGCCCAGTCCTCGAGCGACGTCACCGGCTGCGGCTGCCCGGACGAATCGCGGTAGAGCAGCAGATTGTCCCGCGGCAGGCGGGGCTCCGCCATCACGCTGCCGGGCAACAGACTGACAAGCAAGAGACAGGCCGAGATCGGCCTCCAAGACAAGACAACACGCCGAGACATCGCAAGTTCTCCAGAACGATCAATCGAGCGACTCGACGCTACCCCACGCCGCCTCATGACACCACCGAGGGATGAATTTCCAACGACCCGGATGGAAACGGGTGACTCGCCTGATATAAAAGAGACTCACTGCGTTCGAAGTCATTCGATTCGCCTGGCGCTCGGGGCGGTTCTCGTTTCCCAAGTTCTACAGAAGGGGACTTCATGCCCACTCCACGTCGTGGTTTTACTCTGATCGAGTTGCTGGTCGTCATCGCGATCATTGCGATTCTCATTGCTCTGCTGCTGCCTGCCGTGCAGCAGGCTCGCGAGGCGGCCCGCCGCAGTCAGTGCAAAAACAATCTGAAGCAACTGGGGCTGGCGCTGCACAACTACCACGACAACTTCAACACCCTCCCTCCGGGAGCGATTCAGGTCTTTGAAACCAATGCGCAGAATGAGGCGACCTGGATCTCGATGATTCTGCCGTACATCGATCAAGCTCCGCTCTACAACCGCGCCAATTTCAGCTCCTGCTTCGGTTGTGTCGCGGCGCCCGGAAACCCGTCGTTTGAAATCGTCTCGCCTCTGCTGACGGCCCTCGTTTGTCCTTCCGATCCGAATTCCGGAACACTGGCGCTGGGCATCTATCGCCGAGGGAACTACGTCGCGAACAGCGGGATCGGGGCGTTACGGAGTTCGTCGAATCCGAATGATCCCGCTCGAACCTATTCCGGGCCCTTCACGATGAACAGCGGCCGGAAGTTCCGCGACTTTGTCGATGGGACCAGCAATACGGCGATGCTGGCCGAGTTGCTCAACTCCACCGGCAACGATTTTCGCGGCGTGATGCACTACCCGGAAGGAGCGCTCTACCAGCATGACCGCGTTCCCAACACGAGCATCCCCGATGAAGAGCGGACTGCGTTTTGCGTCACCGGACCGCGCGTGCCCTGTACGGGAACATCGACCTCGCACCTCAACCGCGCGTTGGTCTACTCAAGCCGAAGCCAGCACATTGGCGGCGCGCATATCACGCTGGCCGACGGATCGGTTCGATTCATCAGCGAGAATCTCTCCCTGGTGACCTGGCAGGCCTTGGGGACACAAGGGAATAGCGAAGTGCTCGGCGAATTCTAAACCCTGAGCAGGGCTTTGCCCCCCGCTCCCTCCCGATGAATTCCGAGCGCTGAAATCTGGCTGTCCCGTTCCTTCTGTGAAGCCTGCGATGACAAATGTTGCGATGAAGAACACTGCCAAGAAGGACGCTGTGACACAACCGGGTTGGCAGCGGCTGCTTTGGGTTGGCGTGCTGGCTCTCGCCACCGGGATCAGTGGTGGATGCGGACCGTCTGGTCCACCGCGCGTCGAGATTTCCGGCAAGGTGACGTGGGACGGAAAGCCGCTGGAGACCGGCACGATTTCCTTCATTCCGGAAGAGGGTCTGGTTGGTCCGATGGCGGGAGCTCAGATCGTGCGGGGTGAGTACCAGATTCGAGCCGACCAGGGGCCGACGGTTGGTGACCATCGGGTCGAAATCCAGGCTTGGAAAACCTCGGGGCAAAAAGAGGTGGCCGGGGTAGGAGGAGCTACGACCGGTCCCTCGGCGGGGGGGGTGGTGGAGACGATCAAGATGTATATCCCCGAACAGTACAACACAAAGTCGACTCTCCGCGCGACGATCGAGCCTGATGCCAATCGACTGGATTTCGACCTGAAAGCAGCCCCCTGATGCGGCGTGAACACCAGAGAGAGCCCAATCGCTGAGGTTCCCTGCCGCTGCTGGAAACACCCAGGATCACAAGGCCACCGGATAACGGGGCCACGCGGCATGCGTTGAATCGGTGGCCGGGTTGTTATTGCCCGTTGTCAGGCACATCGCGTCGATTGGTTACGGCTCGTCGCCGGGTTAGACTCCGTGGCGGGTGATGATCCCTGTGGGTTCGATTGTCTCCAGATTCTCCAGATGATGTTCCAATTGCTCCGCTGCTCAGCCAGTCGCTTTCCCAACCGAGGGGCCTATCCATGTCGACTCTGCCCGCCTCGAATCTGACGCTTGCCCGGCCGAAGACGACGCCAGGTGATGCCCGCTCCCAGGTGGCCCCATCCAAAACCTCCCGCC
>JAIXZD010000467.1 GCA_027489895.1 Planctomycetaceae bacterium
CCCGGTTTCACTTCGAGCACGAGCACCGCCTTGCGTTTCTCCTTCCGCGCAATCGTCTGCAGTGAGAGCGCGGCCCGCGAAACCCGGCCATACACGGCATCGTCGACAGGACTGCCCACCGTCACAAACTGCCCGGCGACGGCAGCGACCGCAGCCGGTGCTGGCACCGCAGGATCGGCCACAGGCTCGGCCGCAGGCTTGGCCACGGGGTCAGCCGGGGCGTCCTGGCCGGGCGTGGAAACAGACTGCAACGCCAACAGCACGCTCAGCGCGGCCAGCAGCAGCCGTCGTCCCGCGCGGCCCAGCCACGCCTCCGCACGGAACGCGGACGAGTCGGAAAGTCGGTTCGCAGTGATCACGAAGCAGACACCGTCACGAGAGAAATTGCGCTAACCGACCAGCCACCGTTGATGTGAACCCCACGACGAACCCACACAACACAAACCACGCCCAACACCCAGACGAACACCGAACAGATCCATCAGTCGCGGGAACGCTGCCGGCACCGGCTCGGATCTTCAGAGACAGCTCGTCACACCGTGGATTTCCATTATACCGCCAGAACTTGCCCGTTGGGGAGTGGGTGACCCCCTGAGAACAGAGGGAGCCGGAAGCGTTAGCGCCCGGACGCATCTCAATTCCTGCCAGACAACCAACTCCCCAAAACAAACACCAACGCCACCGAGACGGTTCACGTCTGTTCAGATTCAACCGCCGACTGATTTGATCTGGAAAGCAAGTTGAACGGGCCAGTTCTTCCCAACCGACCACTTGCGTACCCCGGTCTCAACCGATCGGGACGAGATGCCGATAACAGCGAGACCAGACGCATCTTCCAGCGGCAGCTTCTGCCGGTCGGTTTCAGACTCCGATCCAGGCTGCCGGTACAACTTGGACAATAGGGTCACGGACCGTTCAACCGGCCAATCCACCGATCGTGCCAGCCACCGGACTACCATTTGCGGTGCGTTATGCGTTCGACGCGTTGCTGTTGCGCGACGAGCTGACCGAGTTGTGGCGGGCCCACAACCCGTCCACCGGACAGGTGGGACTGGTGCGCCAAATCCGGCCGGGGGCCAACGCAGATGCAGCCGCGCTGGCGATCGAGCGGGAGACCACTGCCCTCCGGCACCTGTGCGGGGAAGGACTTCCGCAAATTGTCGACGCGGGATCCGAAACCGTCCCTCTGAGCGCCGGATTGTTCCAGACCGCAGACATCGACTGGTCGACGGCCAGGCGACTAGACGCTCCCCTCGCCGAGCGACCACTCGCCGCACAAAAAATCGCCTGGTTGCTCCGGCTGGTGGCCGAAGCCGCCCAGAGCGTGGCCCAGGCGGGCTGGCAGCATGGTCGATTGGGCGTCGACCGACTGCTGCTGACGGCCGACCACCGCGTGCTGCTGTTCGACTTCACCTCGGCCCGGCGCCTCTCCGGACCACAGGACACGGAATCAGCCGATCGCCGCGACTTCCGACGTCTCGCGGCCCGCCTGATCGTCCGCTCGTCCGCCTGGGCCGAGCAGGTCGCCGCCACAGCCGACCAGGGACAGGCCCTGTCGCTCGTGCGACAGGCCCGCCCCGATCTGCCTGTCTCCTGGCTGGTGGAGGTCTTGCCGCTGGTGGTTCGGCCCTCATCGAGCAGCGCGGCCGATCAATCCGATTGGGCCCGTCTCGTCTCGGCCTGCCTGAGTCTGGAGTTGTTGGGCCTGCGCGGCAGCGTCTGGCGACCGGCCGCGTAGTGAGCCGGCCTGAAGTTGCGTGACATGATCATCTCGTAAAGTGTGTGTGCCACTGGCTTTGCCAGTGCGAACGGGAGCACGCAGACACGGCACTGGCGGAGCCAGTGGCACACAATCGATCAGGTCCCATCCGTCTGAAACACGACACTAGCACGAGAGCAGCCGACGGCAACCCAGATCTCGAACCCGCCCAGTCCGGTCCGTGGGTCGAATGCTTCGCTGTACCGTTCCAGCGTCGCTCCGTTCGCGAACTCGAAACCAGCGGCCATCAGACCTTCGGACCAGATCGCGGCAAACACCGCTCGAATCTCCGAGATATGTCCGCTGTGACTGAACACCGCATACTTCTGCGTCGGCAGGTCCAGGTGCGTCATGCCCTGGGGTGCGGCCTGTTGGGGCCCCACCTCGACGGCCGTCATATAGTCAAACCCGCCACTCTCGTCTCCGTTGAAACAGGCGCCGTACGCATCGGTTCCCACGACATTCTCGATCTCATGATACCCCTGCGAGAACCGTTGCCATTGGTCCGGGATGCCGGCCACGGCGTTGCACTCGTAGTGCACGGAGATGCCGACCAGCCTTCGGGCGGGAACAGTTTCGACGCGCGGTGCCGACAGTTTTGCGTGCGGTTTGTCACTCATGATGATTGGTTCCGTAAGAACAAGAGCATCCAGCGTCCCCAGTGAACGCAGGCGTTCAGGCGTCAGGCCGAACTCGTCCCGGAACGCCCGGGTAAAGGCCTCGTGCGATCCGTAACCGTGATCCAGCGCGACCGTCAGAATGTCGTCTGCCCCGGCCGCCAGTTGTCTGGCCGCCTCGGTCAGTCGTCGCCGCCGAACATAGCGCATCAACGGCTGACCAAACTCTGTGGCGAAGGCCCGCGTCAGGTGCGGCGCGGAAACGCCGCTGGCGCTCGCCACCTGCTCCAGGCTGATGCCCAGGCGCGAATGACTTTCGACGTACCACAGGGCCTTTTGAATCGGGTTCATCGATCGACCGGACTTGAGACGCGAACACACCAGTTCGAAGGATATTACCCCCCGGTCCGCGACTCTGGCTTGATCGTTCTTGTGCTGCGGCGATCATTCCTCAGGCCCAGGTCGATCGGTTCGTTCCGCCCCCACCCGCCGTTGTTCGTACCTCGTCACCCGCCCAAAGAACGGCACCACCCCGCGTCGCGCGACCGGCTCATGCCAGACGGTTGCGTGATCGCGGGGTGGTTATCAAGAACGGCGGCGAACCGCCGGGAACCGGGAAGACTCCATTCAATCATTCACGCCTGTCGCATCGCGTCAGCCCCATCACGTCCTTACCGGGTGAAACTCAACCGGACATTGCCCAACTGCATCCCGACCTCCGGCCGACCGTTCCGCCCAGGGGCCAGGTAGAGCGACGGACCGTTCGAACCGTTCCGCACGGCGGGAGCCGGAACAATCACCCCCCGACCCTGCCGGGGATCGACCGGCAGCGGCTGGCCCGGAAGCACGTCCCCGGGATAGACCTGACCAGGAACAGGCTGTCCCAGGAACGGTTGACCGGGGAAGGGCTGACCAGGAATCCGGCCGACGGGTGGCAGATACGTCGGAACGCGCTGCACGGGCGGGAACGGCTGGATCGTCACCGGGGCCAACTGGCGTTCGATCCGTTCGATCAGCGCTCCCAACCGATTCATATCGGCCTGCACACAGGCGACCACACCCGTCGCCCGCAGCAGCCGGGCCAGTTGCTGGTGCGACTGGCAGACTTCGGCAATGTCATCCGAGAGAAATTCGATCGGCGAACGGTTCGCCACCGAATCACTGAACCGATGGGCCGCGTCGTGCAACGCCCCGGAGGTCTGGCAGAGATGCGCGGACCACGGGTGGTTGATGTATTCCTCGTCGATGTGGTCCTTCAGGTCGCAGGCGATCCGCTCCAGCAGCCGGGCATTGCGAGCCAGGGCCGGGGTGCAGAGGTGATCGGCCTGAGCCGAAACCGGGTTGGCGAAGAGCCCCCCCATCAAAACAAACATCGCAGTGGCAAGCGTGGTCCGGTGCATGGCTGGATTCCCTTGAGTAAGCCAGGTGACTTGGTCGCGAACCGGACGATCCCCCGCCGGTCTGTCGCGTCTGAGCGATTCCCCGTTCGCTCATGCCAGAAAGGAAAAGCACCCCCCGTGCCAAACCGCCGTCACAAATTGCCATACGATCCATAACAAATTACTGAGTAACGATTTACATCATAGAAGACCTTCGAATTGCGAATGAGAGATTCCGACCCGATGACATCATTTCGATAAAAACAGTGAAGAAGCGCCATCAGTTCGACACTTCTTCGCCGAATGACTCCGTGGCTGCGGCGACCTACGCGGGGTCGCGTCCCCGCCGTGACAGCAGCCCTCACCCGGTTCAGACCGCTCCCACTTGGACGCTGTCGGATCGACCCGTTACAACGAACGGTTCATTCTCCACTTCAGGTTCAGGTGCCCGATGAGCGACCGTTGGATTTCCGACCGCCTCCACAAGATTGATGCCTCTGGCATCCGCAAGGTCTTCGACCTGGCCGCGAAGATGACCGACCCCTGCAACCTGAGCATTGGCCAGCCTCACTTCGACACGCCCGAGCCAATCAAGCAGGCGATCCGCACCGCGATCGACCAGGGCAAGAACGCCTACAGCCAGTCGCAGGGGATCGCCCCGCTCATTGGCAAACTCCAGGCACAAATCGACGCCGAGTACGCCCAGCCCGACCGCAAGCTGTTCATCACCAGCGGCACCAGCGGCGGCCTGGTCCTCGCGCTGCAAACGCTCGTCAACCCCGGCGACGAAGTGATCGTCTTCGACCCGTGGTTCGTCATGTACAAGCACCTGGTCACCATGGCGGGCGGCAAGGTCGTCGAGATCTCGACCTACCCCGATTTCCGGATCGACGTGAACAAGGTGGCCGAGGCGATCACGCCGCGAACGAAGGTGATCCTCTTCAATAGCCCCGCGAACCCGACCGGAGCCGTCGCTTCACCCGCCGAGGTCGAAGCGCTCGCCAAGCTCGCGCTCGACAAAGACATCGCCCTCGTCAGCGACGAAATTTACCGCTCGTTCACGTACGACGGCGAGTTCGTCAGCCCCGCCAAATGGAACCCCGAAACGCTGGTGATCGACGGCTTCAGCAAGTCGCACTCGATGACCGGCCATCGCGTCGGCTGGGCCCATGGCCCCGACTATCTCATCCAGCAGATGATCAAGCTGCAGCAGTTCACGTTCGTCTGCGCCCCGCACCCGATGCAGTACGGTGCGCTCGCGGGCCTCGAGGTCGACCTCTCCGCCCACTACGCCGAGTACAAGCAGAAGCGCGACTTCGTTCGCGGGGAACTCGCCCCGCTGTTCGAGATCGAAGGCGCGCAAGGCGCCTTCTACCTCTTCCCGAAAGCCCCCTGGGGGACAGGCAGCGAGTTCGTCGCGAAGGCGATCGAAAACAGCCTGCTGATCATCCCCGGCAAGGTCTTCAGCCCAGCCGACACCCACTTCCGCATCTCCTACGCCGCGGAACAAAAAACCCTCGAACGCGGCTGCGAACTCCTGAAGAAGCTCGCGAAGGGGTAGGGAAACGCACGTGATCGCCGACCCTCCTCACCCTCCATACTTCACAGCCCAGCCCGGCTCCGTCACGGGGGGTTCGGCGGGCGGGGCGGTGAGCGGGGTGTAGAGGTCGGGGCGCCGGCTGCGCAGGTAGCGTTTGCCGCTGGAGAGCGTGATCTTTTCGGCCGGGCAGAACGCGACGGTCACTTCGTCGCCCAGTTCCCGGCACTCGGCCAGGACCTCTCCGAACGGGTCGAGCACCATCGAACCGCCGGGCCGCACCTCGCCGTGGTCGAGGCCGATCTGGTTCGCGAACACCGCATAGACGCCGTTCTCCCAGGCCCGCGCGGGGAGCCAGCGGTGCAGCCAGGCGCGGGCTTTGGGGCCATCCAGCTCCTGCCGCAACCGGATCGGGTCGCGCAGCCGATTCGCCCACAGGTCGGGCGAAATCGTCCCCCGCCCCGGCATCGTCGAGGCGACGCCGCCCGTCACGTGCGGCATGAAGATCAGTTCCGCCCCGAGTAGCGTCGTCGCCCGGACATTCTCCGGCAGGTTGTTGTCGTAGCAAATCAAAATGCCACAGGGGCAACCCGCATAGTCGAACCGCGTATACGCCTCGCCGGGCGTGAGATGCCGGTTGATAAAGACATGCAGCTTGCGATGCCGCGCCAGCACCCCCTCGGGACCCACCGCGACACAGGTGTTGTAGACCCGGCCCGCCTCCCGCTCGAACAGCCCCGCCAGCACCGCGACGCCAAACTCCCGCGCAATCTCCAGGAGTGCCAAGGTCGACGGACCAGTCGGGACCTCCTCCGCCAGATCGAGCATTTCCGCCAGCGTGAAGGGCTGCACGAACGAGTAGTTCGAGATCGAGCATTCGTGGAAGCAGACCATCTCGGCTCCGCGCCCGGCTGCCTCCCGCGTCAGCTCGCGAATCCGACCGAGGTTGTACACCTTGTCGCCATCGCGGCCCTCAAACTGGGCCGCGGCCACTCGCACATCACGCATCGCAGCTCCCCGCGAGACAACCCGCCCGGCACCAATCGGCCGCGAACCGGCAGAGCGAACCCCGACCTGACGTTCAAAGAAAAACAGAGGGCGGATGATCGCTCACCCGCCCTCTGGTTGTATCGCCTCGACTCATCCGACCCCACCCTGCGAACTTACTCAATCGCAGTTTCGGGAGTGACTTCGACCGTCACCGGTTCGGCATCCACAGCCACGGCGGCGTCACCCTCAGCGGTCACGGTTTCCGTCGCGACAGCGTCCGTCGTTTCAACTTCCGTCGTTTCAGCGGCAGCCAGCTCGGTCGATTCGGCCTTCGCGGACGGACAGGCATGCGGGCAGGTCGGTTCTTCGGAGCCGAGCGCCAGAACTGCGGCGACCGCCTTCGATGCGCAGCAGCCGCTTTCGGCCACCGACGCGGATTGCGAGCAACAGCCACCAGCCGACAACGAGCAGGAACCCCTCTCGGCCATCTCGCGATACGCCTTCCCGCAGGCCGGCGCGTCATCTTCAATGAACCAGACGTAGTTCGCCAGTTCCGGCTTGGCCTGAAGCGCGCCGTAAGCGACCGCCGAACCGAGCACCGCCACCACGAGCGACCCGCGCACGATCCGCGAGATCCAGCGACTCAATCGCGACACCGGAGCCGGGGCCAAGGGCTGATCCCCGCCCGTCAGAACATTCACATCCACGTTCGGAACAGAGTCAGACATAGAGGTTCCTTTGAAGAGCGGACCACACGAGCGTACCGTATTCTACCAGCCTCGACCGGAGCGAACAGGTCGGTTCCCGCGAGTTTCCCCCGGCCGCTGTTCATCCCGGAATTGACCGTTCCGATCGCTCTCATGGAGAGCCGGAAGCGTCAGCGAGTTTCACCTCGCCCCACCAGCTCACAACCCCAGGGAACGAATCGACGAATTCCGTTTGACAGTCAGGACTTAAGTTGCGTAATCCAGAGAACAACGCACTGTCAGAGAGAAACCGAATTCCGACTGGCGTGTTCACTCTGGGAACAGTTCACCCCGACACCCCTCTCTCCGCCCCGGACCTGCCCACCATGCGCTCCCCCCGCCGACAGGCCTGCCTGCTGATCTGTTCCGCCCTGGTTCACTTCGGGATGCTCGCAAGGTCGACTCTCTCCCCCGCTGGCGAGTTCAACGAAGTGCTCTCCCCCGGCAGCCCCGCGCCCGCCTGGGTCGATCTGCCCGGCGTCGACGGGAAAAAGCATTCCCTGGCCGATCTCAAGGCGACGCCCGTGGTCGTCGTTGTCTTCACCTGCAACAGTTGCCCCGTCGCGACCGAGTATGAAGACCGCCTTCTCGCCCTCGCGAAAACTTATGCGTCAGGCGCTGAAGCCAAAGTCGCCCTCGTGGCGATCAATGTCAACAAGGTGAAGGAAGACAGCCTCCCCAATATGAAGGCCCGGGCCGAGAAAAAAGGCTTCTCCTTTCCGTACCTCTTCGACGAGACGCAGAAAATCGCCAAGGCCTACGGGGCCAACTTCACGCCCGAGTTCTTCGTCCTGGGCCCCGACCGTCGCGTCGTCTACCAGGGCGCGTTCGACGACGCGGGCAACCCCGCCGAAGTCAAACACCACTACGTCGTCCAGGCCATCGAAGCGGCCCTCGCCGGTCAACCCGTCAAACCAGCCGAGACTCTCGCCCGCGGCTGCCGCATCCGCTACACCCGCGAACGGAAGTAGGGGCTCCGAAAATCACTCGTTGCTGGATGTCGTGTTGGGAGCAAGGCAAAAGTCAAAAGTGGGGCTATTTGACGAGCCCGAACTGCTGGCCCGGTGTAGTTGCCGCGTTGTCGGCCGATGACGTCATCAAGGGAGCCGGAAGCGTTAGCGCCCGGAGGCCAACCGCCTTCCGTTCGCGACCAACGCCCGAAACAATCAACAACACGCCATCCTCCTGTGCCGGTGTGCGTCTGGGCCTGTTCTCTTCGGCACCGATTGCCTCTCCCCCGACCTTGTCAAAAAAGACTCGCCCCCAAAAACCTTTGGAGAACTCTCATGTCGCGTGCGCTCGCGGTCACCCTGCTCGCCTCTATTTCCCTTACTCTCGCCGGGGTCTCTTCCGCCAGAGCGGAAGAATCGCCTCTCCCCCGCGCGACGCCCGAATCGCAGGGGGTCTCGTCCGCGGGCGTCCGCGCGTTTGTTGAAGCGGCCGATACTCAGGTCGACACCATGCATAGCGTCATGGTGCTGCGGCATGGCCGGGTGATCGCCGAGGGCTGGTGGGCACCCGAGGCGGCCGACAAACCGCACGTCCTCTGGTCGCTCTCGAAAAGCTTTGCCTCGACGGCCGTCGGCCTCGCCATTTCTGAAGGCAAGCTGACCCTCAACGACCATGTCCTCAAATTCTTCCCCGAAGACGCCCCGGCCGACCCCTCCGCCAACCTCAAGGCGATGCGCGTCCGCGACCTGTTGACGATGTCGACAGGCCACGAGACCGAACCCGCTCTGCGGGAATCAAAAACCTGGCGGAAGCTGTTTCTCGCGCATCCGGTCCCCCACAAGCCGGGGACGCACTTCAAGTACAACTCGGCCGCGACGTACATGTGCTCGGCGATCGTCCAGAAGGTGACCGGCCAGACGGTGGTCGACTACTTGCAGCCGCGCCTGTTCGACCCGCTCGGCATCGCGAAGCCCCGCTGGGAAACTAGCCCCGACGGCGAAAGCATCGGCGGCTGGGGCCTCTACCTCTGCACCGAAGACATCGCCAAGTTCGGCCAGCTCTACCTTCAAAAGGGGATGTGGAACGGCCAGCAGCTCATCCCGGCCGACTGGATTGCCGAGGCGACCGCCCGACAGGTCTCGAACGGCAGCAACCCGGACAGCGACTGGGACCAGGGGTACGGCTTCCAGTTCTGGCGCTGCCGGAACGGCGCCTTCCGAGGCGACGGGAAAGACGGCCAGTTCTGCATTGTCCTGCCCGAACTCGACGCCGTCATCGTCATGACCGCCCAGACCCGTGACATGCAGGCCCAGCTCAACCTCGTCTGGCAGCACCTGCTGCCCGCAATCCAGGCCGACGCCAAAACCCTCCCGGAAAACCCGGAAGAACTGGCGCGGCTGAAGGAAAAGCTCGCTGGCTTGATGGTGAAAGCGACGGCAAAGTAGGGGCGTTGGGCGTGAAACAATGCCGGAGACCACTGCTGGCTAGCCCGGGAGTGCCGATCGACGTACGACACCACAAGTCGGGACTGTGGCACGCGACGCGGACGCTACTTTGAGCGTTTGGTGTTGCCGGGAGTCCCTGCGAGCTTTGAGTAAATCGTGGGTTGGCGGGGCTTGCTCTGGCACCCGACGAAGGAGTAGAGTCAGACGAGGTGCCTGTTCTTGGTTCCGCGCTCGAACCCATTCGGAAGATTCTCATGCATTTTGCTCAGATGCGTAGACGTGGTTTCACGTTGATTGAACTGTTGGTGGTGATCGCCATCATCGCGATCCTCATTGCCCTCCTGCTGCCGGCCGTGCAGCAGGCGCGCGAGGCCGCGCGGCGGTCGCAGTGCAAGAACAACCTGAAGCAGTTGGGC
>JAIXZD010000418.1 GCA_027489895.1 Planctomycetaceae bacterium
CCGCTGCCCCTGGGCCACGACAGCGTCGTCCTGATCACCCTCGAAGATGAAGACGCGATCATTAGCCCGCAGCCGATTCGCATTTCGGTGGCCGTCCAGCCCGATCTGCCGCCCGAACTTGATCTCCGGCTCAAGGGGATTGGCAACTCGATCACGCGCCAGGCGCGAATCCCGCTGGTGGGCAAGGTGCTCGACGACTATGGCGTCAAAAGTCTGCGGTTCGATCTGCTGGTCGATGATGCGACGCAGCCCACGACGCGCCCCTTCGTGAAACAGCCGGGCGACCGACCCGTCACCGAGTTCGAAGTGGCCGAGAAGTTCGACGTGCTCCCGCTGGATCTGAAGCTGGGGCAGCGGCTGGCGCTCACGCCGGTCGCGATTGATGGCGACGTGCTCACCGGCCCGCACGAACGAGCGGGCGAAAAGCTGCTGTTCACGATTGTCTCCAACGACGAACTGCTGGCCCTGATTGCCGGCAAAGAGCTCAACCTCCGCCGCCGATTCGAGCAGATTCTGGACGAGGTGAAATCCGCTCGGAAGGACCTGCTCGTCCATCGCGCCAAGCTCGATGAGGCCGAGAAGCTCTCCTCGACACCGGCCGACTTGCCGAAGCAGACCGAACTGCAGCAGGCGGTTTCCGCCGCAGTGGAGCGGGTCAATTCCGGGCTGCTCAAGAACGAGAATGAGCTGATCTCCATTCAGCTTTCATTCGGTGATCTCCGCGACGAGATCGAGAACAACGCCGTTCCCGATATGCAGCGGCTGCTCGCACGCCTCGATGACGGGATTATTCGGCCCCTGGCGACGGTCAACGAGAAAGACCTGAAGCGGTTCCGCGACGACATCGGCCTGTTGCGGCTCGCCCTCGCCGACAAACAGCCCGCTCTCTCCTCGGCCGATGCGGTCCTCGATGATCTCGCGGCGATCATTGAACGCCTCGAAGCGATCCTCGCGCAAATGGAAAAGCTCGAATCGCTGAACGAGGCGCTGCAGATGCTGCGGGACATCATCCAGCTTGAGAAAGACCTTCGCGGGCAGGTCGAGAAAGAACGCAAGAAGTCGCTGCTGGAATAGCGCCCGCCCGCGAGATGTAGCGGAAGGCGTGAGCCTTCCCCCGCACAGCGGCCCGCACGAGGCAGCGTTAAAGGCGACGCGGCAAGCTCACCCACTACCGGGTGACGCCTTCGCCGAACTCCTCCGCCAACTGCTCGAACACCGGATCAGAGGCCTGCTCCAACTGGGCCCGCGCCAATTCCTCGGCCCGCGTCCTGAGAACTTTTGCCTGGTCGGGCTGCCGCGCCAGGTCGTACGCCTCAGCGAGATTCTCCAGCGCCGCGATCGTGTCCGGGTGGGACGCCCCCAGCAGTCGCGTCGACTTCTGGGCCGCCAGTTGCAGGTACTTGTGCGCGGACACCGCGTCTTCGGACGCCAGGTAGAGTTGCCCCAGTTCGTCGACCATCCGGATGTATTCCGGGTGATCTTCGCCCAGGGTCCGGACGAGAATCTGACTCGCCTCTTCCAGTGCGATCCGTCCCTGTTTGTAATCCTGCACATCGCGGTAGAACGCCCCGAGTTCGCCCAACAGCGCCGCATACTGCGGATGCTCCCGACCGACGGTCTCCGCGGCGAACTCAAGACTTGTTTTCAACAGCGTCTCGCCGCGATCGGCATGCTGCAAGAGCCCATGCACCCGGCCCAGTTGTGCGGCCGCCTGCACGGCATCTGGATGCTTTTCGCCGACTTCCTTCGAGAGCAGTTCCAGGCTGCGAGTCAGGAACGTCTCCGCGAGGCTGGTCTCGTCGATTTCGCGAGCGAGTTTCCCCAGAACACAGAGGTGGCGGGCATACTCGGGATGCTCTTCCGAAAAGACTTCGAGGGCCGTTTCGGCCGCCTGCTCGACCAGTTTGAGTGTCTGGGCACGGTTCCGTCGCCCCTGTTCCAGGCGAGCCACGTTTTCGAGCGTGATCACCGAGAGCGGATGCTCATCCCCCAGCGTCTGCTGCTGAATCGCCCGCGCCTCGACCAGCAGTGCCGCCGCTTTGGCATACGCCCCCAGTTTGATTTGGACCAGCGCCAGGTCATTCAGGGCCGAGGCGACGTCGGGATGGTTGGGACCAAGCGTATCCCGCAGCAGCGGCAGCGCTTCGTCCAGCAGCAGGACCGCGGCTTTCAGTTGTCCCTGCTCGTCACGCAAGTCGGCCTGACAGACCAGCAGCTTCGCCCGTTGCGGGGTATGGACATGCGAGGGGAGCTCGGCAATGGCCAGCGCCTCGGCGAGCAGGTCTTGCGCTGCGGGAAGTTTGCCCATGCGAATCCAGAGAAACGCCAGGTTGAACCGGACCGTTGCGCGAGACAGATCCGAAGGGCCGGTCGCCTTGTCGACCCGTGTCACCGCGACCTGTGCGGCCTGTTCGGCCTCGGTCAGTCGCCCCAGAAATCGCAGCGTCGTCGCCAGTTGATGGCTCGCCGAGGCGAGGTCGATCCCCTTGGCCTGCGGATTCGCTTCGAGCAGCGCCACCACCCGGACGGCGAGGTCGTAGCTCAGTCCGTAGTCGCCTTCGGCCAGGGCAATCTGGCTGTACAGATGCAGCGCCCGGGCATACTCGACGTCCTTTTCTCCGACACTGGATCGCAGCGCGGACATCGCTTGAGCCTGCAGTTTCTTCGCTTCGTCAATCCGGTACTGCCGTACGAGCAGATCGGTCAGGTTGAGGGCGGCCTTGCTCCATTCCGGATGGTCGGCTCCGACACCCTGCGCATAGACGGCGAGCGCCTCGCGATACAGTTTTTCCGCCTCGTCGGCCCGGCCAGTTTCCTCGCAGAGCATCGCAATGTTGTTCAACATCGCGCCGTAGCGGGGCGATTCCGTCCCCAGAATGACCGCTTTCGAGGTCATTGCGGCCCGCGCGGCATCCAGGGCCGAGACCAGGTCTCCCTTGTCCCGAAACTGCTGTGACTGCTCTTCTTCACGCAGGCCGGTCTTCCACTGATCGAGTTCGGCCGCGGTCGCCGCGGCCAGTCGCGCCACCCGGTCGAGCTCCGTTTCAGCCGTCCGGCCCACCCAGGTATCGGCCCGGTCGAGCTTACCCAGGTGAAAGACGATCTCGCGCCAGAGCCGCTCGGACGACTTGGCATCGTCGGCTTCGTACTGGTCGGCCAGGTACTTGAGCAGCCCCACATGCTGGTCCCGCAGCGGCTCGAACGGCACCTGCTCGGCTTCGGGCCAGGTGCCGATCCGTCGCAACATGGCCCGTTCCACCTCGCGCAACTGGAATGCGGAATCGAACTCGCCGTCGAGATCTTTGTCGCGACGAGCCGTCTCGATCTCCGCGATCAACTGTTCCCGTTGTTTTGAAAGGGGAGTCAGTTCCGCCAGCCTTTGGGCCGATTCGGCTCCGCCCGGAGGACGAGATTTGGCGGGGGCCGACTCGGGGACGACGCCGTCGAATGGGTCGTTTCCGGAGGCGGCCGCAGGTTCGATCGTTGTTGCCGCAGCCTCATTCCGCGCGGATTTGTCGTCAGGCGTTGCGCCGGGTGGCGTGGTGTTGTGCCCACGGTGACCGGATCGCTTCGAGGCTGGTTTTTCGGCCACGGCACGTGGTGCCGCGGCGCTGCGCGAGGCGCGACTCTGTTTCCGGTCTGGACCGGGGGCTGCGTCGGGAATCTCTTTGACGGGGGCCGCAGCTCTTGTCGGCTCCCCCTCGGTTTCCGCGGA
>JAIXZD010000558.1 GCA_027489895.1 Planctomycetaceae bacterium
CGAGAACAGCTCGGCTGGAAAGCAAAACCGGCGGAGCGGTCCGTCAAACCGCTCCACCGGGTGGGTTCAGAAGTGGCATCCATCAGAGACAGAGGCGGTCGGTCACGAGTGCTGTCGTACACGCTGGGGAACTCTCAAGAGTTCCGCTACGACTCGTCCAGAACCGTCCGTCCGGAACCGTCCGCCTGTGCCAAGCTTAGTCGTCGCTCTTGAGCGACATGGCGATCCGCAGGATGTAGTAGAACAGGATCGCGACGGACGCGAACAGTTCGAGGGCGGCCCCCACGTGCTGGTTCGTGCGGTAGGTGTGCAGAATCTCCGAGGTGTCATACAGGATGTAGCCGCTGGCGAGGACGACCATCGCCACGCTGAACCACATGCCGAGCGAGAAGCCGAACAGGGCACCGCACAGGGCGATGGCAAACGCCGCCCAACCCGCGAACATCAGCCCTGTGCCGAGGAAGCTGAAATTGGCTCCCGAAACGAACACGATCGCCGTGAGTCCCGCGAAGATCACCAGCGTGAGGAAGCCCGCGGTGGTGATGACATCACCACCCACGAACTTGTTGGCGACATACAGAATCGGTGCGAAAAAGACCGCCTGGGCCATCACGTAAAGTGACAAACCGGTGTACTGCATCGCGGGCGATGTCGAGCCATGAGCCCACATCCGGGCGAGCCAGCCGGCCCCCATGAAGAGCACCATCAAAACCAGCGGCGCCCAGCGAAACGAGAAGACGCGGGCAAACGCATCGTCGATGCCGGGCATGTTGAGCAGCGCGGCTTCGATCCCAATGAACGCCAGGATCGCGGCGAACACATGTCCGTACACGCGACGAATGAACGTGCCCCGTTCGGACGCGGCCGCATCGGCAGCGAACACCGCCCCGTAATTGTCGTTGTCGTACGTCCCGTAACTCATGGCGCTACTGCTCCTTGACGGATGTTTTGGATCGGACCGACTGAATTCTGCGAGGAAGGTCGCTCAGGCAGACGTAAAGGCCAGCCTGAGGTTGCATCCCACCCCGACGCACCAACTGAAACTGATTATCGGCCCGCTGGATAACGTCGACTGGCGGTCGGCGGATCACAGAATTCGGGAACAACCATTACACTTCTGTAACCATCATCTCGCGATTATCGCAATTCTAACCGGTTCAGCCAGCCCGGGTTGGTAGATTCTCGTCCAGAGCGTGCAGTCGCCGATTTCCGGGCGACGGCAATCATCAGGAACAGTCCTGATCCGGGGGGAGCCGGAAGCGTCAGCGCCCGGAGGCAGACCGGCTCGCGCCGAACGCCCTCGCGCCCCCCCTCACTCACTTCCCCTCAAAGCGGAGATACCCAGGCCACGCGGGCGGCGCGACACGTCCCGACTGCACGATCTGCCCGGTCAGCACATCCTGAGCGCGATCCCCCGGGGGCATCGTCCGCAACAGTCGATAAGCCGGTTCCCACCGACCGGCCAGAAAATGCTCGACCGCCGCGTCGTAGTCGGCGAGGTGTGCCGCGGTGAATTCGGGCAGTTCCTGCTCGCCCGGCATCAGTTCCGCCACCAGCACCGGAGTTTCCAGGCCATAGGGCAGCACGCGGGCCAGCGTGCGGACCCGCCCTTCGCTGGCGGGCAGATGCTCCCGAGCCACGCTCGCCAGCGACTCATCGAGCACGATCGGCACGCGGAGCTGCTTGGTCAGCCCCTCCAGCCGGCTGGCCAGATTCACGACCGGCCCGAACACCGTCACTTTCACATGGTCGGTCGTGCCAATCTTCCCCGCAACGGCTTTTCCCCGGGCCAGGCCCATTCCCGTCGCAAAGCGGGCGAGTGGATGCTGCGGGTCCTCCGCCGCTTCCGCGAACGCTTTCCGAATCGCCAGCGCCGCCCGACACGCCCGCAGCGGGTCGTCGGGCGTCCAGACCGGCCAACCCCAGAACCCCATCGCGGCGTCGCCCTGAAAATCGCCAATGACTCCGCCGTGGGCCATGATGTGATGCGTGACAACATCGAGCGCGCTGCTGACCCGGTCAAGCAGGGCGATCAGGTTGTCGCGCTCCAGTTCGGCCTGACGACTAAAGCCCCGCAAGTCGCAAAACAGGACGGTGACATCGGATTCGCGCGGGGCCAGCAGCTGCGACTCGTCATCTTTCCCGAGGGCCGCGAGGATGACCGGCGGAAAGAACTGCCGCAGCCCCGTCTGCGTTCGCTCCAGCCCCCGCAGGCGACGCACCGAGCCCACGAATTCGGCCACGAGTTCCGTGAATTTGACATCGGCCTGTAGCGCTTCGCCGCCCGTCGGTGTAGAAGATCGCCCGGTGGTTCCCTCGACCGGGGGAAGCAATCCGATACCCAGCCCATCCATGCGGCCCGCTAGGTAGAACGCCCATGGCCTTTCGCCCGGCGCGGGGACGGGCGAACAGAAGGCCCAGTCCAGTTCCTGAGTCGCCGTGAATTCGCTGACGCTGCGGGGCTGGGAGACCGCGTCCCACAGATGCAGGACCGTGGCCCCCCGCCGAGTCACCGCTTCCGTGACCAGTTTGGTACTGGGGCGAAACACACCTTCCGTCTCACGGCGACGGTCCCAGGCCAGCACGCGGACTGTGCCATCGGCCTGCAGTTCGACCAGGGCGGCCGCTTCGGCATGGGCGACGCCCGCCAGCAGCAGGCCCGCCAGACGTGGGGCCAGTTCGTCGTCGCTGGCGGCGTCGCCAATCATCGCGGGCATCCGCGAAAGAATCTCGATCCGGCGATCCGCGTCACGGTAGCGGATGCGATCGAGCGTCTGGCGGGTGAACGTGACTTGCTCAATCGACCCGTTGGAATCGCCCGTCGGTGTCGGGGACGCGGGGGATGCGGGGGATTGGGCCGCCGATCCGGAGACAAATCGGAAGACTGTCGTCCCGATCACAAACTGTCCACCCGAAGCGAGCTGGCAGGTGTTGACCGGTTGGCCCTCGTGAAACAGCGGATTGCGGGCCTGGGGCAATTTGTCGACAAGCAGGCCTTCGAGCGTGCGAGAGAGCCTCACGTGGTTGCGGGAGATTTCTCGGTCCCATGGCGTCGCGAGGAGGGCGTCGCGCCCGAGGAGCCACGGGCCGGGGCCTTCCAAAGGCCAGCGGTGGCGGGCATCGGGGCCGGGGCCTTCGGCGATCAGCGCGGCTGTGTCCACGGAAGCGGGGTTCGCTGTC
>JAIXZD010000342.1 GCA_027489895.1 Planctomycetaceae bacterium
AAAAGCGAGGGCGACGCGGCGATCGTCCGCACGGCCACGCTGCCGCGCGTCGGGCTGGTCACCGATCTGACGGCCCTGTGGCTGACGGTGGTCAAGTAACGGTGTTCAAGTAACACCGGGCTGATGGCTCCGCGTGCCGATGCTGTGGAAGTGCTCGTGCGCATTCGCAACTCCCGGCGAGGGACATCAGGTATCTGACGCCTCCGATTGGCCTGGCTTGGGGAGCGCCCGAGAAACTCGCTACCCTCTGCGGCGGGGAAAAAATCAGTGGGATAGGCTTCCAGCCTGTTGTTTTGTCTCCGCATCGCCTGGAGATCCGACAGGCTGGAAGCCTATCCCACTAAAACTCACAGCCTCTTCGAGGCTGTGAGTTCTTGGAAACCCGAAGCGCGAGCGAGGGACCACGCGCTCCCCGCAGATCACGATTTCCCCGGAATCCATGCCGGGTCCCTCGCTCACGCTTGGGGTTTCCATCGAGAATTCAGACAGAGGTTTCGGGATCTGGTGTGGATCGAAACGAACCGGGAGGACGTGCGATGGCAGGATCGGAAACGAAAACGGCCGGGGCAGCGCACCGCTGGCACGGACGCGGGACGGGGCTGCTGAGTGCGATCCTGCTGATCGCGGTCGCAACGATCACGGCGCACGCCCAAACCCGGGAAGAGAAAGTGCGGAAGGATCGGGAGAAGGTCGAGGCCGAGGGGTTCTGGATCTACAACGATCTGCCGGCCGGGTTCGAGAAAGCAAAATCGACCGGCAAGCCGCTGCTGGTGGTGCTGCGGTGCATTCCCTGTGAAGAGTGCGTCAAGCTGGATGATGAGCTGGTCGACCGAGACCCGGTGATCCGGCCGTTGCTCGAGCGTTTCGTCTGCGTTCGGCAGGTGTCGACCAATGGGCTGGATCTGGGCCTGTTTCAGTTTGATACCGATCAATCGTTCGCGGTGTTTCTGTTGAACGCCGATGGGACGATCTATGGTCGGTTTGGAACGCGGTCGCATCGGACCGACTGGCTGTTTGATGTGTCGCTGCCCGGGCTGGCGCGGGCGCTGGAGGGGGCACTGGAACTGCATGCGGGCTATCCCGGCAACCGCGAGCAACTCGCCGGCAAGCGCGGCGCGCCCTTGGAGTTTGGCAGCCCCGAGAAATACCCGTCGCTGAAAGATCGGTACCAGTCCACGCTCGCGACGACGGGGAATGTCGTCAAGAGTTGCATTCACTGCCATCAGATTGGCGATGCTCAGCGGCAACTCTATCGCGAGAAGGGGCAACCGATCCCGGAATCGATCCTGTTTCCTTATCCGCACCCAAAGAGCCTTGGACTGATTCTCGATCCGGAACAACGCAGCACCGTGAGAACCGTGGCGGCCGGGTCGCTGGCGGAAGACGCGGGGTTTCGGCCGGGTGACGAGATCGTTTCGCTGGCGGGGCAACCGCTGGTGTCGATTGCCGATGTGCAATGGGTTCTGCAGCGGACTCCGGCCGAGGGTGGGACGCTTGAGGCCGAAGTGCGAACTGGTGACGCGCGTCGCACGCTGCAGTGGACGTTGCCTAAGGGCTGGCGCCGCGCGGGAGACTTGTCGTGGCGGGCCTCGGCCTGGGGGTTGCGGCGGATGACAACCGGTGGGATGCGACTGATCGCGGCCGACGAGGCGATTCGGAAGGAACTGAAGATTGCGCCGGAGGAGATGGCTCTGGAAGTGGAATACATGGGGCAATACGGAGAGCATGCGGCCGCGAAACGGGCCGGTTTTCTCGTGGATGATGTGCTGATCTCCGTGGATGGCCAAACCGATCTGCGACGTGAATCCGACCTGTTTCGATATGCGGTGACAGCCCGGAAGCCTGGCGACAGGTTGCGGGTGGAACTGGTGCGGGGCGGCAAGCGGATGACACTGGAGTTGCCGCAGCAGAAGTGACCCGCGCTGGAATCGTGCCGGGCGGTGCGGCGGGAGGGAGGTCGACGTTCGATGCCGGGAGTCGAACAGCTGGTGTGATCGTTGTGGATTCGGGCTGGTCTGAGAGGGCGAGGGGATTTGTGGATGGGCCGCTGCTGCACGTTGTCTTGCATGAGCCGGAGATTCCTCCGAACACGGGGAACATCGGTCGGACGTGCGTCGCGGTCGGGGCGAAGCTGTGGCTGGTGCGGCCGCTGGGGTTCCGGCTCGATGAGAAACATTTGAAGCGGGCGGGGATGGACTATTGGCCGCACCTCGATTGGGAGGCGGTCGACGACTGGTCGTGCCTGCTCGCGCGGCTGGGGAGCGAACCGGGTGACCGGAGGTTCTGGTTTGTGGAATGCGGCGGAAGCAAGTCGATCTGGGAGGCCCAGTTTCAACAGGGCGATGTGCTGGTGTTTGGCAGCGAGTCGCGAGGACTTCCGGCGGGCCTGTTGGCGGGGCGTGAAGAGCAGATTGTGTCGCTGCCGATGCGGAGCGTGGTACGCAGTTTGAATCTGGCGAGCACGGCGAACACGGTGATCTACGAGGCGGTGCGGCAGTTTGGCGGACGGGTGGCGGAGGGGTGAGTAGGGTGACGAGCGGGGTACGAGACAGGCTTTGTGTGAATGAGTCCGAACGAATTCGCAGGCGCTGGCTTGTGCCTGCTTGAGCGACCTCCGGGCGCTGACGCTTCCGGCTCCCAGTGGTGTTTGCGGGGGAGCGGGGCGTGCGGGACGAGCGACGGGGGCGGCAGGAGATTCAATCGCCTCTTGGAGCCGGTTTGATCTGTCCTTATAGTGCGGTCTCGCCCGGTCGGACGGCTCGCGGGGTTTACCCTTTGTACCGGTGAACGCGAACGTCCGACGCATTTGCGTGGAAGTCTCATGCCTCAGGTTCAGTTGCCGGACGGTTCGGTCAAGGATTACCCCTCGGGAATCACTCCTCTGGAGATTGCGGAAGGGATTGGTGCCCGCCTCGCCAAGGCGTGCATCGCCGCGATGGTCAACGGCACAATCGTTGATTTGCGCAGGCCGCTGCCCGATTCGACCGAGCCGCTGAAGTTCCGGCTGCTGACGGAGAAAGACCCGGAATCGCTGGGAGTGCTGCGGCATTCGTGCGCGCACGTGATGGCGCGGGCCATGATGCGGGTCTTCCCGAATGTCGGTCTGGCGTTCGGGCCGACGACAGGAAACGGGTACTACTACGACTTCGATATGCCGGAGCGGCTGCGGGAGGAGGACTTCCCGCGGATCGAGGCGGAGATGCAGAAGATCGTCGCCGACGCGGAGACCTTCGACCGGTTCGAACTGCCTCGGGACGAAGCGGTGAAGTTTGTGGGCGACCTGAACCAGGAGCTCAAGGCCAACCACATTGCGACGGGTCTGGCCGACCATGAGTCGCTCAGCTTTTACCGGCAGGGCGAGTTCGTCGACCTGTGTCGCGGGCCGCACATTCCCGATGCGGGGAAGATCAAGGCGTTCAAGCTGTTGAGCGTCGCCGGAGCCCACTGGAAGGGGGATGCGAGCGGGAAGCCGCTGCAGCGTCTGTACGGGACGGCGTTCTTCAGCGAAAAGGATCTCGACGCGCATCTGACGCAACTGGATGAGGCAAAGCGTCGAGATCACCGCGTGCTGGGGAAACAGCACAACCTGTTTCATATCAGTCAGGAAGTGGGGCCTGGGCTGTGCCTGTGGCTGCCCAAGGGGGCCACGGTCCGGACGCTGCTGGAAGACTGGATCAAGACCGAGCTGCTGAAGCGCGGTTACCAGCCGGTCTACACGCCGCATATCGGGCGGGTCGAACTGTATGAGACAAGTGGTCACTTTCCGTACTACCGCGATTCGCAGTTCGCGCCGCTGTTCGGACACCCGGCCGGGGCGTTTATCGATCGGTGGATCACGCTGCTGAATGACGGGACGTTGACCACCGAGAAGGAAGCCAAGTTCGTCGAGTTTGTGGCGCTGCTGGACTGCGATCTCTCGGCGTACAAGCCGGGGGCACCGCAGGCCGAGCGGATGGCCGCATTGCGGGACTGGCAGTCGAAGCAGGAGCGGTATCTGCTCAAGCCGATGAACTGCCCGCACCACACGCAGGTCTACAAGTCGCAGCCGCGGAGCTACCGCGACTTGCCCGTGCGACTGGCGGAGTTTGGCACGGTCTACCGGCACGAGCAGTCGGGCGAGCTGAATGGGCTGCTGCGAGTGCGGGGATTGACCCAGGACGACGCACATCTGTTCTGCACGACGGAACAGGTGGAGGACGAATTCCGGGCGACGCTGCAACTGGTCCGGTATCACCTCGAAACGCTGGGGTTGAATGACTACCGCGTGCAGCTTTCGTTGCGGGACCCGAAAAGCGACAAGTACGTGGGGACGGAAGAGAACTGGCAGCGGGCGGAGGCGTCACTGCGCAAAGTGCTGACCGAACTGGGGCTGCCGTTCACGGCGCGGGAAGGGGAAGCGGCGTTCTATGGCCCCAAGGCCGACTTCATGGTGCGGGATGTGATCGGCCGGGAGTGGCAGTTAGGCACGGTCCAGCTGGACTACAACCTGCCGGAACGGTTCCAGTTGGAGTACATCGGGGCGGACAACAAGCCGCATCGGCCGGTGATGATCCACCGGGCGCCGCTGGGAAGCATGGAGCGGTTTACGGGTGTGCTGATTGAGCATTTTGCGGCGGCGTTTCCGCTGTGGCTGGCTCCGGAACAAGTGCGGATTCTGCCGATTTCGAGCGATAAGTTCGGCGCGTACGCGCTGGAAGTCGAGAAGGCGCTGGCGGCGGAAGGATTCCGCGTGACGACGGATCTGCGACCGGAGAAGATCGGTCACAAGATTCGCGATGCGCAAGTGTCGCTCGTGCCCTACATGTTCGTCGTGGGGGCGAAGGAAGCGGAAGATGGCGCGGTGGCCGTTCGCGACCGGATCGACGGAGATGTTGGGGCGCTGCCGCTCGCTGCGGCGATTGCCCGATTGCGTGAGGAGGTCGATACCAAGCGGATTCGGCAGACGTCTCAACTCGCCAGTGCCCCGGCTGTCGCGGCCACGGGTGGCGATGAACAGAACGAATACTGAGTCAGTTCCCACGCGGTCGTAGCGGAACTCGTGAGAGTTTCAATCGGCGAACCCTTCACGTCACCGAGGGGCCGACGCAAGCGACTGTTTCTGGAGTGGAACTCCAGCCGAAGTTGCCGCGGAAGAGCTTGGCTTGCAAGCAGAGCGCGTGGCAGGCTTGGATGCGGGGCTGAAAAGGAGTATCACGAAGGGGCGTGTACGAAGGTGTGGTGAGGATTGTGGCGGCGGTCGGTAGGATCGAGCAGGAACCTGGTGATGCGAGTCCGACTGTTGCCCGGCGCGGCGGGAACCGTATCTCGCGAACATTTTCTGATGTCCTATGTGATCGATGGTCGAGTCGCCATTGATGCCGGGAGCATCGGACTGATGACGGTCGAGGAGCAACTGGCCCTCACCGACGTGTTCATCAGCCACACGCACATGGACCACATTGCGACGTTGCCCATCTTTCTGGACAACGTGTTCGCGCCCAATCGGAAGCCCGTGCGTCTCCATGTCAGTGTGGAGACTCAGGCCGTCCTGGAACGGCATCTGTTCAACGATGTGATCTGGCCCGACCTGGTGCGAATTGGCGCGGTCGGGACGAAGTTTTTTGAATGGGAAACACTCGTCCCTGGGCAACCCGTGGTCACGGGAGATTTGACGGTCACCCCGCTGGAGTTGCGGCATGTCATCCCGACGCTGGGGTTTCTGGTCGAATCCCCCACTGCGGCGGTGGCCTTGATCTCTGATACCGCGGCGCTGGATAACGTCTGGGATCGGCTGCGAGAAGTTCCCCGCTTGGAGCGGGTGGTGCTGGAGTGCAGTTTTCCAGAGTCCATGCGTTGGCTGGCCGACAAATCGATGCATCTGACGCCGCGCGATGTCGCGGATCAACTGACGCGACTGGGCCGGCCCGTCAGCGTCAGCATCGTCCATACGAAACCCGCGTTTCGCGAGCAGATCGAACGTGAACTGCACGACCTGAAGATTCCCAGGCTGGAACTGTTTCGTCCTGGTGAGGAACTGGTTGTGTGAGGCGATGGCCGACACGGAATGAAGGGGAAGCGACCGAACAGCGCGTGCCTTCCAAGATCTTCTCAGTCGCGAACAAACCCCGATTTGCATCGGCGGGTATTGATTCGTGCGGGGTGCGAATCTACCTTTGACCCTCACTGGGGGGCGGGGAGGCTGGAGGCCTGATCCGATCGCGCGATCATCCGTCCCTGCGCCGAGTCCATTTACAGGGGATCGCCTGGTGTCGAAGTTCACGTTTTGCCGCTGCGTCTGTCTGATGGCGTGTCTGACATTCCTGCTGACCGGTACCGGTCTCCGGGCGGAAGACAAGCCGCAATACGAGGCGGGCGAGACGAAGGTCCCGCAAGCCAAGGCGGACGAGCCCGTCGCCGCAGCGGTCTCCGTTGCGGCGGCCGTCACGTACCTCGAACAGGGCAATCGGTTGTGGAGTGATTCGCGGGGCTGCGTCAGTTGTCATACCAACGGGACGTACATGCTCGTGCGGCCCGCACTGTCGAAAAGCCTGGGCAAGCCCGGAGAGGAATCGCGTGCGTTCTTCGTCAAGACGCTGGGATCGCTCTCCACGCAACCGGTGGAAGAGCTGAAGAAGTCGACGCGCCCCGCCCAGGTGATCTACACCGCCGCTGGTCTGGCCGAGTGGGATGCCCAGTTGACCGGCACGCTCTCGTCGGAGACACAGGCCGCGATGAAGCTGATGTTCGACATTCAGCTTGAAATGGGGACCTGGGGGACGCTCGATTGCTGGCCACCCTACGAAAGTGACGCGTTTCACGAAGCGACGGTCGCGGCCATGGCCGTGGCGGCCGCACCGGGCTGGCGTGCGGGACTGTCCGATGACGAAACGAAAGCCCGCGTCGAACGGCTGTGGACCTATCTGCGAACGACTCCGCCACCCCACGATTATGGACGCGTGCTGCTGCTCTGGGCGGCTTGTCGAGTCCCCGATCTGCTCCCCGCGGAACGCAAAGCCGAACTGGTCGAGGGCTTGCTGAAGAAGCAGCAGGCCGATGGCGGCTGGTCGCTGCGGCAGTTCGCGGAACCCGAGCAGTGGGGCAAGGGCAACCGGGCCAAGAAGCTGCGGGCCGAGCCGGAGTTTGCCGCGCCCGCAAGTGACGGACACCAGACCGGGCTCGCGATCATCGTGCTGAGGGAATCGGGGCTGCCCGCGAGCGATGCGCGGATTCAGTCGGGCGTGAAGTGGCTGCTGGCGAATCAACGGGTTTCGGGCCGCTGGTGGACCCGGTCGCTGAATACCGATGGTCCGCACTACATCACCTACAGCGGGACGGCGTTTCCGCTACTGGCTCTGCAGATGTGCGACGCACTGCCAAAAGAAACGGCGAGCCGGTAGCGGGCGAGGTAGGTTGACGAGGTCGGTTGTTTGTTCATTTGGGGGGCGTCGCCAGGCGGAACTCTCACGAGTTCCGTTACAATTCCGCTTGCCTGGGCATTGGGTGTCCGATTTGGCCCCCTGAGTTGACGGGTTCGATTGGTTGGTCGGGATGTGCGCGCATGGATGTGATGACCACGTTGGCTGGTGAAGCGGTGTCGCTGCTTCCCGAGAAGGCGATTTACTGGCCGGGGGAACGCACGCTGTTTGTGGCCGATGTCCACTGGGGCAAGGCGGCGGCGTTTCGGGCCTTGTCAGTGCCGATTCCCGGTGGGACGACCACGGCCGATCTGGAACGTCTGTCGCGTGCTCTGGACCGCACCGGGGCGACTCGCCTGGTGGTCTTGGGCGACATGCTCCATGCGCGGGCTGGTCGCCAACCAGAGACGCTGGCGGCGATCGCGGCTTGGCGCAGTGCGCGGCCCGACCTGTCGATGCTGCTGGTTCGAGGGAATCACGATGAATCGGCTGGCGATCCACCGCTGGACTGGCGGATTGAGGTTGTCGATGAACCGTATCGGCTGGGCCCGTTCGCGCTGAGGCATTACCCGGAACCAGCGGAATCGGGCTACGTCCTGGCGGGGCATGTGCATCCGGCGGCGTATCTTTCGGGGCGCGGTGGTCAGGGGCTGCGTCTGCCGTGCTTTTTGTGTGGCCCGCAGGTGGCGATTCTGCCGGCGTTCAGCAGTTTCGCCGGGGCCAAGGTGGTGAAGCCAACGGCTGCGGATTCGCTCTATGTGGTGGCCGACGATGAGGTCATTCCCATTCTCGTGGCCCGGGAGACGAGTCCCGCCAGCGGTGCGGTTGCCGGGGATTGAATTGGGCGGACGGTCGTTCCACGGTCGCATGCTTGCCCCGAAACGGTGCAAGCATGGCACTCGCCCTGATCTCTTCACGATTGGTCACGCCTTGAACGATGCAATCGCCCGATGAGAGAGACCGGCGGCTGGATGACAGGATCGGCGGGTTCGCGTATCCTCTCTCGTCTGGTTGTTCGACTTAAGCTGCGAATTGCCGAAGCACGACAGGATTTGGAACCACAGGAGCGAATGCGGTGAAACTGGCGCGAGTCAAGACGGCTGGGGCGACGCGACTCGTCGCGGTGATTGATGGCAAGTACCTCGATCTGGCGGCGGTCGATCCCCAGATTCCCGGGTGCCTCAAGGCGCTGCTGGCTGATGCCGGTGGCCTGGCCCGTGCCCAGGCGGCGGTGCTGAAAGCCGGGGCGAATGGTCCCTGGGTCACTGGTGAACTGGCAACGCCCATAGGCTCGCCGGGCAAGGTGATCTGCATCGGCCTCAACTATCGCGATCATGCCATCGAAAGCGGTGCTCCGATCCCGGAAGAGCCGATCTGCTTCTCAAAGTTCACGACGGCGATCACCGGCCCCGGATGCGCGGTACCGCTGCCCTCCGTTTGCACCCAGATCGACTACGAAGCGGAACTGGTCGTGGTGATCGGGAAGCCGGGGAAGAAGATCGCCGAGGCCGAGGCGCTGTCATACGTCGCTGGCTACATGAACGGGAACGATGTTTCGGCCCGAGACTGGCAGTTGCACAAGCCGGGCAAGCAGTGGCTGCTGGGCAAAACCCCGGACGGGTTTGCTCCGATTGGTCCGTGGCTGGTGACGGCCGACGAAGTCGCCAATCCACACGATCTGGCGATTGAGCTGACGCTCAATGGCGTGAAGATGCAGTCGTCGCGAACCAAAGAACTGATCTTCAACATCCCGCAGATCATCGCCTATCTGTCGCAGATCATGACACTGGAGCCTGGCGACGTGATCTTTACCGGCACTCCGCCCGGAGTGGGGATGGCGCGGAAGCCGCCGGTGTTCCTGAAGCCGGGCGACACGATGGACGTGTCGATCGAAGGATTGGGCACGCTCACCAATCATTGCGTGGCAGGCTAGGGCCTGAGGAGCGAGACCTATGGCCGAACCCGGCCCCAAAAAGCAGAGCAAGCCGGTTCGGAAACCAGTGAAAGCTGCTGGTGCGAAGCGGAAACCCGTTGACGACGATGACGACGACTCGCGCGAACCGAAGATTCCGCTGAAGTGGAAGGCGCTGTCCGGAGGCGGCCTTGCGCTGGTCGAACCGTTTTGCGCACGGGAGCGGGAGGACGATCTCGACGAGGTCCACTCGATGATGCGGGCGGAAGAGTACGACATCGCTCGCGATGAACTACTCTACCTCGTGTCCGACTGCCGCGCCTTTTTCACCGCACACAATCTGCTGGGCGAAATTGCCCTGCTCGATGGCGATGTCGGCGTGGCGCGGGGGCACTTTGGGTTCGTTCTGGAAACGCTGATGAATGGCCTGCCCAGCGGCTTTGCAGCCCGATTGCCCGCCCGGCGGGGCTACAATGCGACGGTGTTTACCGCCGGGAAATCGCTGGCCAGGTGCCTCGTCGCCCTGGAAGAGGTCAAGGGGGCGGGCACGGTTCTCAAGCGCCTTGCCGCCTGGGACCCGACCGAGCGCGAGGTCCAGAGCCTGCTCGAAGAATGGCATGAACTGAACCGACAGACTCCCGATGGCAAGCCGCTCGTCACTCTGCAACTGTTGCCTCCCAAACCTCGTCCCGAATGAGTCCCGCCCGATGGATTTCCGAAGGTCAACCGGGGTTGACCTGTCGGGGTCACCGCGGATGAGTCGGCCAGAACAGGCGAAGACTGCGTATGACGACTCCCTGGACCAGACGGATCCCGTTTCGCGTCGATATCGCCGGGATCATCGACATCATGGGGAAGTCGCTCTACAGCCGGGCCGACACCCCCATTCGCGAACTGATCCAGAACGCCCACGACGCCATCATGCGAAGGCGCAGCGTCGACCTCCGGCATCACGGGCGGATTGAAATCGAACAGTCCGCCGGTCTGGGAACGCTCTCGTTCCATGACGATGGCATCGGTCTATCGGCGGACGAAGCGGAGCAGTACCTCGGAACGCTCGGCTTGGGCATCACCGGGATGATCAAGCGGTGGCCATCCGAAGGCCCCGATGCGGCGGGCGACTCATCTGCGCTAATCGGTCAGTTCGGTGTCGGGCTGTTCAGCGCCTTTCTGCTTGCCGACCGGATCGTCGTGGAGACGCGTTCGGCGGCGTCGACCGAGGGGGTGCGCTGGGAAGCCGGGCCGGGGACGGACATCGAGCTGTCGTGGTCACCACGGGAACGGGTGGGGACCTCAGTCACGCTGTTTCTCAAGCCGTTGTTCCGGCAGTACGCCGAGAGCCGCGAGGTTTTGGAAACAGCGATACGCGAGTTCGCGGATTTTCTGCCGGTGCCAATTCACCTGGGGGGGGACAAAACGCGGGTTAACGTGATCAATGTTCCCTGGTTCGACCCGACGCCCGATCCCGAGGCGCTGGAACTCGAACTGGAGAGCTACTTCCGCGAGACGCCGCTGGACATCATTCCGATCCGGCAGGAGCGGACGGCGACGATTGCCGGGGCGCTCTATGTATCGCCCCAGCGCACGCCGGGGTTTTCGAGTGAAGCGACGGTTGCCGTCACGATTCGGCGGATGGTGATCTCGCGGAAGATCACGGGACTATTGCCCACCTGGGCCAGCTTTCTGCGCGGGGTGCTGGAGCTCTCAAGTTGCTCCCCGACGGCATCGCGCGAAGACCTCGTCCGCGATGCGTCGTTTCATGCGGTGCGCAGTGCGCTTGAAGAAGCGATTTACAGTCACCTCGAACGAATGGCGGCGCACGACCCGCGGCGTCTGCAGTCGCTGCTCACGTGGCATCGCTACACGTTTGCCGGGGCGGC
>JAIXZD010000048.1 GCA_027489895.1 Planctomycetaceae bacterium
CCGTCGTAGGTGCGTCCGAGGGCGATCGCCCATTGGCCCACGCGAACCGTTCCGGGGGGTGGTGCGACGGCGGGGACGAGGTTCTCGGCGTCGATCTTGATCAGTGTGAGCATGCGGGAATGGTCGGTCGCCACCAGCCGTGCGGGGAGACGGCGACCATCGGGGAGGGTCGCCAGGATGCTGCTGGGCTTTCCAGCGAAGTTGAAGCTGCTGGTGAGGAGATAGCCATCGGGCGAGACGACGATTCCGGTGGTGGGACCGGTCACGGTGGAGACCTCGCCAATCCGTTCCAACCCGCCCACAGTTTCCAGACGCACGACCGTGGAATCGACGAGGGCCGCGGCCTGTTTGAACGCGAGCTCTTCCTGATCGGCGAGATCAACACCTGGTGGCACAGGGGGCGCAGGTGGCTGCGCCCAGGCGACCGCACCCATCAGGAGAAGGCAGACGGTGACCAGCAGCGGGCGGAGACGGGTGGAAAGCATCCGGCGTGACCTTTCAAGAAGACTCTTCGGAGTGTGCCGGGCGGACGGGAAAAGTCCAAGGTCAAACCGGAAAAGCTCGCAATCGTGAGGGAAGGCCGCTTGGTCGGTTGAGAAGGGGTTTGTTGACCACCAAGGCACGAAGGCACCAAGGAAAGGCGGGTGGGGCGGACGTCGATCTGGAGGGCTCGTTCACCACCAAGGCACCAAGAGCACGAAGGAAAGGCAGGTGGAAGGGCTGGAGCTGTTGGCCGCGAGGCAGGGACCATCGCTGCGGGTGGTGGCCTGTTGTCTTGTGGTCTGGCTGGGTGAGAGATGATGTGACGTGGGATGTTTTGGTGTGAGCTTGGTGGTCAACACGTCCCATTACCTCAACACAGAATCACCCGATGGTCCAAACGGGCTGGCCCATGTCACCGGCTCTTCGACCTGCCTTTCCTTGGTGTCTTCGTGTCTTGGTGGTGAATGAGCCTCAGCGGATTGACCCTGGTACGTATCGCGCACTGGCGCGGTGGTGCGTGGAGTTCGGTAGACTGCGAATGTCTGGAAGCCAACTCTGGCGGGGCGGTGTTCGCAAAGAGCGGTCGGGCGTTTGGTGGTCTGCGGGGCGGCGTGTCATGCCGATTCAATATGGTTGCGAGGGGTGCGGGCTGTGGCTGAGCATCTCGCACAAAAAGATTGGCGTGGCGGTCCCCTGTCCGCAGTGCGGTGCGCTCAAGGTTGTTCCAGCGACCGATGAAGTGCCGGCCGAAGATGTTGGTGTTTCCGAACCGGACGCGCACCAGCCGGTTCCCCCGCCCGGTGACGACGACATTGTCTTTGCCGAATATCAGGCGGAAGCCGAGGTTGCGCCAGAACCGGCCGTGCAAGAATTTGTTGCACCAGGACGCGTCGAGCAACACGTGGCCGCACACGCTGCCGAGGAGCCGGTCGCGGCAGGTCACTCGGCAGGTGTCTCATCTTCGGCCCCGGCCGAGGCTGACGAGGCCGGGCCTCCGTTCAAGCTGCGTCGCCGTCCCCCCGACACAGAGGAGATGGACCTGACGCCGATGGTCGACATGACGTTTCTGCTGCTCATTTTCTTCATGATCACCGCGTCGCTCCAGCTGCAGAAAGCGCTGGAGATGCCTGCGCCGAACCCCGATCAATCGGGGGCGCAGCAGTCGCTGTTCACGCCGGAGCAGCTCGAACAAACCTGCATACGGGTCTCGATTGACGACAACAATCATGTGCTGATTGAAGACGAACCGGCGCAGACGCCCGAGCAGATTCTGGAACGGCTCAAGCTGCAGATGCGGACGACGCAGCGGTACGAGCTGGTCGTCGCGGCGTCTCCCTCGGCATTTCACGAAACGGTGGTTACCGTCATCGATGCAGCACAGGAAGCGGGCATGGAGAAGATTCGCATGATCGGTCATACGGGTGAGAATTAGTGCTCCGTCCGTCGATTGGTGCCTCGCTACGTCAACGCGGAGCAAGGCAAAAGTCAAAAGGCAAAAGTCAAAAGTGATGGTGTCGGGCAGGCCCGACCTGCTTGCTGTCTGATACTGATCGATCGACCGATTACCAGGGGCTGAAGGACCCCTCGCGGCATGGCAGACCTGGAGATCATTCGACCGAACGGAACACGCGAACGGGTCGCGCTGCGGAAGAAATCCGCGCTGATGGTGGGCACTCGCGAATCCAACGACATCCGCGTGGGCGGGGCGGACGCCGGTGCGGTCCATTGTCGGATCGCATATCAGAAAGTGTGCTGGCGTGTTTCGGCGGTCTCGCTGAATGGTGTCGAGATCAATGGAAAATCGACCGATGCCGCGGAGCTTGTGGCGGGCGATGTGATTCGCGTGGGCGACACGCGGCTGGTGTTTCACGAAGATTCTGCGGCCCAAACGGTCGACGCGACGCCAGCCGAACTGGCGGACGGCGATGCGGGGTACAGCCTCGCATCGCCCCCGGCCCCCAACCCGCGCGAGGGGGGCCCTCCGGAACTGCGACCAATCACTGAAGAGAACCTGCCTCTGGCCGCCATTGTGGGACATAAGGCCGCGAAGGCGCGGATGGAGAAGCGCGGCGGCCCAAATCTCCCCGGCGCGGCTCCTGGTGCGGTTCCGGCTCCTGCCCTGCCCCCCAAACCCGTGGCGGAGGTGCTCCTGGCGAGCTCCCCGGTGCGGAAACCGGTCGATGAGCCCTCCAGTGAAGATGAATTCGACGACGCCTTCGAGGGCGGGAGTGGTGATCGTTCGGAGAATAACGACTCGCAGGCGGACCTTGGAAAACCACCTCGTCGGCTGGTGCGTCCCGGGGAAGAGGACCTGGCGCGTTCGCCGCTGATTATCGGGTTGTTCACGGTCGCGGTGATTCTGTTTGCGGGGTCGATCACGTTTTACTTCTGGGCGGCCCAGAACCTGCGGGACCAGGCGCTCGCGGATGCGCAGATGGCGTTCGACACCGGCCAATTCACCCAGGCGGTGACGCGCTGGGAAGAGTTTCTGAAGCTTTACCCCAGCGCGAGTGAAGTGCCGAAGGTGCTGCAGAATGTCGCCAAGGCGCGGGTCGAACAGTTTGTGTCCGGCGCCGCGCCGGACTGGTCGCGCGCCAACGGGGCGCTGGAGGCGCTGATCACCGATTTCAAAGACCGCCCGGAGTTCCGTGATGCCGCTGGCGAGCTGCGGGGGTATGTCGTGAAGACGGCGGGCCGGATCGCGATTGGCGCGGGCCAGGCCACGATCCGCCTGCGGCGCCCGGCCGAGTTCGATGCGGCCCATGTCGCGTCGCGGCTGGTCGAGTTGTGGAGTTCGGTCGAATCGCCGCCGACGGAACTGCTCGCGGAGATCGACAAGACGCTGAAAGCGGCGCGGGCGGCGCTGACGGAGCAGACCGAGATCGATGCGCTGCTGAAGCAGATCGATGTCTCGGTCACGGCGAAGTCGCTCACTCCCTCGGCCGAAACCTTTCGTGAGTTGTTGCTGCGATTTCCGGCGAGCGGGACGCTGAAGCCAATCCAGACGCGACTGGCCGCAATTCGTGCGTTGGCGCTAGAGCTGGCGCGGCGCGATGCGACGTCCCAACCGGCTGAGTCTTTTCCCGAGGAACCGGCGCTGGTTTCGGTCTGGGTGGGGCGGCGGCAGCGGTTGCGGTCGGATGAAGTCAGTGCGGGGACGGGGGTGCCGGTCTGGGTGGGCGACACGCTGGCCCGGGTCGACCGCGTGACGGGCGATCTGCTCTGGAGGCGTGCTCTGGGGGGTGAGCCACCGTTTTTTCCGCAGGTGATTCCCGGTCGCGAAACGGCCTGGCTGGCCTGGTCGTCGCGCACGGGGCGGCTCGTCCAACTCAAGGCTGAGACGGGCGAGGTCCTCTGGAGCCAGACACTACCCGGAAGGCCGCTGGGGTCTCCATTGCACTACGAGGGTCAGCTCTACGTCTCGACCTCGGGCGGACGGTTGGTGCA
>JAIXZD010000570.1 GCA_027489895.1 Planctomycetaceae bacterium
GAAGAGAGCTTTGATGCCCTCGTGTTCGAGGCGGATTTCTGTCGCTCGGCTCCGGGAGACGGAGTGGCCGGAGCGTTTGAATCGCCGGTTGGCGAACTGGCGCTGCTACAGGCGTTGCGTGGTGGCGGCTGTCTCGATCCGGTCGTCGTCTTGTCGACGCGCCCCAGCGATCAACTGGTGCTGGAGGTGGAACGGCTCGAAGCGGAATTGCTGGTCACCCCGGCGAGTTGGTACTCCCCTGCCCTGGGTGTGACCCTTCGCCGCGCTGTCGAGCGGGCGAGCCTGGTCCAGGACCATTACCGGCTGGCGGTCACCGATCGCCGTCGTTCGCTGCGCGACCGTGAAGAAGCCGCCGGGTTGTTGAACGAGCAACGGCGGATCATCGCCGAACTGCTCGAAGAGACCGTAGTTGTCCAGCGAACCATATCTTCCCGCCCGTCGGATCGACGGGTGGTCGACAGCGGAAATGAGCCTGCGGTCGAGATTGGGGCCGAGCAGCGGGAGGCGTCCAGTCGGGCGATTCCCATTGAGCTGCGACAGTACTACCAGGAACTGCTCCGGACGTTTGTGATCATTGGTTCGGGGAGCCTGGTGGCCGAGATTCGCAAGTTTGCGGAAGAGGTCGCGGCGGCCGGACTGACGCCGCGGCAAGTGATGCGGCTGCACCTGGGACGGGTCGAAGAATTGGTCAGCGGCCTCGGGAGTCGCAGTTCGCGGCACATTCTGGGACGGGCCGATCTCCTGGCGCTGGAAGTGATGATCTACCTGGCCGAGTGCTATCAGCGGTCGATGACCGCGACGCGTTGACCGCGACCTGTAGCGGAACTCGTAAGAGTTCCCAACGCAGACGCCAGTCTGCGTTCAACGTCGACACTGTGGGGCTCGTGAACCACCAAGACACCAAGGGCACGAAGGGAAGGCAAATCAAGGGGAGAACGCACTTGATTTAGGGGCGATTCCTTCGTCCCGAATGCAATCGTCATCCCGACTTTCCACCGACCCCTCACAGGGTCGGCTCGCCTGTTTAGCGTGTTAGCGTGCTCGTTGGCGAGAGTGCGTCACGTCAGACCGGGCGATGCAGTTCGGATTCGAGGGCCTGAATCTCGTCGCGCAGGCGGGCGGCTTCCTCGTACGATTCTTCCGCGACGGCGGATCGCAAATCGTTCCGCAACTTGATCAGCCGGAAATGCTTTTGGCTGTCGTCCGGGGCGCGGCGGGGCATCTTGCCGAGGTGCTGCGTTTCCCCGTGGATGTTTTCGAGCAATGGAATCAGCTCGTCGTGAAATGCCTCGTAACAGTGGGGGCAGCCGAGCCGCCCTTGGTTGCGAAAGTCGCGAAAGGTCTGCTCGCAGGTGGGGCAGACGAGCTTGTCGAGATGGTCGAGTTCCGCCTGGGTCGACTCTTCGCCGACATCGTCCGGCGATTCGTCCATCGAACCATCGGCGATCGGGTCGCCCGGCTTAGTGGCCGAGGCAGAACTGAGGTACTCGCGGGCACACTCCTCACACAGGTGGAGTTCCTGAGCAGCACCCTTCACCACCTCCGTAATGTGCAGCGTGGCGGGCTTGGTGCAGTTGCGGCATTTCATGGGGAGGCTCGTGGAGGCGATTTGCCAGGCAGGCGGGCGTCGAAACTCCGAGGGCTGACGCTTCCGGCTCTCGGCGAGTGGAACGCTCTTAATCTGCCGGGTGTGGTGGCGGACCAATCCTTGGAGTCCCGCGCGGTGTCTGGTAGCTTACGTTAAATCTTAAGTGGGACTGGATTTCTGTCAACTCGCCGGCTGCGGACCAGGTTTTCGCCGCCGATACCCTGTCTGTGTGGAACCGAGTGGTCATGCCGGCGTATCGCCCCGATTTTGAGACGTTTTGCCGACTGGCCGAGGGTGTCAATCTGGTTCCGGTCTACCGTCAGTTGGTGAGCGACACGCTCACCCCGGTTAGTGCCTATGCCCAACTGCAGATGGGTGCGGGGGCGTTCCTGTTCGAAAGCGTGATTGGCGGAGAAAAGGTCGGCCGGTTCAGCTTCGTCGGCAGCGATCCCTTTCTGGAGATCGAGGCGTTTGACCGCGATGTGATTATTCGCGACCACACGGGAACGGAACCGCTGCCCGAGCATCGGTTTCACAGTCCTGACCCGCTCGGCGAATTGGAGCGGCTGCTGTCGCGGTACAAGGCGGCCCACACGCCGGGGCTGCCGCGGTTTGTCGGCGGGGCGGTCGGCTACGCCGGGTACGACACAGTGCGGTATGTCGAGCGGTTGCCGAATCCGCCCACCGATGACCGCAAGCTGCCCGACCTTTCGTTCGGGTTCTACGACCGGATGCTGGTGTTCGACCAGATCAACAAGACCGTCAAGGTGGTCGCCCAGGCGCGATTGACCGATCCCCTGGGACAGCCGCGCGATCTGCGGATGGCGTACAACGAGGCGTGCCGACAGGTGGATGAACTCTGCCACCGCCTGCAGCGGGGCAGTTGCGACCTGCAACTGACGGACATCGACCTTTCGGGCCAGCCGTCGCTCCCCGCGAGTTCCAATCAGACCAAAGAGCAGTACGAGCAGGCGGTGACGGACAGCAAGGAATACATCCGGGCCGGGGACATCTTTCAAGTGGTGCTCAGCCAGCGGTTTGAGCTGGAGACGCAGGCGCGGGCGATCGATATCTACCGCGCGCTGCGGGTGGTGAATCCGTCACCGTTCATGTTCCTGCTGCGAACGGCCCATTGTTCGCTGGTGGGTAGTTCGCCCGAGATCATGGTGCGAGTGGAAGAGGGCGAGGTGACGATCCGGCCGCTCGCAGGCACGCGTCGTCGCGGCGCGTCAGAAGAAGAAGATCGGGCGCTGGCTGAGGAACTGCTCGCCGACCCGAAGGAGCGGGCCGAGCATGTCATGCTGGTCGATCTCGCACGAAACGACCTGGGGCGAGTCTCCGAGTATGGGAGTGTGCGAATCAGCGATGTGATGGTGGTCGAGCGGTACAGCCACGTCATGCACATCACCTCGAATGCCAAGGGAAAACTGCGGTCAGACAAGTCGGCCCTCGATGCCTTGCGCTCGGGACTGCCAGCGGGGACGGTCTCCGGTGCGCCCAAGGTGCGGGCGATGGAAATCATCGACGAGCTGGAACCTCACCGCCGCGGACCGTACGGCGGGGCGGTCGGGTACGTGGATTTCACCGGCAACATGGACACCTGCATCGCCCTGCGGACCCTGGTGCTGGTGGGGCAGACGGCGTACATCCAGGCGGGAGCGGGGATCGTCGCCGATAGCGTTCCCGAACAAGAGTATTTTGAAACGGTGAACAAGGCCAAGGGGCTGTTGAAAGCGGTCGAAGTGGCGGAAACACAGTTGTAGGGATTTTGCTAAAGGGCCAATCATGTCCGAGGCAGGGTTGCGCTTGCTGCAGAGTTTTGACAGCCTGGCGATCGCTGAAAAACGCGAAGTCTTGACCGAATTGCTAAAGCGGGCGACGGATTGGTTTGACGGTGATCTCTTGCCGGACGAACTCGTTGCGCTCGCCGATGAGCAGTTCCAGAGGCTCGATAAGGAGGAGGCCAGTGAGTACTCGTCCTCGCCGAGGTGAGGTGTGGCTGGTTGACCTGGGGATGGTGGCAAAGATTCGTCCAGGTCTCGTACTTTCGCTCTCGCCTGACGAGGACTCGGATCGCGTGCTAACGACGATTGTTCCGCATACGACTTCGGTTCGGGGAAGTCGATTTGAAGTGCGGTGCGACTTGCCATTCCTTAAGCCCGGCGCGTTCGATGCACAAAACCTCGTCACAATCCCCACGGTCAAACTGAGTCGTCGGCTGGGAGCAGTTTCTTCCGAAGTTTTGGCGAGTGTCGAAGTCGTTGTGAAAACTTGGTTAGGGCTTCCCTGATCGCCTCTTCCAACAGATGCGAGTTCGGGACCAGATTTTTTTCGGTGCCAGATGAAGAATAGGTGTGTCAGAATATCTCTGGCGAGCTTTTCCGATGGCATGAGCAAACAGTTGTTTATAGCCCCGACCGCCCCCGGTCCATTTGCCGGTCAATGAACAGAGAGAGCGTTGATGTCGCGTGCGAAGACAGAACATCGTTACGAGAAGTTGACGTGGCCCGAGATCAACGATGCGGTTGATCTGGGGAAGGTTTGCATTCTGCCCTGCGGGGCGGTCGAGCAGCATGGCCCGCACCTGCCGCTGGATGTCGATCTCGTCTGTCCCGGCGGCATCGCGCATGGCGCGGGCCGGGCACTCTCAGAAAAAATTCTCGTCCTGCCGCCCATTGCCTATGGCTACACCGGCCATGTGATGGATTTTCCCGGCACGATCAACACGCACTACTCGACCTTCATCGAGCAGGTGCTCGATGTCGTCAAATCGCTGGCGTACCACGGCTTCAAAAAGATCATTCTGCTCAACGGGCACGGCTCGAACATGCCGAACCTCGACCTTGCGGCCCGGCGGGCGAACGTCGAAACCGATGCCGAGTGCGTCGTGATTGCGTGGTGGAATCTACTTACGGTCGACAAGACGTTTCTGCCCGGCTGGCGGGAGAGCAAGTTCCCCGGCGGCTGCTCGCACGCCTGCGAACTGGAAACCTCGCTCTACCTCTACCTCGATGAAGAGAACGTGCGGAAGGACCAGACCCGCAGCGGGACCATCTCGTTCAACGACGAAGACAACGAATACAACTGGGTCGATCTGTTCGGCGCAGGCCCCGCTACGGTGATCTCCTGGACGAGCAGCTATTCGGACACCGGGGTGCTGGGCGATGCCGAAAAGGCGACGGTCGACAAAGGCCGTCGTGTTTATGAAGAGGCGGTGAAACGACTGGTCGGGTTCGTCAACTACTTCCACCCCCGGCCCAGGGATGTCCGTCGCGACCTGCACCGCACGCCCCCCACAATGCCTCTGCCCTGGGGGCAGCGGCCGGTGTCGGGATGAGCCGGTGGGACCTGTTCTGCCGCGTCGTCGACAACTACGGCGATATCGGCGTCTGCTGGCGCCTGGCGCGGCAACTGGCAAGTGAGCATCACCTGCCCGTGCGGTTATGGGTCGACGATCTCGCCTCATTCGCGCGACTGTGCCCGGCAGTGGACCCGCTCGCGCCGGTCCAAGTGGTGGAGTCGGTCGAAGTCTGCCGGTGGACTGACCCGTTTCCGGCGGTCGATCCCCACGCTGAGAGTGCGGCCGTGGTGATCGAGGCATTCGCCTGCGAGCTACCGGCCACGTACATCGCCGCGCTGGCACGGTCCACACCGCGCCCCGTGTGGATCAACCTCGAGTATCTGTCGGCCGAGGAGTGGGTCGAGGGCTGTCATCTGGGCCGGTCACCGCAGCCCGACTCGGGTTTGGTCAAAACCTTCTTCTTTCCGGGGTTTACAACGCGGACGGGGGGCCTGCTCAAAGAGCGGGACCTGCTGGAACGGCGGGCGCGGTTCAATGATCGGGCCGAGGAGGCGTTCCGGTCGCGACTCGGAGTGCCGCTTCGTGCGGACGGCCGGATCACCGTTTCGCTGTTCTGCTACGAAAACCCGCGGTTGAGGCACTGGCTGGATGTCTGGCGTGAAAGTGCAACACCAATTCAAGTGTTCGTGTCGCCGGGGTGGGGGCAGGCGGAGGTGGGCCGGTGGCTGGGCGAACCGTTTCTCGAAGGGACCTGTGTGCAGCGCGGACAGGTCTCTCTGCACGCCCTGCCGTTTCTGCCCCAGTCGGAGTACGACCCGTTGCTCTGGAGCTGCGACCTCAACTTTGTCCGTGGTGAGGATTCGTTTGTGCGGGCGCAGTGGGCCGAGCGGCCGTTTGTCTGGCAGGCGTATCCTCAGGCGGATGCCGCGCATGTCGTGAAGCTGCAGGCGTTTCTCGACCGGTATCTGGCAAGTGACGGGGCGAAGGAACAGCCTGAGGCCCTGGAAACGCTGCGGGTGGTCTGGCGGGATTGGAACGGGCTGGAGCCAGCGCCACGGCCGGGAGCGACCTGGGGGGAGCTTGTCCATTCGCACAGGGAACTGGCGAAGCGGGGGAAAGAGTGGGCGGCCCGTCTTGACCAAGCCGGTGATCTCGCCAACAATCTCGTCCGCTTTGTCGGCGAACAGGGCGGATTGTTTCCGCAGCCGCGCCAGGGCGGATGAGCCGGTTGTCGCGCGGGTTTTTGGGTCGATTTATCAGGACGGGTTGAACGCTATGAGTGTCAAGATCGCCGGCGATGTGCAGTCGGGGAACGTGCTGCTGGTGGACAACGAGCCGCTGGTGGTGCTGAAGCGGGAATACAACAAGTCGGGGCGGAACGCCGCGGTGGTGAAACTGCGGGCGAAAAACCTGTTGACCGGGCGGATCTCGGAAACGGTCTATAAGGCCGACGACAAGCTGACGGGCGTGGTGCTCGACAAGAAGGATTGCACCTACTCGTATTACGCCGCCCCCGTCCATGTCTTCGTGGACGAAGAGTACAACCAGTACGAAATCAACGAAGAAACGCTGTCGGATATCGCTCCGTTTCTGGCACCCGATATGACGGACGTCTGCGAAGTGACGTTCTACGAAGGGAAGCCGCTGTCGGTCGTGCTCCCGAAGATCATCATCCGGGAAGTCGAGTACACGGAATCGGTGGCACGGGGCGACACCTCGGGCAAGATCACGAAATCGGCGATTCTGAAGCACACCAAGCATGACATGCAGGTCTCGGCGTTCGTGGAAATCGGCGACAAGATCGAAATCGATTCGGTGACGGGCGAGTTCCGCGCCCGCGTGAAGTAGCCCGATTCTTTCCAGAGAGTCAGCCAGAGATTTGAACAGGGCGAGTGAGCTGCGACGGCAGTCTCCCTCGCCCTGTTTTCGTGCGCTGATCCAGCTGAGCGGTTCCGGATCGACACGGTCCACCAGCGTAGGGCGGGCCCTACCCTTTGCCGTTGACCGCACCGCTTGGGCCGCGTTGGCGGTTGTCGCGGAACCCCGGTAGACTTCGATGTGATGAAGCTGCTCCGGTCCGGTTCCGGGCCTGGAAGCCTGGCGTATTGCCCCTTGCGTGGAGACCTCCCGAATGCCGCTGCCACTCGCCCGTCGCTCGTTCCTGAAAAACGCCGCCCTGGTTGGTGTGGGTGCGTTTGTCGCCGCTCCGAAACCGCTGTGGGCGCTGGAAGCCTCGCCGAACGAGCGGCTGCGGATTGCCGGGATCGGGGTCGGGGGTAAGGGACAAAGCGATATCGCGCAGGCGGGCGCCTATGGCGATGTCGTCGCGCTGTGCGACATCGACGACAACCGGTCCGCGGTCTCGCGCGAGAGATTTCCGAAAGCGGCCTACTATCACGACTTCCGCAAACTGTTTGACGAGATGGGCGACAAGATCGATGCCGTCGTCGTCAGCACACCCGACCATACCCACGCCCCGGCCGCGATGCGGGCGATTCGTCTGGGCAAACATGTCTACTGTCAGAAACCGCTGACGTGGTCGGTCTACGAGGCCCGCGTGCTGCGGGAATCGGCCACGGCGTACGGCGTCGCCACGCAGATGGGCAACCAGGGAACGGCCCTCGATGGCTTCCGCGAAGCGGTGGAAGTGATTCGGGCTGGCGCGATTGGCCCCGTCCGCGAGGTGCATGTCTGGACGGACCGCTGCGGTCCCTACTGGAAGCAGGCGCCGGATGTCGTCGCCAAACCGGCCGACAGCCCCGCGGTCCCGTCCCATGTTCACTGGGATGAATTCCTCGGCCCGGCCCCCGAGCGAGCCTATCACCCGGCCTACCACCCCTTCGCCTGGCGCGGCTGGCGCGATTTCGGAACGGGGGCATTGGGCGACATGGCCTGCCACACCGCCAACATGGCGTTCATGGCGCTCAAGCTGGGTTACCCCTCCCTGATTTCGGCCGAGAACTCCGAGTTCAATCCCGAAACGTTCCAGCAGTGGGCGACGATCACGTTCCAGTTCCCGGCGCGGTCGGAAACAATGCCGGCCTGCAAACTGGTCTGGTACGAAGGGATGAAGGACGGCAAACGGAACCTGCCCAGTCCGGACTTCATGTACGGCGAGAAGCCGTCCAACAGCGGGCTGCTCCTGGTGGGTGACAAGGGAATTCTGTTCTCGCCGAACGACTACGGGGCCTCGTTCAAGCTGTTGCCCGTGGCTAACTTCGAGGGCTTCAAGAAGCCCGAGCCGTACCTGCCGCGACTGGGCGGGAGCAATGACGACTCGCAGAAGAAGGAATGGATTGCCGCCTGCAAGGGGGGCCCGGCCGCGTTCTCGAACTTCGACTACGCCGGGGTGCTGACCGAGGCGATGCTGCTGGGGAACATCGCGATCCGGGCCGGGAAGCCCATTGAGTGGGATGGCCCGACGATGAAGCTGGTCAACGCGCCCGAGCTGCAGCACCTGTTGCATCGCGAGTACCGCAAGGGCTGGTCGCTGTAGCGACGCGCCCCGAACTGTGACTCGACCTGGCGAGCCGACCTCGGAGAGGCTGTAAAGAAGTGGGATAGGCTTCCAGCCTGTCATACCCGCTCGGGGACGCCTGGAAAGTTGACAGGCTGGAAGCCTATCCCACGAAATCTCGACCCCTGACAGGGTCGGCTCGCCTGAGCTTGCGATCCAGACGTCGTCGGGACTGCCAACGACAAGTGCATCATCTCAAGAAAGGTCGATCGAATGCGCTCATTCGCTCTGCTGCTTCTACTTGTTCCGATTCCCCTCGTGACGGTGGCGCTGCTTCCTGTGTCGCTCCCCGCCCAGGATCGACCCGTCGAACTCGTCGCGTCCACCGAACCGCTCACTCCAGCCGAGCAGGTCAAGAAGTTTCGCCTGCCCAAGGGGTTTCAGATCGAACTCGTCGCGGCCGAGCCCGACGTGCCCAAGCCGATCAACATCGCGTTTGATGCGGCCGGTCGGCTCTATGCCACCTGCTCGACGGAGTATCCCTTCCCGGCGGCCGAGGGGCAGGGAAAAGACCGAATTCAGCGCATCGACGATACGAATGGCGATGGTGTGCCCGACAAGGTGTCGACGTTCGCGACGGGGCTGAACATTCCCATTGGCGTCGCGGCCGTGCATGACGGCGTGATCGGACATTCGATCCCGACGATCTGGAAGTTTGTCGATCGTGACGGGGATGGCGACTCCGATGAGCAGCGGCCCGCCTACAACTCGATCGGCTTTCGAGACACGCACGGAATGGCCAGTTCGTTCAACTGGTGGCTCGATGGCTGGGTCTACGCCTGCCACGGCTTCTCGAACGAATCGAAGGTCCAGGGGGCCGATGGTCGCGAGATCGTCATGCAGTCGGGGAACACGTATCGCCTGCGTCCCGATGGGTCGCACATCGAATACTTCACGCATGGGCAGGTCAATCCATTTGGAATGGCGTTCGATCATCTGGGCAATCTCTACACGGCCGACTGCCATTCTCGCCCGCTCTACATGCTGTTGCGTGGCGCGTACTACCCTTCGTTCGGGAAGCCGCACGATGGGTTGGGGTTTGGCCCCGAGATGATTGCCCATTCGCATGGCTCGACGGGGATTTGCGGACTGGCGTTCTACGAAGCGACCAACTTTCCGCCCGAGTACTTTCGGACGATGTTCATCGGGAACCCGGTGACGGGCCGGGTCAATCACGACCGGTTGGAGCAACATGGCGCAGGCTACAAGGCGGTCGAACAGCCCGACTTCATCGTCTGTGACGACCCGTGGTTTCGGCCGGTCGACCTCAAAGTTGGCCCCGATGGTGCGCTCTACATTGCCGACTTTTACAACCGGATCATCGGCCACTACGAAGTTCCGCTCACGCATCCCCAACGCGACCGGGAACGAGGCCGCATCTGGCGCGTGACCTACACCGGCCGCGATGTGGCTCCCGTGGTCGATCTGACGAAAGCGTCCGTCGAGACACTGCTGGCGACGCTGGGGGATGCGAATCTGGGCGTGCGGACGCAGGCGGTGCATCAACTGGTCCATCGGGTGGGGCAACCGGCAGTGGCCTCGCTGGTCGAGTCGCTGGGAAAACCGCTCTCGCCCCAGGCCCGCGTCCATACGCTCTGGGCGCTGGAGCGATTGGGAGCACTCACCGACGACCAATTGGCTGCCTCCGCCGCGAGTGAACAGCCCGAAGTGCGGACCCATACGGGAAAACTGCTGGCCTCACGCGGAACATGGCACGACTCCGACCGTTCTCTCGCGCTGCGACTGCTGGCCGACGCCGACCCGTTTGTCGTCTCGAGTGCCGGCGACGCGCTCGGCCTGCATCCGGACAAAACGGCGATTCCCGCCTTGCTGGTGGCTCTTGAAAAGGTCGCGGCAGACAACGAGCATGGCCGGCATGTGCTGCGAATGGCACTGCGGGACCACGTCGCGCTGCTGTCGGACTGGAACACAGAGTTGTCATCGAGTCTTTCCAGCCCGGCAGCGGTCGAACGGATCGCCGATGTCTCGCTCGGTGTGCAGAACGCGAGCGCGGCCGGGTATCTGGCGTCTCGATGGACGAGCCTCGTGGCCTCGCCGCGAATCGGGGAGTACGTCGGTCATCTGGTTCGGCAGACGCCTGCGGAGGAGCTGACAGGTCGGCTCGATCTGCTGGCGAGTCGTCGCTCGGAGATCACTCCCGTGAGCGAGGGGACGGTCTTGAGGGCCGGTCGGTCGGCGCTCGACAGCCGTGGACAGCCACTGCCCGCTTCGTGGAACGAGTGGGCACTCGCCGTCGTTGATGCCCGGCTGGCGCAAGCAAGGGTTGACACGAAGACAGCGGCCGACGAGGCGGCTGCTCGGGAGGCTTTGGAATTGGCGCGTGATCTGAGGGTTGCGGCGCGGAGTGGGGCTGTGCTTAAACTAGCGGTGCCCGAGTCGGTCTATCCGAATCTGCGGCAGCTTGCGCTGGAGTCCCTGGTGGTGTTGGATGCCGCCGACGCGACGCCTGTGCTGCTAATCACCCTGACCTCGCCAGCGCTTCCCGAACCGCTCCGACAGCGCGCTGCCGAGTTGTTGGGGGCCTTGGGAACCGGTCCATCCCGAGCGGCGCTGGCGACAGTCTGGGCTACGGCATCCGATGTGGTGGCTCTGTCGCTGGCGCGCGGTCTGGCGGGTTCCAAAGAGGGCGTCACATTCCTGTTCGATGCTGTGGCTGCGGGCAAGTCCAACCCCCGGCATCTGCGGGATACCGTGGTCGAGGCGAAACTGCGGGCGCTGAAGTCGGAGGAGTTGATTGCCCGGTGGACCGAATTGACGCGCGATCTGCCCCCAGACGACGTGCGGGCAGTCGCCCTAATCGCCGCCCGCAGACAGGGATTCTCGGGGCACAACGCCAACCTGACTCGCGGGGAGGCGGTCTTCAAAAAGCAGTGTGCCAACTGTCATCGCCTCAACAATGCGGGCGGGAAAGTCGGCCCCGACCTCGATGGCGTTGGGTTGCGGGGGCTGGATCGATTACTCGAAGACACGCTGACCCCCAGCCGCAATGTCGATCAGGCATTCCGGGCCCGCTTGTTCCAGTTGAACGATGGCACGAGCCTGTCGGGGCTGGTGCTACGGGAAGAGGGCGAAGTGATCGTCGTCGCCAATGCCGAGGGAAAAGAGGTCCCCTTGCGCAAAGGGGTGATTGAGGATTCCGCTGAACTGAAACTGTCGCCGATGCCCGCGAACGTGGCGGAGCTGGTGAGCGAGGCCGAGTTTTACGACCTCGTCGCCTGGCTGCTGAACCAGCGGGTGGCGAAGGCAAAGGAATAGGGCGTGAGGTACACCGGTCGTCTCGAGAGACTTACCGGACAAAGTCCCTGTTTTCGGTGGTTGCTCGCGAAAGGTGTGGCTTCCTGTCGCTGCGCGACCCGACCACCAGGTGGTCGGGCCACCCACGTTCGCACGCTGTTGCCACGCGGCGGGGCCTGCGATACTCCTGACCCATGTCAGCACGTCCACTGACCACCACTCACTGACCACGATCTTCCCGAAGCGAACCATAATGACCTCACACCTTGCTCCGCTCGATCCGCCCCGTCGCCTACTGATGGGGCCTGGCCCCAGTGATGTTCATCCGCGCGTGTCCGCGGCTCTGGGGGCACCGACGGTCGGACATCTCGACCCGTACTTCCTGAAGGTGATGACCGAAACCCAGGAAATGCTCCGGCGGGTGTTCTGCACCCAAAACCAGCTCACGCTCGCGGTGAGCGGCACGGGCAGTGCCGGGATGGAGACCTGCGTCGTCAATCTGATCGAACCGGGCGATCGGATGGTGGTCTGTGTGAACGGTGTGTTTGGCGGACGGATGGCGGATGTCGCAGGCCGGGCGGGGGCGGAGGTGACCGTCATCGAGCAGCCTTACGGTCAGGTCTTCCCGACCGAGCAGGTCGCGGAAGCAGTCCAGCGAGTCCGGCCGAAGGTGGTGGGCATCGTGCAGGCCGAAACGTCGACTGGGGCGTGGCAGCCTCTGGAAGAAATTTCCAAAGTGGTTCACGAAGCCGGGGCGCTGTTGCTGGTGGATGCGGTGACGTCGCTGGGTGGAGTGCCTGTCGAAGTCGATGCCTGGAACATCGATGCGATTTACAGCGGCACCCAGAAATGCCTGAGCTGTCCGCCGGGACTGTCGCCGGTCTCGTTCAGCCCGCGGGCCGTCGAGGTGATCTCCACGCGGAAGACGAAGGTGGCGAGCTGGTACCTCGACATGAACATGGTCAAGAATTATTGGGGCCAGGACCGGGCGTATCACCACACGGCGCCCATCAACATGAACTACGCCCTGCGGGAAGCGCTGGCGATTGTGCTGGACGAAGGGCTGCCCGCGCGGCATGCCCGCCACCTGCGCAATCACAAGGCGCTGAAGGCGGGGCTATTGGCAATGGGGCTGGGCTATGCGAACGCCGAGGGGTTCCAGTTGCCACAGCTCAACCCGGTGACGATTCCCTCAGGCGTTGACGACGCGAGCGTGCGGAAGCAGTTGCTGGAAGAGTTCGGAATTGAGGTGGGCGGAGGCCTCGGCCCGATGAAGGGGAAGGTCTGGCGGATTGGACTGATGGGGGAAACGAGTCAGCCCCGGAACGTGCTGCTGGTGCTTGCCGCTCTGGAAAAATGCCTGGTCGAGCGCGGGTACAAGTGCCCGCCGGGCGCGGGGACCGTCGCTGCCAGCGCCGCGTATGGGGCAATGTGACGAGGCGATTTCCGCTCGCGTCTTGACCCGCCTTCCGCCAACCGATAGAACCTTTGATCGGTTTCGCGTGTCGGACCCGCGCTATGCATTCCCCGCTAGTGTAACGGTAGCACAAATGACTCTGGATCATTTAGTCCACGTTCGAATCGTGGGTGGGGAATTTTGAGTAACTTCTTACGGAGACGCGACTTGCGCTCCTCGATTCCGGGCTGGAGCGACCGCTCGCCCGCGTCGCTCTGACGGGTCTGGGGGGCGTCCAGCGCTGTTTCCGCTCGATCGGTCCCCGTCTTTGCCGCCGCGTTTTCATGGCTCACTCTGCTTCCGACGTTCCGCCCACTGTTCCGCCCACGGCCCTTCGCCGGATGACGCCGGTGGCGGGGCCCGTTTCCGGCTCGATTCGCCCACCCGGGTCGAAAAGCCTGACGAATCGCGCGTTGATTGTCGCGGCGCTGGCGAGCGGGACCTCCCGGCTGACTGGCGTGCTCGACAGCCAGGATACGCGGGTGATGGTCGAAAGCCTGCGTCGGCTGGGCCTCGCGCTCGATCAGGACGTGCCCGCGGGGACGATCACAATTCAAGGTTGCGCGGGGCGACCGCCCGCTACGTCGGCCGAGCTGTGGCTGGAGAATAGCGGGACGAGCATCCGGTTTTTGACGGCGGTGTGCGCGCTGGGCCAGGGGCGGTTCCGTCTCGATGGCAATGCGCGGATGCGCGAGCGGCCGATTCAGGACCTGGTCGATGGGTTGCGACAACTGGGCGTCGCGATGGCCTGCGAAGCGGGCACCGGCTGTCCACCCGTGGTGGTCGATGGGACGGGCCTTGCGGGCGGGACGGCGACGGTGGCGAGCGGCACGTCGAGCCAGTTTTTGAGCGGTTTGCTCATGGCGGCACCGTGTGCGCAGGGACCGATTCGTCTCGAGATCGGCGGCACGCTCGTGTCCGAGCCGTATGTGGCGATGACGGTGGCCGTCATGCGGGCCTTCGGGGTGACGGCGGAACGGGTGAGCGGCGGCTACCAGATCGCTCCGGCGACGTACCGCTCTGCGGATTACGACATTGAACCCGATGCCTCCGCGGCCAGTTACTTCTTCGGTCTGGCGGCGGTGACGGGTGGATCGGTGACGGTGGAAGGCCTGACACGCACGGCTCTGCAGGGCGATGTCGGCTTTGTCGATGCGCTGGCGGCCATGGGGTGCCTCGTCGAGTGGGGCGCGAATTCGATTACGGTCCACGGGCGGCCGCTGCGGGGGATCGACATCGACATGAATGCGATCTCGGATACCGCCCAGACTCTCGCCTGCGTCGCGCCGTTTGCGGTGGGTCCCACCCGGATTCGACGGGTGGCGCACATGCGTCACAAAGAAACCGATCGCGTGGCGGCCGTGGCGACGGAACTGCGCAAGGCGGGGCAGACGGTCGAAGAGCATGAGGACGGCCTCACGATTCACCCCGCGCCGCTGCGGCCGGCCGTGATCGATACGTACGACGACCACCGTATGGCGATGAGCTTTGCGCTATTGGGATTGCGGGCGGAGGGGATCACGATTGCCCACCCGGAATGCACCGCCAAGACCTACCCGAATTACTTTGACGACCTCGACCGACTTTGTGGGAAGAGTTCGTGACGAGTCCGGCATACGGTCGGGACGTGAGTTGGGGGCTGGCGGGCGACAGAAACGAGGGATGGGATGTCACAGCGGCAAGAAATTCTGGGGAAACTGCGGGCGAAGGTGGCTGCGGGACGGCCGATCCTGGGGGGTGGCGCGGGGACGGGACTCTCGGCGAAACTGGCGGAAGAGGGCGGGATCGACCTGCTGGTGATCTACAACTCGGGCCGGTTTCGGATGGCCGGTCGGGGATCGCTGGCGGGGACGATGCCCTACGGGGACGCGAACGCGATCGTCATGGAGATGGCCCGCGAGGTGCTGCCCGTGGTGCGGCGGACGCCCGTGCTGGCGGGGGTTTGCGGCACCGATCCGTTTCGGATCATGCGGCTGTTTCTGCGGGAGGTGAAAGCCGCAGGGTTTGCTGGGGTGCAGAATTTTCCGACGGTGGGCCTGATTGACGGGCAGTATCGCCAGGGGCTGGAAGAAACAGGGATGGGGTTCGGCCTGGAAGTCGACCTGATCCGGGAAGCCCGCGAACAGGACCTATTGACGACACCTTATGCGTTTAATCCGGACGAAGCCCGGGCGATGGCCGAGGCGGGGGCGGACCTGGTGATCGCGCATCTGGGGCTGACTACCAAAGGGTTGATCGGGGCGAAGACGGCCGTGGCGCTGGAAGAGTCGCCGCAACTGGTTCAGTCGATGTGTGATGCGGTAAAACGTGTGAATTCGGAGGTTTTGGTCTTATGCCACGGGGGGCCGTTGGCGGAACCAGCCGATGCTCAGTTCGTGCTCGATCGAACCGAGGGAGTTGTCGGATTTTATGGCGCCAGCAGTCTGGAGCGGTTGCCGGTCGAACCGGCGATTGTCGGCCGGGTTCAGGAATTTCTGAATCTAAAATTTCACTAAGCATGAACGCCCGGAGTTGTTAGACTCCGTCGGTCGGTAGCGGCGAGGGTTTCGCCGTCGGAATAGGTGGCCCAGGATGGCCTGGGCTCGACCTGCAGGGACGCAGGGAGTTTTGTCTTGTTCGATCGCGCGTCAGCTCTGTCCACCGTGGCGTTCCTGGCTTCGTTCCGCCCCCATCCATTGCTTTGGAACGGGCACGCACAGACGTTGGCTGCGGCCTATCTGATGCCCGCGCCGAGGCTCGAAACCACCGAGCGACATCTCGTTCATCTGGACGATGGCGACCGTCTGGCGCTGCACGACGACTGTCCCGCGGACTGGCGTCCAGGCGACCGTTGCGTCCTCCTCATTCATGGCCTTTCGGGCTGTCATGGCAGCCCGTACCTGCGACGCATCACCAGCAAGCTGATGCGCGAGGGGAAGCGGGTGTTCCGGCTCGACCAGCGCGGCAGCGGCGCCGGGGCGCTCCTGGCGAATTTCACGTATCACAGCGGCCGGTCGCAGGATGTGACGGCCACCTGTCGTCTCATTGGTGCTTTGACCGACGAATCGCCACTGGCGGTGGCGGGCTTCTCGCTGGGCGGCAATCTGACCCTAAAAATGGTCGGCGATCATTCGCATCCGGTGCCGGGCAATGTCGACCGGGTGATGGCGGTCTGCCCCCCGGTCGAACTGTCGGCGTGTCTCGATCGGCTGGCCATCGGACTGAACCGCTTCTACGACCGGTACTTCGCCAAGTCCTGCGTTCAGCAAGTGCTGAGCCGGGCGCGGCAGTTGCCAGAGTTTGCCCTGCCCGATGCGTGGCGGTGTGCCGACGATGAGGTGAGCAAGGTGAAGTCGAGCCTGGGGCGCGGCGCGGTGGCGTGTCAGACGGCCAGTGGCTGGGTGGCGTTTCGGCAGCCGCGCGGGATGCGCGAGTTCGACGACGCGTTTACCGCGCCGCTGGCAGGATATCCGTCGGGCGAAGTCTATTACGATCGCTGCTCGAGTGCCCAGTTCGTGCCCACGATCACGACGCCGACGTTGATCATCGCGTCACAAGATGACCCGATGATCCCGCCGGAAACAATTCTCCGGCTTGATCGACCGGCCAATGTCCAGGTCGAGATGGCGCCAGGGGGTGGGCACCTGGGCTTTATTGGCCAGGGGCGACATCAATGGACGGATGGCTGCTGGCTGGACGCGCGAATCGCCACGTGGTTGCGGGCGGCGTAGTGCTGGCGTGATCTGGGCGGGGCGGATGTGAGCGGGTTGGAACGCTCGCGCGTTCCGCACCATCCGAGGGGAGCGCTCACGCGTTCCGCTTCGAATCGCCAGAGGCCTCGCTATTTGTTGGCGAGTGACCCGGAGCGGCAAGTGTGGGAGAGCGCTTCGCCGGAGGCGGGTTCGTCGTCGGTGGCGAAGGTCTTGTTTCGGGAGGTGCCGGAGTCGTCGGCGACCGAAAAGAACGGGTCTTTTGTCGGTCCCTGCCCTTCGTTGAGGGCGGCACAGCCGGTGCTGAACCAGCCAGAGCTGAGGCAGAGCAGGATCGCTGCAAGTTGGCGCGTTGAAGGCCCGCAGGTCATAATCGACTCTCTGGACGTGGCGACACGGGCTGGGAATGTCTCGAAAGACATTGCTGGCGACGCCGGGTTCTGATTTGGAAATCGGAGAGAGACTTGGAGAGAGGCCATCTTGTACCGGGCTTTGGCAGACAGACCAAGAGCAGTTTTCTGGCTGTGATGGCGGGGGTCTGGCTGGCGGTCTGGGGGTTGGGTGTTCCGGGTTGTGGAAAGCCTGCGGGGACTGGGCCGGACGTCCTTTTCCCGAACCAGGCCGTTGGGGAATCGAGCCGTCAGGCCGCTCCTGTCCCTTCCGGGCCGATCGTGTTGTTTGTCGCGGCGAGTCTGTCCGATGTGGTTCGTGAACTGACGGCGGCTTATCGGGCGGACCATCCGAAGACCGAGTTCACCGTGAGTGGTGCGTCGTCCAGCAGTCTGGCGCGGCAGATCGAGGCGGGTGCTCCCGCGCAATTGTTTCTGTCCGCGGACACTGAGTGGGCCGGCAAGGTCGCCGGGACGAGGCCGCGCAGTGAGACGGTGTCGTTTGTGGGCAATCGCCTGGTGGTGATCGTGCCCGCCCGCGCGGCCCAGACGACAATCGCTCTTCAAGACCTGGCGAAGCCGGAGTTTGGCCGGATTGCGCTCGCCAATCCCGAGGGGATTCCGGCGGGGCGCTATGCGAAACAGGCGATGCAGACAGCGGGCGTGTGGGAGGCGGTCGCGCCGAAGGTGATTCCCGCCGATGATGTGCGTCAGGCGGTGGCGTATGTCGAACGCGGGGAGGTTGACGCGGCGATTGTCTATGCGACCGATGTGCGAGGGAAAACCGCGGGCGAGAACGCGCCGCTGCGCGTCGTCGCTGAGGTCGATGAGGCTCTGCATCCGCCGGTGCGGTATGGGTTCGTGTTGCTCGATCGGGATGATCGGGAAGCGAAGCCGGTGTTTGACTGGCTGCAGTCGCCGGCCGCCCGCAGCGTGTTCGAGGCGCATGGGTTTCTGGTGTTGCCGTGAGGGGCGCGCGAGGGTCTGTTTTCGGGAAAGGTTTCCGGGGGCGGGCTGGTTGTGTTGAAGTGAGCGGGGGGAAGCCTCACGGCTTCCGCTACGACGGGGCGGCGGGGCCGACGTGTAAGACGGGGGCGGGGGCGGTCAGGTGATTGGGGCGGGCGATGACGATTGAGCTTTGGTCCGCCGTTCGGTTGAGTCTGATCGTCGCTCTGCTGGCCGTGTTCTTGGCGCTGGGACCGGCAATTGCCGTGGGCTATCTGTTGGCCCGGCGACGGTTTCCCGGGCGGGTGCTGGTGGAGTTGCTGGTCAACCTGCCGCTGTTTCTGCCGCCGGTGGTGATTGGCTATCTGTTGCTGCTGCTATTGGGGCGGCAGGGGCCTGTGGGACGGTGGCTGGAGTGGGCGGGGCTGCGGGTCGTCTTCTCGTGGACGGGTGCGGTGATCGCGGCGGCGGTCGTCAGTTTTCCGCTCATGGTGCGGGCCTGTCGCATCGCGTTCGCGGCCGTCGACCCCCGCCTGCCATTTGTCGCCCGCACGTTGGGGGCCTCTCGGCTGCGCGCGTTCCTGACGATCACTCTGCCGCTGGCTGGTCGAGGCGTCCTGGCGGGTGCGGTCCTGGGGTACGCGCGAGCGCTGAGCGAGTTCGGGGCGACGATTCTGCTGGCGGGCAACATCCCTGGGCAGACGCAGACGATTCCATTGGCGATTTACGCGGCCACGCATCAGGTCGATGGGGAGGGGGTCGCCTGGCGACTGGTGGTGATTGCGATCGGATTAGCGGCGGGGGCATTGATTCTGGCCGACTGGCTCGATGCGAGGCAGGAGCGCCATGCCCCGGTTTAGTCTGTCACTCTGCCATGAGTATGCGGGGGGCGCACGCGTCGAGGCCAGTTGGTCGACTGAAGCGCCGGTCGTGGCGCTGGCGGGGCCTTCGGGGTCTGGGAAGTCAACGGTTCTCAAGGTTCTGGCCGGGATGATTCGGCCTACATCGGGCCGGGCTTTGCTCGACGATCCCGCGTCGCCACTGTTCGATCTGGCCTCCGGGCTGTGGCCCGCCCCGGACGCTCGGGGCATCGGTTATCTGCCTCAGCAGCCGCTGCTGTTTCCCCATCTCACGGTCGAACAGAACCTGCGGTATGGTGAGGGGCGGGGTGCGCACCGGCCCGCGCTCGATTTCTCCAACCTGGTGGCGCGGCTGGGGCTGACGGCACTTCTGCGCCGCAGGCCGGGGCAACTTTCGGGAGGGGAGGGACAGCGCGTGGCGCTGGGACGGGCGCTGCTCAGTCGACCCGACCTGCTGCTGCTGGATGAACCGTTTGCCGCCCTGGACGCCGCTTTGCGGAAGGAACTGCTCGCCGAGCTATCGCGACTGCTGGTGGAGCAGCGCTGGCCCGTCGTGTATGTGAGTCACCAGGAGCAGGAATTGTCGCAACTGGCGGAGGCGGGACTGGGCGTGCATGTGGTGCGCATGGCGGAGGGGACGGTGGTTGGCTGCGAAGACTTGTGACGTGCTGCCCCGCCCGTTGAAGAGCCACTCATTGAGGGTTTCCGCGTGTGCCACTGGCTTCGCCAGTGCTTGTCCTTCGTGAGAGAACTCGCACTGGCGAAGCCAGTGGCACACGGGATCTCGTTCTCATGTCTCCTTCAACAGGCTGAAAGTGTGGGGAGTTCTCCCTGGGGGGGGGCGCTGGCCTCCGGGCGCTGACGCTTCAGGCTCCCCTGGGGGGCGATCTCCCCTGGGCTGCGATTGGGAAATCGGGTGGGACGCATGCGATCCTCTTTCGGCTGGCGTATTCTGGCGGCGTCGGGTGATCGAGCTGCAGGTTCGA
>JAIXZD010000160.1 GCA_027489895.1 Planctomycetaceae bacterium
ACGGACACGGCCACTGTTACGGATGGAACTGTCACTGCCCAGTCGATTGTGAGTGTCGAGACGGTGAGCGGTTTCACTCTGTCTCCGTACATTGTTACCGGGACCGCCGGCGATGACGTGTTCACCGCGACCCGCATCAGCACCATGGTGCAGATCACCAACACGACGACCTCCGAGACTTTCACGTTCGACCCGACGTTGTATTCGGGGATTACCATCGATGGCCTGGGGGGGGCCGACACGTTCGTCCTCGACCTGTCGGCAGGCGGCGAACTCGGCCTGACCACCAGCCTCGCCAATATCGAGAGCGTCTCGCTGATCGGGACGGGTGTGACCAACGAGGTCTACACGTTGTCGGGGACCGCCGGAGAGGTGATCAGCCTGGGTTACGAACTGGGGGTTACGCCGCCGACTCGCGTGCTGGTGCTGATCTCCGCCGTGCCGTCCCTGTCGATCAATCTCGAGGGGCGGGGCGGGAACGACTACGTGATCTCCGAGCTGGTGTCGACCGCCAATGCCACGGTGACGGCCAGCGCGTCGCAGATGGAATCGTTCGTGTTGTACGACCGCTTCGAAACGAATCGCGAACGCACCGTGGAGCTTTCCGGAACAACGATTGTCTGGCGAGACTTCGCAACCGACGCGGTCCTGTTCACGATCAACGATGCCGCTCCGCTCGGCGGGCTCCAGGTGGAGGGGGGCACCACGCGGGTACGGGTCGGGGACGACAGCGAATACACCGGGACGGTCGAAATTCTCAAGTTCGCGACGACCGACACCGTGACGGTCGATGTGCTGAGCGGATCGCTCCTGTCGGCGAAGATGACTTGGGCTCCGGGAGGAGCGCAGGGCGAGATCAGCGTTCCCAAGACAGGGGCTGGAAACTCTCCCGCGCGGATCGCCGTCGCACACGACATCACGTGGGTCAACCTGGAGGCGTTCAGCGACGTGATCGTGGACTGGTCCGCCGCCACGGCCGCCACGACGGTGACGATTGACGACCTGTCGGGGGTTTCGGGCATCAGTGCGACCAGCTTTGGCCCGAAAGTGCTGTTCGACGACCAGCAGTTGAGCCTGGTCGGAAGCAGCTTCAACGACACAGTCATCGTCGATAGCAGCCCGGTCGCACTCGGCAACGTGGGGCTGGGTGCTGGTGTGCTGGACACGCTCCGTGTGATGGGGACGAGCGTGGTCTCGGCGGCCACGCTGACGGCGCTGGAGATCTTGTTGGTCGAAGGGGGCGAGACCACGATCACGGGAACGGTCAACCTGGACCGATTGACGCTGTCGGCAGGGACGGTGACGCTGTCGGGCGGGGGGACGGTCGCTACGGAGTACAATCAAACCGGCGGGACGCTGGTGGTGTCGGCGGACACGACCGTGACCGGACAGTTCTCACAATCGAACGGCACGATCACCCGTAACGCGGACGTGATCGTCGACACGACGACGGCGAACTCGTTCCAGTGGTCGGGGGGGACGCAGGACGGCACGGGGCAAACGCGGTTCACCGGGACCGGAGCGACGGGGACGATCACGGGGACCGTTCACCTGGATGCAGGGTCACTCGTCAACGAAGCGACGCTGACGCTGGGCAATGATGTCGCCAGCAGCACCACGTTGAATGCGGGAGTCGTCGAGAACTCGGGTGTGTTGATCCTGAAGGGCGGCACGATGAGCGGCGGCCACCTGATCAACAATATCGGGGCGGAGGTGCGACAGGACTCGGCGATTGAGTCGCTCATCAACGCGCGTCTGACCGACCACGGGGGAACCATCCGCGCCATGACCGGGCGCTGGTCGTTGTACACCGATGCCTCGAACAGCCTCACCAACACGCGGTTGGAGGCCGATTCCGGCGCGATCATCAGCATCGGATTGACGGGGACCAAACTGGTCACGATCACCGGGACGATCACCATCGCGGGCGCGGGCGAGATCTACACGCGAACGTCCATCTGGAATGGCACCGGCGATATCGTCATCGACAAACCCGTTGGAAGCGGCTTCTTCGAGGCGACGCAAGTCGATTTCCAGTCCACGGGCGACATTATCGTTCGCGAAGGCTCGGCCGACTTCATCTTCATCGTCACCATCGACATGCCGGTGATCGTCGAGGCCGGGGGCACGCTGACGTCCAGAGCGGAAACACCTCTTTACCCGGTGACGTACACGTCCACAGTGACGGTCCAGTCGGGTGGGAAACTCGCGTTGGGCGGGAGGCTCGGCCCCGGCCCGTTCGAGCTGAACTTTGCGGATGTCGTACTGCAGGCGGGTTCCACGCTGGAACTAACGACCCCGACACTCGGCACCATCCTTGTCGACACGATCGACGTGAGCGGCGCGACGCTGCTGTTCAGCAACGGTGCGATCCCATTGGGGAGCGTGGCCTCGGTCCTGAAGGCTCCGTCTACGGGGGCCATCACGGGCAACTTTGCCAACGCCACATTCGGCACGCCGTTCCTGCAGGGGGGGCGGTATTACCAACTGGACGCCGCTCCGGACGGAACAGTCACGCTGACGAGCCTTTTTGCATCGACGATCTATGTGGACACGGGATGGACGTCGTTTGCGAACGGTGCCGATCCCGATGGGGCCGGGCCGGCGACAGCGATTGGCTACGACGCGTTCACGACGACTTCGGCCGCACTGGGTGCGCTGGCCGAGGGGGGGACCGTCTATCTGCTGGCAGGTTCGATCGACACGCTGACCGGGACGGTCAACCTGGGGACGCGGCGGATTGTCAATCAGGGAACGCTGACGATTGGGAATGGCGTTTACGCCCAAACAACGATCGGTGATGGCACGATCCGGAACGAGTCGGCCGTCACGATTCGGGGGGCGTTCCTGCACGGCACGCGGGTGGAGAACGCAGACGGGGCGACATTGACGGCAGGAACGGGCGAAGACTCGTACGTCGAAATCACGCTCGCGGATGAGGGCGGGTTCGTCGTGGCGAGCGGGAGCAGCCTCTCTGGCCCCGTGGTCGGCGACTACAACGGCACGACGTTCCAGATGTCGAACGGGAAGGGGTTTGCGTTCAACGGCAATGCCGTGGTTGGCCCGACGGGCGTGACGTTCGAGGGGGCTTCGGGATCGTTCACGGTTCACACGGGGAGTTGGACCGGCACGGGGCCGGTGATTGCCCAGATGACGGGCACGGGCCGGGTCGTGTGGGAGAACAACGGGTCGCTTTTGACAACCGGCCAACTGATTGTCCGTGAGGGGATCTTCCAAGTAGGAGACGGCGCGGTCATCAACCCGAATGTCACGGTGGAAAGTGGCGGCGACTTCACAGGTGCGACGCTGTCGGGGTCGGAGACGGAATTCCGCGGGACGGTGACGGTGCAGAGTGGCGGGCGGATTCGGACCCCCTACGCGGCGGGGTACAAGTTCGACCTGAAGGATGTGGTGCTTGAGGCCGGCGCGGTGTTCCAGTTGCAGACGGGAGTGACGACCGTCGAGAGCATCGAACTGGGGAATGCGACGCTGGAGTTCACGAATTTCCTGCCGCCGAACGGGGTCTTCACGCTGCTGTCCGCCCCCGCGGGCAGTGCGATTACCGGTCGATTCGAGAACGCGGATTTCGGTACACCGTTTGTCATGGGGCCCCGGCTGTACAGGCTCGACAGGGGCGCCGACGGATCGTTGACGCTGCAGAGCCTCGCCAATGCGTCGTTGGCGTACGTCAATCCCGCGTGGACCAGTGTTGCGTTTGGAGAGGATCCGGACGGGGCCGGACCAGCGACGGCGTTTGGGTATGACGCCTTCGCCGCGCTGCAACCCGCGCTCGATTCGGTCGCGGACGGGGCGACGGTGCAACTGGTCTCGGGAACGTTTACCGGCGGCGTGACGACGTCGAAAAGCGTGACGGTGATCGGCGGGGATGTCGATTTTCCCGGGGCGACGACGATTCAGGCGACGACGGGAACCGCGTTCCTGGCGAACGGAGTCAACGTCTCCATCAACCTGCGGCATCTGACCCTTTCCTCACCGGACGGGAGAGCGTTGGTTGTCCTGGCGGACACAGGTTCGGCCAGCCCGCGCCCACCGGGGGGGGCCGCGTTTATCAACACGACGCCGTTCACGAGTGTGTCGCTGTTCAACGTGGTGCTGTCGGGTGATCTGGCGTCGAGTGTGACGGCGGGAAGCTTCGACTACACGCTGCCGGACGGGTTTGGAACCGGCTCCCCGATCGACGTCACCGGGACGCAGTTCTCGACCGGCGCCACCGGGGTGGTGTTGCTGAATGGTGTTGCGTCGCTGTCGATCACGGCCGATACGGGGGCGAGCGACTTCCAGGTGACGCCCGGCGGGCCGGGGCAGTCGATCTCGCTCGTCACCGGGGGGGCGACCGGTGGAGCCACCGGGGCCGACTCGCTGGTCATCCGGAACACGGGGCTGACTGGCACGCAGTTGGCAGGAAATCCGACGATTGGACAGGTGACGTTCACGAATGCGGGCGGGGTGTCGTGGGTCGGGTTTTCGAGTATTGCCCTGGCTCAGAATACCGCGCCGACAATCACTGGCTTGGCTGGTACGACCGGTGACCGGCTTGGAACGGGCTTGTCGGGCGTGCAGCCCGTTCCGGTCTCGGTGCTGGATGCGGAATTGGTTGATCCGAGCGGACTGACGGTGACGTTTACGTCGTCGAACGTGAGTGTGGTCCCGGAGAACGGACTGGTTTTCACCAACGGCCAGATTCTGGTGCAGGTTGTTCCCGGGGCGGTGGGCAGCAGCACGATCACGGTGACGGTGACGGACGAAGGCGGGCTGTCGACCTCGGACCAGTTCGAGGTGACGTTGCTGGCCGATATCACGTTGTCTTCGGGGACGGGAGACGGAACGGTCACGCTGTCCGTCAATCCCTTCGGCAAATTCGAATCCGCGGTCTACGACCCGATTGGCAGCCTGCCTTCGGGAGATACGACTTTCTTGTCGGAGGTTTATCTGCGGGCGGATTTTGGTTCAGGACTGGTTATCGGGGCGCTGGACAGCGTGGCGACGCTGGTGTCGTTTGTCTCGGCGGGGAGTGTCGCGACGAGCGTGTTCACGGTGGACGATTTCCAGGTCACGCTGACACAACGGCTGGACACGTTGCTGGATGGCAGCGGGTTGAGTACGGGATCGCGGCTGATTCAGGAGGCGACGATCGTCAATGTGTCGGGCGGGCCAACGCCGGTTCAGTTCGACCTGTGGCGTTACTTCGACAGCGATCTGGAGTTTGACGGCATCATTCAAGATGGGGGAGGTCGACTGGTTCAAGGCGCGGAAGAGATTCTGTTTGCGACCGATCGGGGCGTGAATCCCGCGGAGGCGACGACGTTCGTGGGAATCTCGGTGACCGGTGGACTTCCCCTCCTGAATGGGCGCTTCGACATCGACGGGTTTTCGACGCTCCTGGCCCGGATCTCGGCCGGTTCCGACCTGCGGAATCTGATCACCGGGGATGGTGACCAGAACGGGTTCGTCGATTCCGGGAGTGAGTATGACCTGGCGCTGGCGCTGCGGAGCCAGTACTCGCTGGGCGAGGGGGTCAGCACAACGTACAGAACGCTGACGTACTTCGGACGCGGGACTCCGGAAGCTGCGATCAATGAGCCACCATCGCTGGCACCGATTCCCAATGTCGTCGGGTTGGAAGACACTCTCACGACATCGCTGTTCCCGGTCTCCGATGCCGACACGCCCCTGGCGCAGTTGACGTATCAGTTCACGTCGAGCGACCCACTCGTGGTTGCGGTGGGCGGACTGACGGTCGTGGGGAACCAGTTACAGATCACCCCGGTGGCGAACGCTTCGGGGGTGACCACGATCACCGCCACGGTGACCGACCCGGCCGGAGCGAGCGCGACGCGGACGTTTGTCGTGACGGTGGTTGCCGTGGGCGATGCGCCCACGTTGGCTCAGCCGGGGGATCTCACGTTTCTGGAGGATGCCGGGTCGACAAGTGTTACGCTGGCCGTGAGTGATATCGAAACCACGGTTTCAAATCTTCTGGTCACGGCCACGGCGGCGAACCCGGCGCTCCTCTCCGCGGTCTCCACCGAGTTCGTGGCCGGGACATGGCGAGTGAATGTCACTCCGGCCGCGAACGCGAACGGCAGTACGACGGTTCGGGTGCGGGCGCAGGACCCCGAGGGACTGTTTGTCGAGCAGGTCTTCACGGTGACGGTGAACCCGGTGAACGATGCGCCGGCCGTGCCCGTGCTGGTGGGTAATGCGGTGGTTGCGGGGCAGCCCAATGCGCTGGTGGGCACGATTACGGTCAACGACCTGGAAGACGGACCGAATGTGACCCTGTCGCTGGCGGGTGCCGATGCCGGTCAGTTTGTACTGGTGGGCAATGAGCTGCGGGTGGGGCCCCTGGGCCTCGATCCGTCGGGCCCGCCGACTCGGTCGCTGGTGCTGCGGGCAACCGATTCCAGCGGACTGGTCGCCGAGCAGACGGTGACAATCACCGTGACCGTGGTCACTCCCCCGACGGGAGATCTCCGAGTCGCGCTGTACCACGACCTCGACCAGAACGGGTCGCGACAGGTGGTTGAACCAGGGCTGGTTGGGTTTGTCGTGTACGTCGACCTGAATGGCAGCGGCGGCCGCGATACCGGGGAACCGGTCGGTACGACCAGCGATGCGGGCGAGGTCCTGTTTACGGGGCTGGCTGCGGGGACGTATCTGGTCCGGCAGGAACTGCCTGCGGGCTGGCGGCAGACCGAACCGCTTGCCGGCGGGGCGGCCGTTGTGACGGTGGTTGGCGGGACGATCGTCGTAGCGGCTCTGGGAGACGCCGATGACCATGGCGACGCGACGGGTTCCGCAACGGATGTGAACCTGGCTGGCGGGACACAGGTCGCTATCAGCGGTGAGGTACAGTCCACGACCGATCTCGACCTGTTCCGCGTGACGGCACCGGCAGCGGGGTTGCTTACGGTGACGGTGGCACGGTCGGGCGGCAGTCTCGACCCGGTGCTGCGGGTGTTTCGACTGATTGGCGGGCAGCGAACGCTGGTCGAGACCGATTCCGTGGGCGGTCAAATTCGAACGCGTGTGGTGCAGCTCCCCGTCGAACAGGGCGAGCAGTACGAGATCGAGGTGTCCGGGTTTGGCGGGGCGGTGGGTGCCTACACGGGGACGGTCACATCGACGCTGCGGACGGTGGACGATTTTGGCGGCTCGTTCACGGGAGCACCCTCTTCCCCCGTGGGTGCGGCGACGGTCTCCCAGACCGGGACGATCGAGGTTGCGGCGGACATCGACTTCTTCCGCCTCACGCCGGATGTGAATGGGCTGTTGGAAGTGACCGTTCGCGGCACCGATGGAGCGGCTCGGCCGCAGATCGTGCTCTATAGCGAGGATCGACGGATTCTGCAGTTGGGGAACCCGGCGACCGGAATTCTGCGGGCGAATGTGCTGGCGGGAGAGACGTACTTCCTGGCCGTGGTGGGGACCGCGGACAACACGGGCGGATACGAATGGCAGTCGCGGATCGTGGTGAACGACACCGGGAACAGCTTTGGCGATGCACGACTCCTGTCGCTCGATGCCAACGGCGAACTGGTGTTCGATGGCGACATCGAGATTGAGGGCGAAGTCGACTTCCTGCGGTTTACGGCCAACGTGACCGGGCGGGCGCTCGTCGATCTCGGGGCACGCAATGCGAGCGGACTCGACACGTATCTGTTTGCCTATGCCGATCAGCCTGGCGCGGGGCCGCTGCTGCTCGTCCAGAACGACGACCTGACCGCGACCAATCGCGACAGCCAGGTCAGCTTCGATGTGGAAGCGGGGCGAACCTACTACCTGCAGGTGAGCGGGTTCGGCGATTCGACGGGGGCCTACCGGCTGCGGATTCGGTCGCAGGTTCGGGATGACCACGGCAACATCACGGCCGATGCGACGCCCGTGGTGCTTCCCGTCGGCGTAGAGACGCCCGCCAGCGGCGTGCTGACGGCGAGCGATGTCGACATCTTCTCGTTTGTGGCCACAGTCGATGGCAACGCGACCGTGGTGCTGACTCGAACGGGCGGGCCAGACGGTGCGATTGGCCTGCAGATCATCGATTCGAATCTGGTGCGGATTGAACGGGCGACCCAGTCGGGCGCTGCCGCGCTGACTCAGACGTTCACGGTGACTGCGGGACGACGGTACTTCGTCCGGGTCTCGGCAGACGATAACACGTCGAACGTCAACCAGACCTTCGGCCTCAATCTGTTGGTCCAGGCGGCGGTGGTGACTCCCGACGAACCGTTCCTCGATGATCGGGCGGCCGAGTCGCTGCAGTTGGAAGTGGACTTGAGCGTCAAGACGCAAGCGGCGCTGGTGACGACGGAGACGGGCGAGACCCCCAACGCCGATGTGCGGATCAACGCCGATCTCGTGCAGAAATTCATCAACTACTTTGGCGGGCTCAGCGCGTTCAGCGAACCGGTGCTGTTCATCTGGTTCGACCCGATTGACTTCGTGGTGTCCGATCCGCAAAGCCGGCAGGCCGGGTTCACAGCGTCTCAAGGTGCGGTCAACGAGATCGGTTCGGGCGTACGGTACTCGGGCAACGGCGCGACGGAATGGCTGGTGATTCCGCAGGCACAAGCTGCCTCTTACAGCCTGCAACTGGTGGGCGTGGGTGCGGGCCAGTTCCGATTCGGTGCGAACTTCATCTCGTCGAGCGGGGTGGAAAGCGTGACCGCCCAGGGGACGCTGCTGAAGGGCGAAGCGAACGTCGTGCTCGACTTCAGCGGGAAGTCGACGGGTGGCGGCTCGGGAAGCGGTGGGACTGGTGGCGGGACGGGACGAGGCGGCGGGGGTGGGGGAGGCGTGCTGTTCGTCGATTCCGGATCGGCGGCGAGTACGGGAACGCGCGGGGCGTTTGCGTTTGGTGGGGGTGGCGGAGGCGGGGGTGGCGGAGGTGGCGGCGGCGGAGGAGGGGGCGACCTGATTCGCCTGGGCGACAACAGTCGGGAGTCGGCCGGGGGCGCGGGCGATGGGCAGGCGAAGGGCGTGGGCGGATCGGCCTGGGCGGCGAACGGAAAATCGTTCGCGGGTCAATTGCTCGGAGCGATCAAGCTGCCGTTCCTGTCGTCGCTGAGCGCGAAAAAATCGGCCGTCTCGATGTCGCCCGTGGGGCAGAAGGCGTTGGGCGAGTTCTGGTCGCTGATGGGCCGACGACTCGTCTCGCTGCCCGAGCTTCCCGGCGCCGCTCCCACCCTGGAAGAGGTGATGGACTGGTTGCAGACGCCTGTGCAACCGGATGCGAATGCGGGTGATCCGGCGGCGGCCCCCGCAGGCGAAGCCGGGGCGGCGCAGGGTGGGCAGAAGCAGGCTCCGGCGGGCGAGCGAAAGGCCGATGGCAAGGCCGCTGAACAACGACCCGCCGATAAGGCCGCCGGTCAGGCGGTTGAAAAGGCCGCGGAGAAGGCCGCCGAACGAGCGACCGGTCCGCGTCCACGGGGCGCCGCACAACGCGGTCGGCACGATCGAGAACGGATCAACACGGCGAGAGCCGAACTGCAGCGGGCCTTGCGTCAGAGCCAGCCCCGGGGACCGCATTCGGCGGGGAATGAGGGCCCGATCGTTCGCGCCGCGCAGGTGGGATAGGCGAGCCGACCCTCTCAGGGGTCGTTGGCACGGAGGTGATATCCTCCGCCCCCAGACAGGGTCAGCTCGCAAGAAATCACGGGTCGGGGCGAAACCTCGCGGCCGGTGCCGGGTTTAAGTTCTTGTCAGAAGCGTTTCTGGGCGAATAAGGCCTCCTAAACGCCCCATTCAACGCCCTTTCGCGGTCCGGTTCCGGACCGACGGTTCGCGCGGCCTATCCACCGACATTTCCGGAGAGCGTCAGATCATGTGGAACCGATGTTGCTCGGTGGTGCGTCGTCAGGCTCGCGCGGGACGTGGTCAACCTAGAACCAAGCGGTTAGGTGAATTGGCGATCGATCTCACGGCAGACATGCGCGGTACGCTGACGACGCTGTTTGTACTAGCGGCAACCCTTGTCGGGGCGAGTCAGTCTCTTCACGCCGACGATGGCACGCCGGTTGGTGTCGCCGCTCGCCTGGATGCGCTGATCGACCAAAAGATTCGCGAGGCCGGGGCGGAACCGGCTCCGCAGTGCCGCGACGAGGATTTCCTGCGGCGACTGTCGATCGATCTGACGGGTAGCACGCCCCGGGCGGCGGATGTCACCTTGTTCGGGTTGGACACGACGGCGGACAAGCGGGCGAAGGTCATCTCGCGGTTCCTCGCCTCGCCCGAGTTCGCGGCCAACTGGTCGCGGTACTGGCGGGATGTCATCTTCATGAACGCGACCGAACCCCGCTCGCGACTCATGGCGCGCACGTTCGAGGCCTGGATGACCGCGCAACTTGCCGAGAATCGGGGCTGGGACGGGATCGTGACCGACCTGCTGACCGCGACCGGCCCGGTGCTAGAAAACGGAGCCACGGCGCTCTATTTCGCTCATGCGGCCGAACCGGAAGAGATTGCCTCGGAGGCCTCGCGGATTTTTCTCGGGATTCAGATTCAGTGTGCGAACTGTCACGATCATCCCACCGACCAGTGGAAGCGCGAGCAGTTCCATACGCTCGCCGCCTTCTTCCCGCGGGTCCAGTTGAAGATCGATCGGAGTGAGATGGGGCCGCTGACGTTTTCGATTGTCTCGTTCCAGCCCCGGCCCAAACTGCGGAACGGTCGTGAGCCACCGTCTCTGGAGCAGATTCGCGAGAATCCCGAGCCTCTGATCGCGATGCTGGATCGGGATGGCGACAAGCTCGTCTCGGCCGAAGAGGCGCGGCGTGGCCCCGGCGGCGGACAATTGTTCGGTCGCGCGCTGCAGCTTGGCGATTTGAACAAAGACGGCAAGCTGAGCGCGGACGAGTTCAAAAAGCTGCCGCCGCCCATGGAGAACGCCGGTCGCGGCGCGGCCGAGCATCTGATGCCTGACCTGCAGAACCCCAAGTCGCCCGGCACGACAATGGACCCGAAGTTCTTTCTGACGGGCGAAACGTTTGCGTCGGGGCAGGACGACCTCGAGCGACGACGGGCCGCGGCACGCATGATCACGGCCCGCGACAATCCCTGGTTCGCCAAGGCGGTCGTCAATCGCGTCTGGTTTGAACTCTTGGGCGAGACGTTTGTCACTCCGGTTGACGATCTGGGACCCGAGCGCGAAGCCAGTTATCCTGAAGTGTTCGACCTGCTCGCGGCGGAGTTCACGCGGTCGGGCTACAACCTGAAGTGGCTGTTCGAGACGATCGTTTCGACGCGGGCCTACCAGCGAAAGGTTCTGGCCCGATCCCCCGAAAAACCGCTCCCGCTGTTTGCGGCGGCGGTCCCATCGCGCATGCGGGCGGATGAACTGTTTGGGTCGCTGGTGCGGGTGCTGGGAATCGAAGAAGACGGCAGCCGCCAGATCAACCGTCAGCCTGGGGCGGGACGGTTTGGTGACGCCAGCCCACGGGGGCAGTTTCACAACCTGTTCGCGTTCAACCCGTCAGCCACACCCGACGAAATGATCGGGACGATTCCGCAGTCTCTCTTCCTGATGAACAGCCCCGAGCTTGCCAATCGGCTGAAGGGAACGGGATCGGCTCCTCTGGCCGATCTGCTCAAACGCTTCAGTGACGATGGCGATCTGATCTCCGAACTGTATCTGCTGGTGCATGCGAGACAGCCGAGCGACGCGGAGATGTCGATCTGTCGCGATTACCTGGCGACGGCCACAAACCGGGTCGAAGGCTGTGAGGACCTCTTCTGGAGCCTCGTCAACTCAGCCGAATTCCTTAGCAAACGCTGAGGGTGTCGTCGTGAGGGGTGCGAAAATCCGTGGGATAGGCTTCCAGCCTGACATCTCCTGACTGGAGCACCTGGAAACTCTGACATGCTGGAAGCACATCCCACAGGTTTGACGTGAGTCACGATTTAAGAATCCGTCCCCTTCGCCTGGTTGCGAGGAAGCACATCATGACGAGTTATCTCCATCAGAATCTGGACCTCTCGACCGGCCGCCTCATGCGCCGCGACTTTCTGCGGACGATCTCGGCTGGTGCCCTGGCCGGGGGATCGCTCAGTTTTCGGGACCTCATGACGGTGCAGGCCGCGGATCTGCGGAAACGCGGGATGTCGCTGATTCTGCTCTGGATGCAGGGCGGCCCAAGTCAGTTGGAAACGTTCGACCCCAAGCCGGGTCAGGAGACGGGAGGGCCGACTGGGGCGATCGAGACGGCCGTCTCGGGAATCCGGATTGCGGAAGGGTGGACTCAGACGGCCAAGGCGATGGGCGAGATCGCCCTGATCCGCTCGATGAACAACAAGGAAGGGCAGCATCAGCGGGCGACTTACCAGATGCATACGGGCTATCTGCCGACGGGAACCGTCAAGCACCCGAGCCTGGGCTGTTCGATTGCCAAGGAGCTGGCACCCAAAGACCACGATCTGCCGTCGGTGGTGAGCGTGGGCACCACCGAAGGGGCCGGTTTTCTGGGCGTGGACTACGAACCGTTTGTGGTTCAGGACCCCGGCACGCTCCCGCGGAATGTGGCGCTTCCCGTTTCGAGCCACCGCTTCAACCGTAGGCTCGGGCTGCTCGGGCGTCTCGACCAGGAGTTCGCGGCCACCGGGGCGGAAGCAACCGTTCGCGATCACCAGCAACTCTACGGCAAGAGTTCGCGGCTGGTGCTCAGCCCGGAAGTGAAGGCGTTTGATATCGCGGGAGAGCCCGAGTCGGTCAAAACGCTGTATGGCAATTCGCAGTTTGGACGCGGCTGTCTCTTGGCCCGCCGACTCGTCGAGGCGGGAGTGACGTTTGTCGAAGTGCGGCATGGAAACTGGGACACACATTTCGACGGGTTCGCCAAGACAAAGCAGTTGATTGGCGATGTCGATCCAGGGTTTGCGGGCCTTGTGATGGACCTCAAGCAGCGGGGATTGCTCGACAAAACCCTGATTGTCTGGGCGGGCGAATTCGGCCGGACACCCAAGATCAATCCACGGAAC
>JAIXZD010000158.1 GCA_027489895.1 Planctomycetaceae bacterium
ATGTGGCCCACAGCGGCTGGCGGACGAGCCTGGAGGCGGCCAAGGCCTCGACGAAGCCGATGGTCGCCAGTCACACGACCTGCGATGCACTCCACCACCACATCCGCGCGAAGCCGGACGAGGTGATCCGCGCGATCTGCGACACCGGGGGCCTGGTCGGCATCTGCTGCATCCCCCAGTTCTTGGGACGTTCCCGGGATATTGCCGCACTCCTCGACCAGATCGACTACGTCGTCAAGCAGTTCGGGATCGATCACGTGGCGATCGGCACCGACGTCGCCCACTCCTCGCAGCATTCGTCCGCGGAGAGTGCCAAGTCCCCCGGCCGAGGAAAACGCCGCAACCGCTTCGAGGCGCTGTGGCCGCCCGACGCGCTCTCCGGGCAATGGCCCCAGGCGGCCAGTCTGGGCTGGACGAACTGGCCGCTCTTCACGGTCGGCCTCGTGCAACGCGGCTACAGCGACGAGCAGATCCGCAAAGTCCTCGGGGAAAACATGCTCCGAGTCTGTCGCGCAGTGCTGGCGTAGGCATGTCGGCCGGGAGCCGCATACGGTAAACCTTGTTTCGACCGCGTTCCTCGAGGAGCGCGGGCGCCGCCATAATCTTGTCAAAAGGCTTGCCAGGGCTGGCCATTCGAGCATTATGCTCTATCCCCAAGGCGTCATGGCTCGGTTCGGGTGTTCTGGGCGCCTGGTCTCGGAGAGGCTTCTGAAGGAATAGGCGTTGCTTTAAGGAATTCGGTCCGCACCATGTGTCTTCGGCCATTGGTCCCTGTCTGCCAGAGGGGCTTGGCTCTGAGGGTGTGATGTTGTTCGTAGCCCGACGCATCAGCAAGGGCGCTCACGGTCCAGCGTTCAATCCAGGTGGAATGCTCGGCATGTTGACAGCCTTGCCAGTGTCGGAATGCACTTCCCCGCGCTAACGCGTCGGGCTGCAATCAAGAAATCACTCTCGGACTGTGGAAGGTTTGCGAATGTCGGATACTGAACTGGCGATCACACTGCATCTGGTCGACCCGGCGGATGGGCGCTCGTTGCAGTCCTGGGCGTTTCGTCAGGCCCGCGTCACAATTGGCCGAGATCCCACCGCCGATCTCCCGTTGGTCGATCCGTACGTCTCAAGGGTTCATGTCGAGCTGTTGCACAGCGACGAAGGCTGGACTCTCTGCTGCCTCGGGCGAAACGGCGTCTATGTCGACAGCAAAAGTGTCGATCGCTTTCGCTTGTCCCCCGGAATGACCTTTCGACTCGCGAACGTCGGGCCCATGTTTCGGTTTGATCCGCAGGCCGAGCCGGTCGGAACCTCCACGCTCTGTTTTGACTCCAGTTCCATGGTTGTGCTCGAACTGAATCCATCCGATGTTCGGCAGCGGGTCGATGAGATCGCCGTGACCGACTACTTCCAGCAGCTCCAGCAAAAGGTGCGACAACTCCGCCGTGATCGAACGACAACATGAAAACCGTTTGTCTCGCACGGGCGGAAAGCCCAGTCACTGGACTGGTGGCACCGACAGGGGATACCGTGGTCGTGGTGCCGTTCGGCACCAGTTCTCGTAACCCCAGACATTCATCGTGAAGATCAACCAGGAAGAGCGCTCCCTGTGGCTAAAATGATCTCGACCCACTCGTTTCGAGGGGGCACCGGCAAGTCCAACACTACGGCAAATCTCGCGACCCTGTTGGCCAAAGCCGGCCATCGCGTCGGCGTGATCGATACCGACATCCAGTCCCCGGGCATCCATGTGGTGTTTGGGTTCGATCAGACCAGGGCCAAACACGCGCTCAACGATTATCTGTGGGGGCGTTGCCGCATCGAGGATGCCGCCTACGACATCACCTCGCATTGTGTGGGAAAAGCACATCCGGAAGGCGATCGCCCGAAGCTGTTTCTCATTCCCTCCAGCCTGAACAGCGGCGAGATCGCGCGGATCTTGCGCGAAGGCTACGACGTCGGCAGGCTCAACGACGGTCTGCACGATGTGATCGACCGTCTCAGGCTCGACTACCTGTTGATCGACACCCATCCCGGCGTCAATGAAGAGACACTCCTCTCGATCGCGCTGTCGGACACGCTCATTCTGATCTTGCGCCCCGACAGTCAGGATTTTCAGGGAACAGCCGTCACCGTCGAACTGGCCCGCCGCCTCGAGGTTCCCGAACTGCTCGTGGTGGTCAACAAGCTCCCCGACGGAATGGATATGGAGATGATTCGGGAACAGGTCGAAGGCGCTTACCGCAGCGAAGTCGTCGCCTTGCTGCCCCTCAATGCGGAAATGTCCCGGCTCGGAAGCGGCGGGCTGTTCGTGAATCGCTTTCCCGATCACCCCTTTACCCGAGGCCTCGAAGGCATCGTTCGCAGGCTGCTCTCCGGGCGGGCGGCTGGCTGACCCCAATCCCGGAAACCACGCCATAAACCAGATGGGCTTCAGTCCACTCGCTGAATAACAGGGGCACACAGCGCGGTTCCGGGAAAAACCGGCCAGCTGATGGAAAGGCAGGGCAATGTGACGCAACCTCCGGAAAACGAGATGGACAAGCTGCTGGGGCAGATGAAGTCCGCTACCAGTAGACTCCGCGAGGTGTTGCGCGATTTGCATGACCGGCTGGTGACCCGCCTCGATGGCCATATCGCCGACTATATCCCCGAACTGGCGACCGCGAATCCGCAGCATTTTGGGATCACGCTTTGCACGATCGATGGCCAGATCGTCGAGGCCGGAGACTACCTGCAGCAGTTCACAATTCAATCGGTCTCGAAGCCGTTCGTGTTCGGCATGGCCCTCGAAGAACACGGCGTCGATCACGTCCTGTCGAAAGTCGGCGTGGAGCCGACCGGCGAAGCGTTCAACTCGATCGTGCTCGATGAAGCCTCCAATCGCCCCTTCAACCCGATGGTCAACGCGGGGGCGATCGCCACGGCCGACCTCATCCCCGGCAAGGACTACCCCGAACGCGTCAAGAATCTGCTGCAGACCTTTTCGAACTACTGCGGTCGACCGGTCCACGTCGACAACGCGGTCTTCATGTCCGAACGGCTCACCGGCCATCGGAACCGCGCGATGGCGCATCTCATGCGCAACTTCGGCATGGTGAGCGACCGGTTTGAAGACTCGCTCGAGCTCTACTTTCAGCAATGTTCCATCGCGGTCACTGCGCATGACCTCGCCGTGATGGGGGCGACTCTCGCGCGGGGGGGCGTCAATCCGCTGACCAACGTGAAGGCGATCTCCGCCGCGAACGTCAAATACCTGCTCAGTGCCATGCTCACCTGTGGTATGTACGACTTCGCCGGCGAATGGGCGTTCCGTGTGGGCCTGCCTGCCAAAAGCGGCGTGGCCGGGGGCATCGTCGTCGTCATTCCCGGCGTGGCAGGGATCGGCCTGTACTCGCCCCTGCTCGACTCCAAGGGCAACAGCATCCGCGGCGTCGAGGCCTGCCTGGAGCTCTCCAAACGCTTCGGCCTGCACGCCTTCGAGCAGGGCTTTGAAGGGCCGACCCTCCGAAGCCAGTTGCAGTCCTCACGCGGCCGCCACTCGCAAAGTTGATTGCCAGGGCCGCCATCGCGGTAACCGTTGGGCAGACCATTGAAGTGCGGCTTAACAACGCAATCCTGGTCTGCCGTCGGCTTTGCCGCTGCGGGTTCCGGCCGGAGCACGGTGGCTCTGAAACCCGTTCACTCGCCGATCGCGGAGAGGGGCGACTTCTCCAACAGGCTGGCGTCTGCGATCACCAACCGAGCGAATCAAACCACGGCTGGGTGACGCCCTCCCGACCGCGTCTGGGGCTCTCGCCTCCTGCGCCCCGCCGCTTCATGGACGCACCGGAGCGCGACGTTAAGATGCGTCCCACTGGGAGCCCGCAGCGCCTCGCGGCTCAAACCCGTCTCGGACATGTCGGTTTGGGGAACCGTCGATGCTGGTAGCTTCTGTGATCATCTACATGGTGGCGACCGTCGCCGTGGGTCTCTACGCCGCACGCCTGGTGCATGGCACCAAAGACTTCATGGTCGCAGGGCGATCACTCCCCCTGTACATGAATTTCGCCTGCGTGTTCGCCACCTGGTTCGGGGCCGAGACGGTGCTCTCCGTCTCCTCGAAGGCCGCCCACGAAGGACTCGGGTTCGTGTCGGGCGACCCCTTCGGCGCGTCGCTCTGTCTGGTCCTCGTGGCATTATTCTTCGCACGCACATTCTACCGCATGGAACTGCTGACCGTGGGCGACTTCTATCGCAAACGGTACGGCAAAGCGGTCGAAACCGTCACCTCGGTCGCGATCGCCACCTCTTACCTGGGCTGGACCAGTGCCCAACTCTCGGCCCTGGGTCTGGTGATCCACGTCCTGTTCGATGTTCCACTCAACGAATCGATCATCATCGGGGCCTGCATCGTGACCGTCTACACGATGTTCGGGGGGATGTGGTCCGTCGCCCTCACCGACGTCATCCAGACGGCGGCGATCATCATCGGGTTGACCATCGTCGCCTGGCTGCTGGGGATGCGGGCCGGTGGTTTCGGGGCGGTGATTGAACACGCCCGCGAGGCCGGCAAGCTGAACCTGTTTCCGCATGTGACCACCGTCGCCTGGATGACGTTCATCGGCGAGTTCGTCACCATGGCGCTCGGCTCCATCCCACAACAGGACGTGTTCCAGCGCGTCACCAGTGCGAAGAATGAACGCACCGCCGTGATCGGCACGCTGGCAGGCGGGGTGTTCTACTTCGTCTTCGCCTTCGTCCCGATCTTCATCGCCTATTCCGCCATCGTGATCGACCCCGGCTTCGAGCGGTTGTTCGAATCGGAAGACACTCGTCTGGTGCAGCGGATTCTGCCCGATCTGATCCTGAACTCGACCCCCATCTGGTGTCAGATTCTGTTCTTCGGGGCGCTGATGTCAGCCATCCTCTCGACCGCCAGCGGCACGCTGCTGGCCCCGACCAGCATGCTGATCGAGAACGTCGCGCAGCCTTTCACCAAGCGGTTCAGTGACGGCCAACTTCTCTGGCTGCTGCGGACGGTGCTGGTGCTGGTTGCCTTCATCGCGACGTTCATCTCGGTCAACTCGAACGCCACGATGTATGAAATGGTCGAGGCGGGCTACAGCGTCACGCTGGTGACCGCCTTCGCCCCGCTGGCGTTGGGAATCTACTGGTCCCGATCCTCAACACAGGGGGCCTGGTTTTCACTCATCCTGTCGATTCCCGTCTGGCTGGGGACCAAATACCTCTGGCTGCCCGAGGAACCAACCGGCTTCTGGGACGCGATCCCCGCCCAGCTCTACGGCCTGGCCGCCTCGTTCTTGGGCCTGGTCGTCGGCTCGCTCCTGCCCCAGTTCATCCGCCAGTCCCGCCCCGACAACTCCGACCCTCGCGATTCGGTCACCGGCCAGTCCGAGACTGGCGAAAACCGCAACCCCTCCCCACCAACCCGGCGGCCAACCCTGGGCCATTGATCAACCCCAGAGCCCCCACCACACCACACCCCAGCGGCCGATTCCCGTAGGGCAGGCCCCCGCCTGCCTTCCTGGAAATGTGCCCCGAAACTGCGGGACATTCTTCGTCAGGACAACGTGTGCCACTGGCTTCGCCAGTGCGATCCAGATCACGCCCCCACGGCCCCATCAAAGCCCGTGGCACCCGCCGAGCCCCCCGGCAGGTGGCCCAGACGCTGCATTGAGCGTCTGGGTTGCGAAGCAACAAGAGAATCGACGAACCCGCAAAGTGCCACGCCCGTGTTGTGGATTTCGCAAAGGCACGTGACGTGGGCATCGCCATGAATGCCTCTTGTGACGGCGTCACCCAGACGTCCAAAGCGACGTCTGGGCCACCCGCGTGGCGAATCGTGTCAGCCAGGGCGGGCACAACGTTCCAGCCCACGACATTCGCAGGCGGTATGCGGCGGGGGTGCAAAACCTGTTTCGGTTGGACCGACCGATCCTCGATGAATGGTGGCTATTCGACGCGTCGCGTCTGCCCCCAGAATTGATTGCTCTCGAGCAAGCCGGCAACATGACCATCGATCAAAAATCGCTGTTCAACCAAATCGAACGACAGACGGAGGGATCCGATGCAGGAAGCCTGTAGCCGCCCCATGATGGAGTTGGTAGTGGCCGCCTTCCAACAGGCAGCCCGGAAAGTGGTCGAGCGCGCCCTGCAGTCCGGAACTCCGGTGCTCGTTTGGAAGGAGGGCGCCGTTGTGGCGATGGACCCTCGGCAGGCACTGAGCGACGCGACCGCGAACTAGAGTTTCCGCGCGAACTATGCTAGCGGACGGACGGCTCCGATCGGTGAAATGCCCCCCATGCCCCCCACGCATGCCCGCCCCGCACAACTGGTTCAAGCGCGGCACCCGGCACGCGTCACGCGTCACGAACTCGTCAACTTCCCTCCTGTTGCTCTGCAACCCAGACGCCCAAACCGGCCTCCGGGTCACCCGCCAAACGACTAAATGGACCTGTCCCCTTTTCTGCTTCCGACGCCCGTTGGGATCAGCCGTTGGACCTTTGTTGCGTCGAATTGCGGGCGCTCAAAGCAGCGACTGAGGCACCCGGCACCGAGTGCCACTGGCTCCGCCAGTGCGAGTTCTTGCGCAAAAGATCGCCGGAATGGGCGCCCTCAACGCACGATCTGTCCGATACAGACTCGCGGAACCGCGCCTGGCCCGATCGATCCACCACCAGCGACCCTTTCTCGCCAGGCACTGGCAAAGCCAGTGGCACACACCAGCCATGCCTTCCACGACATTGTCTCGCCGGGGTGAGCGACACTTCCCGAAACAGTGCCACCCGCCGACTGAGGACATTGACTCTGGACAAGTTGACGCTACTATTGAAGATGCGGCCGATACAAATAAACGTGGGACAGATTGTAAGGGAGTTGACATGTCCAGTTTTGTTCGAATCGGCAATCGGTTTGTGAACCTCGCCTCAGTGCAGTTTATCGATTTTGTCGGGGGCGAAAACACACTGGCCGAGAAGGCCAGTGTTTACTACCCCGGACAATCTGGTCCAGATGAATATGTGGGAGCCGAGGCGCAAGCTATTGCATCTGCCATCCGCCCCGGACGACCCGCCCCAGCCTTTGCCCCAGTGTTCTCGCCTAACCGGTAGTGCCTGCACAGCCAGGCGGGCTGGACGCGATTTTAATTGGGCCTCTGGGGCGCGAAGCGTCAAGACACGGCTTGATAGACGGAAATTTGCCCAGCCGAAGCCGAATTGTGCTTCATTTGGCGCAATAAGCGAAGCATTCCGTAATTGACCGGGAGCATTCGAAAGCTGAAACTCCGCAAATGCTGGAATTTTCCGCCATCCTTAGTGCTGTTAAACCAAAACAGCGTACTGATCAGTTCCACATTCTGGCTGCTCTTTTCTTTCTTGGCGCTCACGATACGCCGGTAACGGCGAAGCAAGTCGCGTAGCCTTCCTGGTGAGAGTGGATGCAAACGTCGCTTTGAGGCGATTCTCGGAGAGTAGCTTGTCTTTAAGAATGTGAGGTGTGGGGCGAGTTGGTCTGGTATTGACTAGGCACCCGGCGTGGTGGTGAGGCGAACGTGAGAGCCCTTCTGCCGAGTCACCGTGTAGCCAAGTTTCTGCAGGGCGCGAGCCAGATCGGCTCCCGAGAGGTCGCGGGGGACACTCATGGCGTCAGGACTTCATCGCGAACGTAGTGCAGCCGGATGACGCGGGGCGCGTCGGCCGGTTCGAAATGGCAGGCCACGGCTTCCCGAACCATCGCACGGAGTTCGTCCATCGTCTCCGCCTGGGTGCAGATCGAGACGCCCAGCGCCCGCGCGGTGAAGCCCCCCTCGGGCGCATCTTCGATCAGAAAAATGACCTCTGGCATTGTCGATCCTCGAAAACGACACCCGATCGTGATGACGTTCAATCTAGCAAGGTCAGCAACTTCATGCGCCGTCGCGCAGGTCGGGCCGCTGCCCAACTGCTCCGATGCAGGTGTTTCCACGGGCATCGTCATTGCGGTTCAAATGAGAGGATGCCCAGTTTTCCTTGGACAGCCATTCGTGGTGGTATCGGGGTCACATGAACACTCGTTTGCGAAGGCCGGGACGCTGGACTCGAATCGCCAGTCTGATCGCTCTGTTGATAGCGACCTTCGTGCCCTGCGCGTCACATGGGGAGACGATCCACTATGGATTTGAGTGCTTCGCCCTCCTTGGCCTGTTCTGTCTATGCTCGATCACGAGTCCTGTTCAAACTTTTCGTTTCATTGGGGCCGGAGATGCGATGACGGTGATGTGTTCGGCCGCGGTGGTAGTCTGGTCTGCACTCATCGCGGCAATCGCGGTTCGTCTCTTTGTGCGACAGAACGAAGCCCGCCAGGTGTTGCTGTCGGTTCTATTCGCGATCAACGGCTTTTACGTTGGAATGGTGCTGGTGGCACCAGTTCTCCTGCCCCAAATTGGAGCGGCGTGGTCTGGTGACCTTCTCCCGGGGAGTTTTGTGTGGGCTTTCGCGATGTGCGGACTCGTTGCGGCCGAGTTGCTGGAAGGTAGTCTTTCGACCGAAATCCGCCCGAACAGGAGCCACGAGACCGCTTGAGAAGTTCTCTCACAGGCGCAGTCCCAGACAGGGAGCCTGTCCAGCCCGCCTCCCCTACGGCTGCTTCAACTCATCCACCATCTTCAGCAGCACGTCCAGCAGTTTCACCGACGCCTCCCGTTCCAGCCGATTCGTGCCAATCCACGTTTCGTATCCGCCCAAATCGTGCTGGCGGGGTGGGGGGAGGTAGCCATAGTAGGCGTGGGCCAGCTCCACCATGTAGGCCGGCTGCAGCGGGGAGCGCTCCTTGAACTCGAGGCCGATCTCGCAGAGCACTTCGCAGGGCAGCGTCCCGATGATCGTGCCGCCGATCGAGAGCACCTGCACGGGAATCGGCGTCGTCTCCGGATACTCGGCCAGCGCCATCGCTCGCTGGGCGTAGATGCGCGAGAGGTCGACCTTCTTCGGGTCGTCGACCGGTTTCGCAAGCGTCTTCTCGGCCCACTCCCGTTCGGCGGGCGTCGGCTTCCGCCATTTCAGTTCCGGCTCGGCATAGCGGGCGGCCAGCTTCGGCGCCGCGTTCCACTTCAGGTCGCGAAGCGACGCATGCACCTTGCTCGCCAGGTCGTCGGCCACGAACCGCATCTGGGCATAGGGGGGCGACGAGGGACGCGGGTTCTTGAAGTTGATGTTGTTGATGTCGCCGCTCGTGCCGTTGGCCATCATCCCCACGAACGCGGGACGGTCGACCGCCGGTGTCTTCGGGGCATCAGGGCGATCACTCGGGACAGAGGGTTCGCGGGGTGCATCGTTCTCGACGAGTTCGCGCAGCCGTTCGGAGAACATGCCGTAGTAGTCGGCCGAGATGTCACTGCCCCGGACGCCGCCGACATAGTGCAACGAGTAGGTGGCGTGGACGGAGATGAGCGGGCCGTTCGGCTCGCGCACCGCGAGGATCGACACCGCCGGGTCAATGGGACCGGCTGGTTCTTCGAGGTTGGGGCCCGAGCCGGGGTTCATCTTGACGAGGTCGAGCGTGCCAAACGGATTGGGCGGCATCGTGCCCACACGCAGGTGCCAGCGGCGGTTGAAGACATGCTCGGGGACGTCGAGCGACGTGAACGCAAACTCGGCCGGCCGGGCATTGTTGAGGGCACAGCGAACCCCCTCCGCCACGCGGCGGGCCACGAACATCTGATAGTCCGAGAGGGGCGGCTCGGCCGTCCAGCGGTCCTTGCCAAGGGCACTCGTCGCCGAGTGCGTGTGAGTGGCGGAGATGAGCACGCACTCGCGCGGGATGCCGGTCGATTCCTGGATCAAACGGCGGGCCTCTTCGCTGACCCGGCGGTGAATGCCAATGAGGTCAACCACCACGAGGGCCAGCTTCGTCGTGCCGTCATCCAGCACGAGGCAGCGGGCGTGGAGTTCGTCATGAACGTGCGTCGAAGGGAAGTCGGCAAACCCGCCGATGATCGCTCCCCCGATCTCCGGGGTGATGTTGCTCGTCGCGGCCCCGGCCCGAAACGCCGGGGCGGAATCCTGAGCGTCAGCAGGCGTCGCCCCAGCCCAGAGGGCAAGCAGCACCAGCCAGCCGATTCGACCGATCCCAAACGGACGGCACTGTTGAGGGCGGCACAGGACAGGAAAGGACCAGACAGACATACCAGGCTCCGAAAAAGAAATCGCGGACAGGCTCCTGCCCGCCGTTCCTGTCGTTGAACGTGACTTGATCGTCAGCATATGCCGGTGAGCGCGTGCGGAGTACACACTTCGCCAGGCTGCTCCGACCTTATCGTCACCCGCGCCCGGACGACAACGAATCGCTCTTCAACAGCCAGGCAGGGACGCTCGACACCGGACACGTCAGTAAGCCATGCCTCAGCCTGCCCTGCAAAACGTCCCTGCGCGACGGAACCCTCGCAGAAATCGTTTTTCAGGGAGAACGGACCGGCGGTTGCAGACCGGACCCTCTTGCTGCATTGTGAATCGGGCGGGCTGATGGGTGGGAAGTCCTCAGGAGCGATCTTGTCTCCCTCGGCACATCGGCTGACCGCATCAGTGAACGTGAGTGGAGAATGCCTCGGGGCACCGCATCGACCATGAGCCCTCATCAACCCGTCGTAACGAAAGCCAGAATGAACGCTTTTTCCAGAGGGATCGCCGCGCTGTTCATCGCGACGTCGACGTGTGCGACGTTGAACTGTGCCCCGTTATCCGCGGCGGAACCAGCGACCGGGCCACTAATCTTCAACACGACCGCGCCGACCAACGATCTACAAGGGACGCTGTCCGCCCGGGTGCAGTTCGCCCAGAGCCAGATCATCCCGGCTCGCCCGCGCGAGGGGGACAGTCAGCCGCATCTCATCGGCTATCGAAAGTGTCTGCTACTCGTCAGGCCGCTCAAAGCCGATGGCAAAACGCAGATGGTTGTGACGGCACTGGACGCCGCAGGGAAGACGCTCGGCACGCTGAAACTCGCGCCGCCCGACCAGCTACCCAAGACGGCTTACTTCGTGGACGGTGCTCCCGAAGGGGACATCGATTTCACTCCCAAGGCCGGTCCCGTCGGGTTCATTCGCGACAAGCGGGGCCTCGATTCGCTGACCGATCCCAAGGGAGCCATCCTGCCCGGCCTCTTGCGACAGAACGCCGCCGTCGAGATTCAGACCGCCGACGGCCTCTGGGTGCGTGACATTCATCTGCCCAAAGGGCAAGGCCTCGACGGAAAAGTGATC
>JAIXZD010000281.1 GCA_027489895.1 Planctomycetaceae bacterium
AGAAAGAAGTCCAGGCGATCGTTGCCAAACTGATTCCCGCCAATTCACCAACCGATGCGATCACGGTGACGAGCTTCACGGGGCTGGACGGGGCTCCGGAAGCATCGGGGCCATCGCTCGTGGAACGAGGCATCGAGTTTGGCATCCGCTGGGCGGGTCCGATCACGCTTGGGCTGTTTACCCTGTGGGCGCTCTGGATGTTCAACAGCAGCTTGAAGAAGCTGCCGACCGCACCGCCGATTGCGCCTCCGGATACCGCCAAGGCAGCAGCGAAGGGCGCGGCGGATGGCTCCGATGATGACGATGAAGAGGAAGAGGGCCGACCTTTGACCAAGCGGGACCAACTGCAGGGTCTGGTCCGAGAGAACCCGGAGATGGCAGCGGCGGTCATCAGCAAATGGCTGGCACCGACGAAGTAGCCCCAGCCTTGTGAAGCCGATGTCGGGTCAGGACATGCGCAGCATCCCAGCGGGCGAGAGCTGATTCCGGCAGATGGCGTCCAGTCCATGCTCTGCGGTCGTCACCGCCCAGGTTGCGTGATATCGCCGACATTCCGCGGCCAGGGACGACTGCATCTGGAGTAGACGGGCCCGGTAGCGGGCAATCGTGGCCGTGTCGAGGAGAAGATCGAGCGTCTCCCCCGATTCGCAGTCCACCAGACGCTTCCCGCCCAGAGTCGTGGGATCGGCCTCGAACCCGCTCAGTAGTTGCACAATCCACAGCACGCTCGCGTCTCCAGCCAGACGGCGGACCAGTGCTGCCGGGTCGTGCGGAAAGAGAAAATCACTGATGACGATGCGGACCGCTTGTTTACGCAGGGGGATCAATCCGCGAGACAGTTGCTCGGTCAGCGGCAAGGTCGCCTTGAATTCGATCCGGTCAAGATGATGGAGTTCGGTCGCAGCGAGCGGCTGTGCGGGACCATCTTCGGAGACGACGACCGACGCCCGCCCGCCGAGCTTGCCGACGAGCCCCGCGAACAGGCCGGCTAACTGCCGGGCGGCGCGGCCTTTCGCCGCCGACGTTTCGATCATCGAGCGACTGCCATCGAGCAGAATCTCGGTGCGCGGGCTGATCTCGTCGCGGTACAGGCGAACCATCAGCGCATCGGAACGTGCGTAGGCGGCCCAGTCGACGTGACGAATGTCATCGCCGGGGATGTACTGACGGAATTCCTGGAACTCGACCGAACTGCCCACGCCGCGACCAAGCAGTTCCCCCGATCGGCCGGCCGGTGGCATGCGCGGCAGCCCGAGTTGGTACAGGTCGAGCATCCGCTGAAGTTCGGGGTCGATCGCCATGAACGGCTCTTCTGGAAAGATCGAAGTGAGACGGCGATTGGAGTGTAGCGGTCGAGACGCGCTGAGGTCACCACGGTGCGGCCATCGACAATTCGCGCGGGGTGTGAACGCCGTGCTGTCGCCATTCGGTCGGCGGCAAGGTGGTGATGACCAGGCGCTCGTCGCGTGTGGGGTGTTTCACGGTGAGCGACCAGGCATGCAACGCGATCGCTCCGTCCCAGCCGGCCGAGCCCCCATATTTCACATCGCCTTCAATCGGAAAACCGGCCGTGGCGAGTTGCACACGAATCTGATGGCTGCGTCCGGTGAGCGGCTGTACTTCCACGAGAGAAATCGGACCAGCCCCGGCAGACTGTCGAACACCGGATCTCGAAGCGGCTGATGACTGCTGTCGTAAACCGTTCGAGCGGCTTTCACCAAGCCGACGGAAGCGGAGTCGACTCTCTTTCGCACCGGCCGTTCCCGGGGCCACGCTGCGGACGAAGTTCGTTGACTCGTCTTTCCAGAGCCAGTCGACGAGTTCCCCTTCGTCTGGGACCGCCCCCCGGACCGCAGCGAGGTAACGTTTGTCCACCGTTCCAACTCGAAACTGCTCGCTGAGTCGGCTGGCGGCTTTATCCGTCCTGGCGAACAGGACCACCCCCGAGACGGGCCGATCAATTCGATGGACCAGCCCCACAAACACATTGCCCGGCTTCTGGTATTTCACCCGCAGGTAGTCTCGGGCGTGATTGAGCAGCGAGGGATCCCTGGTCTCATCTGGCGCCACGAGCAATCTCGCAGGCTTGGCCAGGGCCAGAAGGTGGTTGTCTTCCAGGAGCACGGGAATCTCAAAACTCACCAGGGACTCCGGTGCAAAACTCTGTCAGGGACAGGCCGCGAGAGCACGAGATGGCCACAACCCATTCTCCGTCCGCGAGTAACGTCAGTTCACGCGAGGGGAACGTTTCCTGAAAACTGACGTCTCGTCACAAACCACAAATTTGGTAGAACCCGCGATGTTGGAACAGGCATCCAATAGACGATTCTGACAGCAGAGATTTTTGCTGCAATCACGGCGGATTCTCACCCGTGAACCAAATTGTAACCGACATTTCTTCAAGTCGCCCGCAACAGCCCGTGCTGGCTCGGGGCTGTTCGGCGAGACAAGCGATCGCGACGCATTTTCGCGACATTTTTGTTCAAGGTGATTCGACTATGTCGCAGCTCGTTCTCGAAGGTCCTGTGCGCTCGACGAAGGCCGACGATCCGGACTACACCGAGTTGATCGAAATGTTTGTCGATGAGACGGCGGTTCGTGCATCCCAGATGCAGACGCTGTTTTCCCGGGGCGATGTCGACCAGTTGCAACGGATGGCCCATCAGTTGCGTGGGGCCGGTTGTGGCTACGGGTTTGATCACTTGACGCCGCTGGCTGGTCGGTTGGAAAAGGCCTGCGAGCAGGGCGACCCGGCCGATGTTGCCGGGGCGCTGCACGACGTGGTGGCGTACCTGGGCCGGATGAGCTGCTAGTGCTCTTCAAGACACAGCACGCAACGTGGGTTGCGGTTGCCTAAAGTCGCCTGCACTACCCCGAAACGGACACCGTCGCGGGTTGGCGTTCACCGGTCCCGATGAATCTGCTATGACATTGGTCGTCGATATGCAGAATTTCAGGCGGACGGGAGCGTCTGCCGTCGGGGGAGTCCACGGATGGACATGCTGGTGGTCACAGGCGGGCGGCCGCTGCGCGGGCGACTGAGGGCCAGCGGGGCGAAGAATGCCGCTCTTCCGATCATGGCCAGTGCCCTCTTGGCCGATGGCGTGACCCGGCTGGAGAGCGTGCCCGAACTGGTCGATGTGCAGACGCTCGCCCATCTGCTGCGGTCGCTGGGGATGCGGGTCGAGCGGCTGGAAAGCCCGGATGCCGACGCCCGACC
>JAIXZD010000355.1 GCA_027489895.1 Planctomycetaceae bacterium
AACCAGCTTGTCACGCTCGCTGAGCGGCAGCTTCGTTTCGGGCGGAGGCATCACCTCGCCCGCATCGGCGGATTGAATCCGCGCGACCAGTTCGCTCGACTCGGGATGACCGGGAACAATCGCCACCTGCCCCGACCCTGCCGGGCGGACGGCTCGATCCCGAACATCCAGCCTCAGACCGCCGCGCAAGGCTTCGTCGTCGGGGCCATGACACTTGTAGCAATGCTTCGACAGGATCGGCCGCACGTCGCGAGCGAATGTGATTTCTGCGGGAGTTTCGGCGGCGGAGCCATGGGCGGCCCCCCAGACGGTCAGCCAGACCATTCCCAACAACGCCGCGACCACCACCGCCGGCGATCGACTTCCGCCCCACCGCAAACAGTTCGACACGAAGGCCAGTGGCCCGAGCGGGCGTTGGAAGTCGTGGGTGTGCATAGGGGACTCATCTTCGAGGAGCAGTTTCGGAACGCGGACGACAAAACCGGGCGGGAGATCAACTTCGGGCCACCCGTCCGACAGGGTTTCATCACCCAACTTCTATAGAATCCGGACATCACCGCCCCCTGTCAACCGGGCAAACGCGCCATCCGTTCACGACCCCCTGTTCACTAGGCCACCAACGCTGAATTCCGAGGCTCCGTTACCTCCAAGGGAGCCGGAAGCGTCTGCGCCCGGAGTTTCGCAACGTCCAACCACCAATCAACGCCCCTCAGACACGACTTTCTCATCCCCGCTTTTGGAGGCCGTTGCCGAACTTCACGCCTGCGCCACGTGTCCGATCGGTGCAGGTCCCAGTGTCCGATCGGTGCCGGTCCCAAAAGTCACGAGTTTCCAGATTTCCCGTCGATTGCGTCCCCTGTCCGGCCCAGACCTGAAGTTCCCCGCGACTCAGACTGGCGTTTTTTGAGCGGATCGACCGATACCCTGAGTTGCCCAGTCGGACAACGCAGAGTATCCTTCCGGGACCGACGGCGAAGGCCGTCCCAGGAGAGGTGGCAGAGTGGTCGAATGCACCGGATTGCTAATTCGGCGTAGTGTTTAGGCACTACCCAGGGTTCGAATCCCTGCCTCTCCGTTTCACGAATTGATCGCCGCAAGCTATTGTTTTTCAATGGCTTGCGGCGATTTTTTACGTCCCGATGTCCCTCCCCCCGAGGGTCAGATCGCGGGAGAATCAGAACGCGCCGCGCGAGGATCGTGCCGTTCAGCCGATCCCGGAAGCCCTCGATCTCGCCCGGCGGATGCTTGGGACCAGAAGAGTTTGCCGCGCCGCAAAGGCGTTCCAGGGAAACATGGATCTCCGCGCTACGCGAGCAGTAACCGAAGAGAACTGGCATTCAGAAACTGCAACTCCCCCTGAACTCAGGGGGGCATACCAATGGGCGATGAGGGATTCGAACCCCCGGCTTCTTCCTTGTAAGGGAAGCACTCTAGCCACTGAGTTAATCGCCCGGATGAGTCCGGTTGGTGCCGGTTACACGGCGTCCTTCCAGACTCGATTTGTCGGTAATGGTCGTCGTCTCGCCGCGTGGTTGCAACTCAACGACGTTACAGCGACATCCGCGGTTTCCCAAGGAGAGGCTGTGAGTGTTTGGAAACCCGAGGCGTGAGCGAGAGACCTCGTGCTCCTGAAGGTCGCGATTTTCCTGGAATCGACGCTGGGGCCCTCGCTCACGCTTCGGGTTTCCATCGGGATTTTTCACCGCGATCGAAAAAGTTACGGACTCGAAGCGTGACTTTCGGTGGATACCACAGGCCGGTTGGGGAATGGACGCCAATACCTGCCGCCTGGTTCACAGTTCACTCAGAAACTTGCGACGTCGGGTGGTTACCGGTCATCGCCCACCTCGATTCATGCCTTGGTCATCCCGTCACTTCCCGAGGAATCGAAGCGGGGATCGGCTCGGTAACTGGGACGCGATCGGGGGCCGCGAGGGACACGGGCTCTCGAAAGAAGGTGAATGAGACGACGACAAGCCCCGCCGCCAGAGCGAGGGCGATGTTCTGCAGGCTCGGCATGGAGGCCAGAAACGCAAGGGCGGGAAGCCAAACGGGAAGCGCGGGCGGACTGCTGGCCGGTCGAGGGACCGACTGACCCAATTCAAAGGCAAGATCGCCCTCGACCGCGATCCGCTGTTCACGCGGGTCGACGATGTCGAATTCGCGGCGGCTCAATTCCGCGGCCAGATGCGGATCTTGCTCGAGCGCCTGGGCCGTCTCTTTCAGGACGCGGGCCTGAGCTTCGAGAGCGACCAGGTCCACCTGCTGTCGGTGGTGGCGGGCGAGCAGGTCGTAGTACGCGACAAATTTGGGAGCGAGGGTCACCAGAGCGTACAGACCGGTCGCCAACAGCAGGCAGATCCAGAATAGCCCTGTGGTGAGCAGCGAAGCATCGGTCGAGCGGGTCACGGTGACACCGGGTGGTGGTCGGTCGGCAGCGGGGAGAGGGCCAGATCGGTCCATCGGCCCAGTCGGCATTTCTCGCCGAACCACTTGAGGGAAGTTTTCCAAAGGCCAACGGGCCGCGTGAGAAACCTCACTGGTGACCAGAACAGTCATCCCAGACTCCGCAGAGCGCGGGGGCGATTGGCGAGGTTTGCCCAGCGCAACCGCTTCGATCTGAACAACCGATTGCACCATTGCCGATCTACCTGGGTAACAAATTCTGTACGACCCGACCCCGTCAGGGCGGGACGCGATGGGATCAACCTGGTTCACGGGGTGTGGAATGGATCGAGAGGAGACGCCAGCATGCTATCCGCGGCGTTTCGTCGTGGGCCAGCCACGAGCGGCCGGACTCTCGGGTTGGCTCGCGATCGCTGGAATGATGCTTTCGGTCGGATGTCAATCGGTGCAACCCTTCCCTGCCCAGGCGTTCGTCCGGACGTCAGGCGAAGTGGTCGAGTCGCCGCTTGTGATGCGCGGCCAGGCCGAAGACGCCCTCGCGCCGGAACCAGCCCAAATGGTCGTGCGGGTTGATGCGGTGGCAGGCTGGGTCGACAGCGGCCTCGTCCTCGCTGAAGGGCAGCCGATTTCGATCACGGCCGAGGGCGAGGTGCAGATCGTCAAGGCCTCGGCGGCCAAAGGCGACGTGGCCCGTCTGGCAGGTCCCGAAGGCACCTTCTTCTTCGATGAAAGCTGGACCGCCTGCAGGTTCCCCTTGCCTGCTGCCGGGAATGGGCCGGCTCCCTGTTTCTGTCTCATCGGCCGAGTGAATGGTGGCGAACCGTTCTATCTGGGAGCACGCTGTTCCCGCGCCGCCCCGGCGAGCGGTCGCCTGGAACTGGCCGTCAACACCGACGACTCCTGCAGCGCCACCGGCTGTTTCCTGACCAGCATCCGACTGCCATCGGCCGTCGAACCGCACGACTATCGCGAACCCGTCTCGTTCCGCAGCCCGGAAGGAGAGCGCCGCACCTGCGGTGGGGTCGTTGTGTTCTATGTCGATGGACTCCGGCCCGACGTCGTCGAAGAGATGTCGGCAATGGGCCATCTGCCCAACATCACCGAGCGGTTCATCGCGGGTGGGACGCACCTGGCCCACGCCTTCACCGCGTTTCCCTCGGACACAATCACTTCCAACGGGACGATGTGGACGGGTTGTTTCTCGGACCGGCATGGCCTGAAGGGGCAGGTGCGGTTCAGCCGCGTGCGGCGGGCGTCGGACTCGTTCCTCGAGCCGCTGGGGCCTAGTCGTGGAACCCGATTGCTCAATCCGCAGGGAGTCGACCGGCTGATGCTCCAAGCCCAGTCGACCTCGGTGGCGCTGTGGGCAGGCGAAGAAGAGTCGCGGCGCTGGTCGAGTTCCCGCACCAGCGGCATCCCCGCCCTGTACGACCATCTCCGGTCGGCCGGCACGAACTGGGCGACAGGCATCCTCCCGTTGATGACGGAAGTTCCTCCGCTGCTCTGGACGCGGAGCATGACCCGACATCTACCGTACTTTCGGGCGCAAGAGGCCTGGAAGTACGTCGACGATGCGAATACCGACTACACCCTGAGGCAACTGCTCCGGCAGAATCAGCCCGTCACGATTGTCTGGCTGCCCGAGACCGACTCGGTCAGTCACAAGCAGTCGCGCGGTCAGTTCGGATCGACGCGGCGGACGATCGCGTTGGCCGACCGACTCATCGGAAAGGTCATCGAAGAGCTATCCGCCCTGGGGCGACTGGAATCGACCTACTTCATTCTGGTCAGCGACCATGGTCA
>JAIXZD010000444.1 GCA_027489895.1 Planctomycetaceae bacterium
CGTCTGGGGCGCGGCGCAACGCGAGGGAAGTGGCTCGATGCGACGTTGCGAGAGCAATGTCGACCGAGCCGCTTCCAGCGTTGTGGATCAGCGATGGGACGATTGTAGACGCAAATGCCACGTTTCGGTGACCGCCTCTCGTGACTGCGTCCCCCTTCATCAAACTCGCAGCGTCTTTGCGTCCCCCAGCCCAGGCTAGGCATTTCAGATCGGGCATCGCAGAATCAATTGAACCACACCGTCTTGTCTTTTCCGGGGGGATCGGTCCTTCGTGAAGCATTCTGCTGGTCACGGGAAGTGGGCTTCGGGGACGATTGCATGGCGACTTCGCTCTGCCGGTTTTTGCTGATGCTGGCGTTGTGCCTGGGCCTCTGCTCGGGACGTGTTGCCGCGGAGGGACCGATCCCCGACGGTTGGTCCGCGATGGCACCGCGGGACGAGATTCGACCGGCGTTCTCCTACGAACCGCAACTCGGCCCCGATGGGCTCGGAGCGCTGGTTATCTCGATGGATGACGCGATCGGCCAGCAGGGCTGGTTGGAGAAAGCCTTTCCAGTCGACGGGGGTCGATACTATCGGTTTGGTGTCGACCGCCGGACAGAGGGAGTCGAGCTTCCCAGGCGATCGGCCATTGTGCGAATTGCCTGGCGAGATGATCAGGGGCGGATGGTGAGTGCCGATCCCTACGAGCGGGAGCTGGAAGGCCGTCCGGTGGCCAGCGCGGAACCGGAACACCCGCTCGATGGCCCCACAGACCCCTCCGGCTGGACCCGGATTGAGGCCGTCTACCGGGCTCCGGCACGGGCGAAGCGGGCCGTCGTCGAACTGCACCTGCAGTGGGCCCCGGCGGGCCAAGTCTTCTGGGCGGCGCCACGCTTCGAGGAAACCACAGCACCGGCCAGCCGCAAAGTGCGACTCGCCACGGTGCACTACAAGCCGTCCGGGAAATCGGTGCGAGAGAACTGCGAAGAGTTTGCTCCACCGCTCGCCGATGCCGCCGCGAAGCAGGCCGACCTCGTCGTCCTGGGCGAAACGATTCCCACGGCCGGAGTCCGTCGCAAACCGCACGAGCTGGCGGAGCCCGTCCCCGGCCCGTCCACCGACTACTTCTGCCAACTGGCCAGGACGCATGGACTGCACTTGGCGTTCAGTCTCTACGAACGCGACGGACGAGTGGTTTACAACACCGCAGTGCTCATCGACCCCGAGGGACAACTGGTCGGCAAGTATCGCAAGGTCTGTCTGCCGCATGGCGAGGTCGAGGCAGGAATCATGCCGGGGAACGACTACCCCGTCTTCGACACCCGGCTGGGAAAGATCGGGATGATGATCTGTTACGACGGCTTCTTTCCAGAGGTGGCCCGCGAGCTGACCAGCCGGGGCGCGGAGGTGATCGCCTGGCCGGTGTGGGGTTGCGATCCCCTGCTCGCCAAGGCGCGGGCGAACGAGAACCGGGTCTTCATCGTGAGCAGCACCTTCATGGACGCGAAAGCAAACTGGATGCTCTCGGCGATTTATGACCGGGACGGAACGCCGCTCGCGGCCGGAGCAACGTGGGGAACCGTCGTCGTCCAGGAGGTCGATCTGAGTGCTCGCCGGGTTGGCCCCTACAACCTGGGCGACTTTCACGGAATGGTCCAGCGGCACCGCCCCCCTCAACCCCCGGTGAGCGAGACCAGCAACCCGACTGCGGGTGCGTCACCGCCTCGAGGTGCAGTCCGATAGGGTGATGTCTCACGGTTGACGTGGACTTGCGCGGGGGGCGTTGGATCACGCCCCGCACACTCCCATTCCCGTGGACACCCATTGCATCAACGCGTACCATTGGGTTCGATTTTACCGCGTTTCTCGCAGCCCATCGGACCGCGTCGTGGCGTCTCCCTCTCGCTTTCAACTTCGGCTGAACCGTCGCGACTGGTTGACCGGAACCGGCGCGGCCGCGTTCGGCCTGCCGCTGCTGCCGTCCGTCGCCCCCGCCGCCGCCACGCCGACTTCGATCCCCCGTGCCAAGTCGATCATCCTGATCTATCTCCCCGGCGGGCTGGCTCAGCATGACTCGTTCGACATGAAGCCGGACGCTCCCACCGGCATCCGCAGTGAGTTCCGTCCCATCGCCACGGAAGTCCCCGGCGTCGACATCTGCGAACTGCTGCCGCAACTGGCGCAGCGCGCTCGCCAGTTCGCGCTGTTGAGGACGATGTCGCACACGGAAAACAATCACTTCCCCGCCACGCACAAGGCACTCACCGGCCGCGCGATGCCCCGGCAGTTGCCCGGCGACGCCGTCAATGCCGCCTCGCGTCTCGACTGGCCCAGTTACGCCGCCGCCCTCGACTTTCTGCGGCCGCGCTCCGATGGCATTCCCAACGGCGTGTCGCTGCCCTATCCGCTGATTGGAAGTGGCATCCCCTGGCCCGGCCAGCATGCCGGTTGCCTCGCCCCCCGACATGATCCCTGGCAGCTCAACAAGGATCCCAACCAGCCGACCTATCGGGACGAGTCGCTCGCACTCCCGGCCGGGATCACCATCGAACGTATCGGCCGTCGGCAGCACCTGCTCGAACAGTTCGAGCAGCAGCGCCAACCCCGTCTCGCCGCCGCGGAAGCCGGCGCGTACGGCGACCTGCACAGCACCGCGCTCGACCTGTTGACCTCGGGACGGATGGCCCGGGCGTTTGAGCTCGAGCGCGAGCCGGAC
>JAIXZD010000392.1 GCA_027489895.1 Planctomycetaceae bacterium
CGATGCTGAAGGGGACCGGGCTGGGCTATCCGAAGCGGGTGGTGGGGGCCGGGGGGGTCTTCCTCGAGTACGACGGCCGCGATGTGCCCGACGTCGCCACCGTTGTGGCGGACTTTGGCGAAGGCGTGCAGGCGCTGATCACCGCGACCATGTGTGCCCAGGAAACGCCGATCCAGCAGGTGATTCGCGGGCACAACGGCTCGTTCGTGTTTGGCAATGGCGAGGGCTTCAAGAGCTTCGAGTTCATTCCCGAGCGGCCGCAGGTCACGGGCGACTCGAAGCTGAAAAAGGAAACCATCGAAGTCGCGGAAGTGAAAGACACCACCTACGCCCACTTCAAGAACTGGCTGGAAGCGATCCGGGCCGACAAGCCCGAACTGTGCAACAACACGCCCGCTCTCGGTGCGGCCGCGATTGCGACGGTGATCCTCGGGGCGAAGAGCTACCGGGACGGAAAGGTCTTCTTCGTCGACGGAGACAAAAAGACCTACAGCGACGTCGATCCCGGCTGGGCCAAGGGCTGGGAAGAGCTCTCACACAAGCGGGCCAAGCCGAAGCAGGTTCCCGGGTGGAAGGGTGGCGATATCGGCAGCACGCTCGAAGAACCCGACTACATGGCTCTGGGTGGACCGTGGGTCGATGGCGTCGCTCCGGAAGATCGGAAGAAGTAATCGGGAGTATCGACGGCGCGAGACGGATTCGCGAAAATCCGTCTCCGTCAGTCGTGCCAACTGTTTGAGGCTGGGCCTCAGGTCCGATTCGCCGAACTTCGATTCTCCGCAACCTGATACCGAATCAAGGAACCCACTGCATGCGATTCTCCCTTGCGCTCCTGATTGCCTCCATTCCGGCATTCGCCCTGGCCGAAGACGCCCGCCCTCTGTTCGATGGCAAGTCGCTCACCGGCTGGATGCAGCGAAACGGGACCGCTTCGTACCGGATTGAAGGCGACACCATCGTCGGCAAGACGAGCGAAGGCAGCCCGAACTCGTTCCTGTTCACGGAGAAGCCTTACGGTGATTTTGAGTTGTCGTTCGAAGTCAAGGTGGACGACGAGCTGAACTCGGGCGTGCAGATTCGCTCGGCGAGCATTCCCGAGAAAGATGGTGGCCGGGTGCATGGTCCGCAGGTCGAAATTTCGACCGATGGCTGTGCGGGCTTCGTCTATGGTGAAGGCCTGGGGACGGGCTGGCTGACCAAGGAAGCCGACGGATTCAAGGGGAAGCCCGAAAAGAGTCCCTTTAAGGCCGGCGAATGGAACAAGTACACCATCGTCGCCAAGGGGAAGTCGATCAAGACGACGATCAACGGCAAGCCGGTCGCCGATCTCGTCGACGAGACCACCGGCATGCTCTCCGGTCATATCGGTCTGCAGGTCCACGGAATTGCGAAGGGTGCGGGCCCCTACGAAGTTCGCTGGAAAAACATCCTGATCAAGGAACTGAAGTAGACGTCGGTCGTCGGTAGATCATGGTCTGTGGGCGGGCCCGTTGTCTGTTCCGCCCACAGACGACCATGTTCGAGACATGCGTCATCTTGCCTCGTGTCCCTCAGCTTGACACTGGAAACGTCGCAACCACGTTCCAACCCCTGCCTTTCTGGTCTCAGCACCCGGCGTGTTGCGGATGGAAGATTCACCCGCCAGTGGCGAGCCGACCGACGCCGAACTGAGTGCGTTTCTCGACGAGGCGCTCGCCCCCGAGCGCCTGGCGGCAATCGAAACTCGACTGCGACACTCGGAAGCGCTGCGCTCCCGTTGTGCGGCCCTGCTCACGCAGCGCGATGCGGGCGGGTTCACGCTCGGCGAGATCTGGCGGCGGTATCGGCTCTCTTGCCCAACCCGCGAGGAATTGGGGAGCTGGCTCGTCGGCGGACTGGCTGACGACCGCCTGGACTACGTTCGATCCCACCTGGACGTCGTCGGCTGTGCGCTCTGTCGAGCCAGCCTGGCGGACCTTCGCGAAGAAGCCACGCAAGTCAACTCGACTCAGTCCGCAGACCGTCGCCGCCGGTTCTTCCAGTCATCCGTCGGGCGGCTGCGCCCTCAGGAGTGACGTGGTCTTCACGACCTCGCCAACGGACATTGGTTCCTTCCGGATGGACGAACCGCTAAGTCCGGTCCTGGAGACTTGGGATAAATAAAAAACGCCGAACGCGCTGGCACGCGTTCGGCGTCGTGTCGATTCACACTCTGAAGCGAGAGGCAGTTACGGCTTGTGCGGGCCGTGGCAGGCACCGCAGGCAACGGCCTTCTTGAAGGCGTCTTTGTCGTTTGCCTTAACGGCGGCGATCAGCGCGTCGTTCAGCGTCTTCCAGCTGGCGTCGTCGCCCTTCGGCGGCTTGTTCTTGGCCATTTCTTCGTAGGCTTCGAGCAGCTTGGCGGTTTCGGCCGCAGTGGCCGTCCCATCCTGGAACTTCACATGCAGCTTTTGCTTGTGCAGCCCCATGACTTCCTTGATCGTCATCTTCGGTTCCGCGGCCATTGCCGGCAGAATCAAAGCACCCAACAGCACACTCGCAATCAACGCCGTCATACGCTTCATCGATGGGCTCCTCACTGAATGAAACTCTTACTGTCTCTGCACAGACGATCGCAGCCCGCCCAGCGCGACCGAAGTCCACGCCGGTCGAACGGAACGGGCGGCCCGAGCCAATGCATCAACGCTCGCCACCCCTAGGATCATGATCGCTTCGGCCCCTTTTGTCAGGTCGAGTTTTGCGGTTTTTCCGAAGCTCGCGGGATTTCATGGGCGTCGACGCTCGGTCCCTTCAACACGATTCGTTCACATTGCGGCCTCGTTTCCGACCGCAAGAGACTGATTTCCACGGTGCGGATTTCCTCGGTACGGAGGTATTTGCTCACCACCCAGACACCAAGGGCAATAAGGGGAGGCAATTCAAGTCCCTTGCCAACGTCTGCCATGCAAGTTCAGCAGGATTGCATTGAGGAAGAGAGCACCGGGCGATTGGGACAGGCGAGCCGACCCTTTGAGGGGTCGGTGGAGAGGTGACCTGTTGATGACGACAGCGATCGCGACAGCACCTCCAAACTGCAATGGGCCGCACGCAACCCGTCAATTCCTCGTGACAGGCCGCACCAGATTCGCGATACTGCGGGGAGGACGGATCGCCGCTCAGGTCCGCTTCACGGCCATATTTGGGATGGTGTGGTCGAAACCGGTGGAACGACGAGTTCGGGCATGGAGGGACGAGCAATGGCGGCCGGTTTGGCGAACGCGACGGTTCTGAACACGACGGTATCGGACGAACTCAAGGAACTGGCCGGGCTGTATGGCATCCAGACCCGGTACACCTCGGCCTCGGGCGAAGCCTGCGTCGCAAGCGAAGCGGCCCTGTTGCCCATCCTGAAGTCGCTGGGTGCCGATCTTTCGCACGGGTATAGGGCCGCGGCCAAGGCACGCCTCGCTGAGTTCGCCTCGCAACTGGTGGAACCCGTCACGGTCCTCTGGTCGACCGCCCCGGCGATCGTCCCATTGCTGATCCAGGAGGCCGAAGGAGGCACGATCTCGGCCCGGCTGACCTGCGAAGACGGCAGCCGTTCGAACTGGACCGCCGACCTTCGCGACCTGCCCATCATCCAGATTACGTCCATCGGCAACGTCCGCTATGTCCGGCGGAAACTGACGCTGCCGGACCGACCCGATGTGGGCTACCACGAGTTGGAAGTCACCTGGGCCGGGCGCTCGTGGACGACTCATGTGTTGTCTGCTCCCGAACGGGCCTGGCTACCCGATGGCCCAGCTCCCGCCAAAAGCTGGGGCGTCTTTCTGCCGCTCTATGCACTGCGCACCGAACGCGACTGGGGCGTGGGCGATTTCTCCGATCTGAAGTCGCTGGTCAATTGGACCCAATCGCTGGGTGGCACCGTTGTCGCCACGCTGCCTCTACTGGCCGCTTTTCTTAAGGGCGAGCCGTACGAACCGAGTCCCTATTCGCCCGCCAGCCGCCTGTTCTGGAACGAGCTGTTCGTCGATGTCGAATCGCTCCCGGAGTTCCAGGCGTCTGCTGCAGCCCAAACACTGGTTCGATCCGAATCATTCCAGATGCGATTGGCGGCCAGCCGGCGGTCCGAGCTGGTCGATTATCCGACGGTCATGGCCCTCAAACGCGAGGTCCTCGAGATTCTCGCGGCCGAGCTGCATAGTCAGCCCGGCACGCGGAAAGCCGAACTCGAACGACTGCGGGCGTCATCCGAGTCGGGGCTGGCCGATTACGCGCGGTTTCGCGCGGTCTGCGAACGTCGCGGGGCCTCCTGGTGGACGTGGCCCGAGCCACTTCGGTCGGGCACGGTCGCCCCGGCCGACTACGACGAATCGGCCGCCTGGTACCATGCCTACGTCCAGTGGGTCACCGATGAACAACTGCGAGATTTCTCGGCGCACGCCAGCGCTGCGGGGCCTGGCCTTTATCTCGACCTGCCGCTCGGGGTGAATTCCGACAGCTACGATGTCTGGCGCGAACGCGATGCATTTGCGATCGACATGTCGGCCGGTGCGCCGCCTGACCCGTTCTTCCCCGGAGGCCAGTGTTGGGGTTTCCCGCCCCTGCACCCCGAGCGAATTCGCACGTCGGGCTACCGCTACTTCCGCGAAGTGATTCGCCATCACATGCGGCATGCCGGAATCCTGCGGCTCGACCACATCATGGGCCTGACGCGGCTCTACTGGATTCCACATGGAATCTCGGCGAAGGAAGGCGTCTACGTCCAATACAGGCTGGCGGAGTTCTGTGCGATTCTCTGCATCGAATCGCATCGCAACCGCACCGTCCTCGTCGGAGAAGACCTGGGCACGGTTCCACCAGAGATTCCGGCGGCCATGCAGCGACACAAGATTCACCAGATGTACGTCGCGCAGTTCTCGGTCAACCCGCAGGCGACAGTCACCCTCGCTCCCGCCCCAGCGACCGCTTATGCGAACGTCAACTCGCACGACATGCCGCCATTTGCCGCGTTCTGGAGAGGGACCGATGTTGCCGACCGCCTCGATCTGGGCATCCTGACGGCCGAGCAGGGCCAGGAAGCCGAGGCGGATCGCGCCCGCATGCGGGCCGCGATGCAGCGGTTCCTGCGGGACGAGGTGGACCCGCGTCTGAAGGGTGACGATACCACGGCCGTTCTGCAGGCGGTCCTGCGGTATCTGGCCGGGGGCGAGGCGCCGGTGCTACTCGTCAATCTCGAAGACCTGTGGGGCGAGACGCTGCCTCAGAACATTCCGGGGACGTGGCGCGAGCGACCCAACTGGCGCCGGCGGGCGCGGCTGTCGCTGGAACAGGTCTGCGCCTCAACGCCGCTCGTCGCCACGTTGCAGGCTGTAGATGGCGAAGTGCGCCGGACATCACCCGACACGGTCCGCAAGGCCTCTTGAGGCTGCGGCAAGCCGGAAAAGCAGTGTGATCCCTCCATTCGGCGTCCTCCTTCCCCTTGGCCTAGCGGCATAAATCCTTAATTTCAATCTACTTCCGTCTATTGTGATTGACCATTTGGCGTCTTTCTGCCACAAGTCGCCTGTCGATGGGCGAGTGCCCGCCCCTTCGTCAAGACTCGCCATGTTCTACCGCGCTGGAAAACCGGTCCCGTGATCCCACACCAAGTTCCCGTCAGAAGGCCTTGGGTGGCTGCGGTGACTTTTCCGGTGGGGTGGAGCTGGAACGCCACACCGGCTGGTTGGCGGTGCCAGCGACGATTTGACTTCGTTCAGCCAACGATACCGTCGCGGAATTGACGCCACACTAAGGGGCTCGCTGAAATGACTTCTCGGTTGACGCTGCGTTCGGATCCGGCCACAACCACCGGTCCCCATTTCCCGATTGGTTCAATGATCCCCGCCCGCACCCGCCCCTTGTTTCCGGACTCTGACTTGAACCAATTGCGGAACGGTCAGCATTGCCTGCTCTACACCCGATTCGGTGCCCATCCGGACGTCGTCGATGGCGTCTCCGGAACACGGTTCGCCGTCTGGGCTCCCAACGCGATGGAAGTCTGCATCCTGTGCGACTCCAACGGCTGGAAGCACGGCGAAACTCCGCTGTTTCGCGTCGAAGACGGCAACTGGAGCGGGTTCGTTCCCGGTCTCGGCACGGGGACCATTTACAAATACGGCATCAAGAATGCCTGGGGACAGCTCGAACAGAAGGCCGACCCGTTTGCGTTTGCGGGCGAATTGAGACCGAAGTCGGGGTCGATCGTCAGCGATCTGGGCGGCTACACCTGGCACGACCGGAACTGGCTCGATCGTCGCCGGAAGTCGAACTGGCTCGAAAAGCCGATCACCACGTTCGAAGTGCATCTGGGCTCCTGGAAACGCCCCAAAGACGGTCGCGAGTTCTTCAACTACCGTGAACTCGCCCACATGCTCGTCGAGTATTGCCAGGAGATGGGCTACACCCATCTGCAGCTCCTGCCTATCACCGAGCATCCGTTCGATGGGTCGTGGGGTTACCAGACGATCGGCTACTTCGCCCCGACGAGCCGGTTCGGGACCCCGCAAGACTTCATGTACTTCGTCGACTACTGCCATCAGCACGACGTCGCCGTCCTCGTCGACTGGGTTCCCGCCCACTTTCCGATGGATGGCCACGGCCTTGCCCGGTTCGACGGAACCTGCCTCTACGAGCATTCCGACCCGCGTCAAGGCTCGCACCCCGATTGGGGCACGCTCGTCTTCAACTACGGGCGCAACGAGGTCCGCAGCTTCCTGTTGTCGAGCGCGAAGTTCTGGCTCGACATCTACCACGTCGATGGGCTGCGGGTCGACGCGGTCGCCTCGATGCTCTACCTCGACTACTCCCGCAAGGCTGGGGAGTGGATCCCCAATCAGTACGGGGGCCGCGAAAATCTCGAGGCGGTGCAGTTCCTCAAGGACATGAACACGCTGCTGCACGGCGAGTTTCCGGGCATCATCACCGTGGCCGAGGAATCGACCGCCTGGGGCGGTGTGTCGCGACCGGTCTACACTGGCGGACTCGGGTTCAGCTACAAGTGGGACATGGGCTGGATGAACGACACGCTCCGCTACATGCGGCGTGATCCGGTCCACCGCAAGTTCCACCAGAACGAACTGTCGTTCCGGATGGTGTATGCGTTCACCGAGAACTTCATCCTGCCGCTTTCGCACGACGAAGTCGTCCACGGCAAGCAGTCGCTCCTCTCGCAGATGCCGGGCGACTACTGGCAGCGGTTCGCCAACCTCCGGATGCTGTTCGGCTACCAGTACACGATGCCGGGCAAGAAGCTCCTGTTCATGGGTGGCGAGCTCGGCCAGTGGCACGAGTGGAACCACGCTGGCGAGATCGACTGGGCCCTGCTCGGCTTCCCCGCGCACGACGGGCTGAAGCGGCTGGTTCGCGACCTGAACACGCTCTATCGCGGCACCAAGGCACTCTACGAGCAAGACCTCGATGGAGCCGGGTTCGCGTGGATTCAGTGCGACGACTGGGAAAACAGCTCGTATGCCTACCTGCGGATTGGCAAAGACCGCGGCGACATGGTCGTCTGTGCGCTCAACTTCACGCCCGTCCCCCGGGAAGGCTATCGGCTGGGCGTTCCCAAACCCGGCTTCTACAGTGAAGTGCTCAATACCGATGCCGCACTCTACGGCGGTGGAAACATTGGCAACCTGGGCGGCGTCTACTCGGAACCAATTCCGATGCACGGCCACGCCCAGAGCATTCTCGTGCGTCTGCCGCCACTCGCTTTGATCGTCATGAAGCCCCACGGAAGCTGATCGCGGGACGAGCAGCTCCACCACCAGGCAAGCCGACCAGGCGAGCCGACCCTGTGAGGGGTCGGTGGAATCGTCGCTTGTTCATGACGACCGTGATTGAGCCGGGTGAATCGCCCCCGGTCACTGCCTGCCCCTGCGTTGACCTGAGTTCCGCTGCGAGATTGTGAAAAGATCAGTGGGATAGGCTTCCAGCCTGTCATTTCCTCGGAGCAATGCCTGAAACCTCGACAGGCTGGAAGCCTATCCCACGAGAAATCACATCCTCGCCGAGCCGTTATCGCGACGAGACCGCATCGCCAGGGTAGGACGTCACCAGTTCGATGTGCCCCGCATCCAGGCTGAAAAACGGCTTCGAGACCGGTTTGCGATTTCGGGCGGGGATCCGAATCTCGTCGTCCTTCGCGAGCATTTCGTCGAGGATCAGCGGGTGCCAGTGGTCGGGGCGCTCACTCGCGGGGACATAGTGTTCCCGAGCCCAGCGGCGGAGTCGGAGTTCTTCGATCGCGTCGATGCGGGAAACGTTCATCGAATGGGTCCTGAGGGGTGATCAGTGCGGCGAACCCCGGCTCCCTCCGGCGACCGCTCGCTTGAACGGCCCAACATCCTCGCAGCGGATTTGATCGACCAATCTCCACCTCAGCGGTTGTCCGAACAGGCACTGAAATGGTCGGTTTCGGCAAGCTGCATCCGACCCTGCCCATTGCGCCAATTCTTCGGACTGTTTCAGTTGCGCGGACCTAAGGCGTGCCAACCCCGCCAGGGGTCGGTGGTGTCGCGCGATTCAGGCGGCAATCAATGCAGGCAGGCAAACGTGCCCAGCAGAGCCAGCCACACCAGACCGAGAAAATGCCAATAGATCGCGCACGCCCGCGGGCCGGTGTTCCACTCGTGGTCGTAGCGACCGCGGAAACCCCGCCACGTCACGATCGCCAGAGGCGGTAAGCCACCCACCACGTGGACCGCATGCAGCATGACCAGAGCATACACCAACCCGTAACTGCGGGGGTCCCGGGCGGGGGACTGGTTGTGCCGTTCCAGCAGCACAGTCAAACCCGCGAACTGCAGCCAGAGAAACCCAAGCACCGCCAGCCACACGCCCACGATCGCCAGCCGAAATTGCGTCTGACGTTCTCTCCGCAACGCCGCCACGGCCCGATCGAGCCCCAGGCTGATAACAACCAGAAACACCGCACTCAGCCACAGCGAGGCAGGCACGTTGACGGGCAAGGGCGGTTCAGGCCGGAGGTCGCTTGACCTCACCAGCAGCATCGCCAGGATCGCGGACAGAAAGAGAACCGCGAGAGACGCCAGAAAAAAGTACAGACCCATCAACCAGCGATGGGTCTGGGGCAGCGAAGCGGTACTCATCCTGTCGATCCCCGGAACAAACATCGATTCCGGCCGGGTCGAGTCAACATCTCACCGGAGCGGCTCTACTTCTGAACCGGGGCAACCAGGGGGGTGGTTAACCGGTATTCCTTGATCGCCGGCTGATTCACGCCCGTGTCGACCAGCGTGCTGATGATAAACAGCCCCAGGAAGATCACGGACGAGAGGAACGCAAACACGTTGAACAGCTTGTCATGCACCATATGCATGAAAAACAGCATCACGAGCAACGCCTTGATTGTGGCGATCAGCATGGCCACGGGAAGTTCCAGAAAATCCGGAACCGCCCCGTTCAACACGACCGTGAGGATCGTGAAGAAAATCAGCGATGCGAACACCGCCAGCAGCATCGGAACCGGCATCGGATGCGCGAAACCGTGTTCGTGGCTGGCAGCGGAATGGCTTGAATGTTCGCTCATGTGACCCTCTGGCAACGCCGCAATCGGCGAAAAAACAGTCTTTATCTCTCTCAATCGCCATCCGCGGCAGGGCGATCAATCCGCTTAGTGAATCAGATACAGCAGCGGGAACAGGTAGATCCAGATCAGGTCGACCAGGTGCCAATACAGCCCCACATAGTCGACCGGCCCGAAGTACGTCGGCCCGAAATGCCCCTTCGATGCCCGCACCGCCAGCCACGCGATCAACGCCATCCCTCCCAGGATGTGAATCGCGTGCAGACCGGTCATCGCATAGTAGATGCTGAAGAAAATCCCGGCACCGGGCGGAGGTGGCGGACCATGAATCACATCATGGCTGTCAGCCGCATGCCCGGTGGCGTGTCCGCCCGCCGCATGCGCGTCCCCATGACCTGTGGCATCGTGACCGGCCACCGGTTCAGCCATCACCGGGTTAAACATCCCCGCAGGCAACAGCCCGAGGTGGAACTTGTGCGAGTACTCAAAGTACTTGACGACCAGAAACGCCCCGGCACAGGCAAACGTGATCCAGAGCATGGTCACCAGCAGTTTCTTCTGGCCCAGTTGAGCCGCACGGACGGCCCAGGCCATCGTCAGACTGCTGAAAATCAGCACGGCCGTATTGATCGCGCCCAGGTATTTGTTGAGGTGGACGTGCCCCCACTCAAAAATCTCCGGGTGAGTCGTGCGGTAGATCACATAGGCGACAAACAGCCCGCTGAAAAACAGAATCTCGGTCACCAGAAACAGCCACGTGCCGAGTTTCCCCGAGTCGAACTGCTGCTCCAGCGAATCGAAATGATGCGCGTGGAAGGGGTGGTGAGCATGCCCGTGCGGGTCCGCACCGTGCCCATCGGCCGAGTGACCATGGGCACCGTGACCATCGGCTGCATGCCCACCCGCCAGATCCGCCGTCGCCGTACTCATCGCCCACGCCCCTTGCCGCCACGTTCCAGCGGCGAAGTTCCAACTCGGTCAATCCAACTCGAATTCTGCGACCACTCAACCATTCAGAACATCACGTCGCGAGCAAACATCGACGCAGTGTGCCAAACCTGAATCATCTAATGAGAAGCGGAGTTTCCCGTTCTTTCCGAGACAGGCCGCGGAATCCACGATTCTGTCTTCGCGTCCCACTTCACCTGTTCCATGTCGTAAGGATCGCCCACGGTCGGTGTCTTTTCAAAGTTCGCCAGCGGTGGCGGCGACGAGCAGGTCCACTCCAGCGTCACACCGCCCCAAGGATTGGCCGGCGCTTTGCGACCCGTCCACAGCGACCAGAGCAGCGTCGCCAGTGCCACGCCAATCCCCGTGCCGAGCACCAGGGCACCGATCGTCGAGATCACGTGGTAGCCCTGGAAATGCGGGAGATACGTGTAGTACCGCCGCGGCATCCCCTGGCTGCCCAGCATGAACTGCGGGAAGAACGTCAGGTTGAAGCCCACAAACACCATCAGGCAGCCAATCGCCCCCCAGAGTTCGTTGTACATCTTTCCGGTGATCTTCGGCCACCAGTAGTACATGCCGCCCAGGAACGCGATCAGCGTTCCACCCATCATCACGTAATGGAAGTGGGCCACCACGAAGTATGTGTCGTGCAGGTGGATGTCCACCGCGAGCGTCCCCAGGAACAGGCCCGTCAGCCCGCCAATGGTGAACAGGAAGATGAACGACTGGGCATACAGCATCGGCGTCGCCAGCGAGATCGACCCCTTGTACATCGTCGCCAGCCAGTTAAACACCTTGATGGCCGAGGGAATCGAGACCGTAAACGTCAGCGCGCTGAAGATCACCGTGGCCAGCGGCGACTGGCCGCTCGTGAACATGTGGTGACCCCAGACGAGGAACCCCAACAGGGCAATAGCGATGCTGGAGTAGGCGATGAACCGGTAGCCGAAAATGTGCCGGCGGCTGAAGGTCGCGATCAGTTCGCTGATGATCCCCATCGCGGGGAGAATCATGATGTACACGGCCGGGTGTGAGTAGAACCAGAAGAAGTGCTGGAACAGCACCGGGTCGCCCCCGAGGGCCGGGTCGAACACGCCAATCCCCAGCGTCCGCTCCAGGATGAGCAGCAGCAGCGTGATCCCCAGTACCGGCGTCGCCAGCAACTGAATCACCGAGGTCGCATACAGCGCCCAGAGAAACAGCGGCATCCGGAACCAGGTCATCCCCGGCGGTCGCAGCGTGTGCACCGTGACAATGAAATTCAGGCCCGTGAAAATCGAGCTGAACCCGAGAATGAACGCCCCAAACACCGCCGCCACGATCCCGCCCGCTTGCGAGCCAGAAATTACCGACGAGCTGTAAGGCGTGTAGAACGTCCAGCCTGTATCGAGGCTCCCCATGGCGATGGCCATCAGAAAGAAGATCGCCCCCGCTACCCACAGGTAAAAACTCGCCAGATTCAGTCGCGGGAAGGCGACGTCTTTCGCCCCCAGCATCACCGGGAGAATAAAGTTCCCCAGCGCCGCAGGAATACTGGGAATGATGAACAGGAACACCATGACCGCCCCGTGGAGCGTGAACATGTGGTTGTACGTGTTGTGATCCATCAACGTCTTGTCGGGCGTGAGCAGTTCGATCCGCACCAGAAGAGCGAACACGCCACCCAACAGCATCGAGGCGGTCACCGCGAACAGGTACATCACGCCGATCCGTTTATGATCGAGCGTCATCGCCCACGACAGGAAGCCGCTCGAGCAGGTGAGGTAGTTCTCCTCAGGCTCGTGCTTGTGGGCCAACATCGGTTCGGCAACGGTTGCCATCGCCATCCTCTCACGCACCCAGAAGGTGCAATCTGCGGACAATTCAACCCCGGCGCAAGCGCCCGAGGAAAACAACGACGAAAAACGGCTACTTCAACGTCTTGATGTATTCAATCAGGGCATCGATCTCACGGTCCTTCAACTGACCGGCAAACGACGGCATGTTGCCACCGTACCCCTTGACCACTTTCGCGGTCGGCTTCAGCACCGATTCGCGTATGTAGTTTTCATCGACCTTGGCCGATGTCCCATCCACGAACTGATGATCTTCCCCAAAGATGCCCCACCAGGCGGGGCCAGTCTTTTTCGATTTTTGGGGATCAATCGAGTGACACTGACCGCAGCCTTTTCGCAACGCCAGTTCCGAACCGACCTGCGCCAGCGTTTTTTCACCGCGGTCCACCGGGCCGAACACGTCCGAAGCCTTGGCGAGCCACGCATCAAACTCAGACCGATCATTGTGGACCGTCACAATGGCCAGCATCTCCGAGTGCTTCTCACCACAGTACTCGGTGCATTCCAGATCGTACTTGCCCGGTACCGTCGCATCGAACCACAGCTTCGTATACCGGCCGGGAACCACGTCCATTTTGACCCGAAACGCAGGGATGAACAGGCTGTGCAGGACATCATCCGACTGCATCAGCAGCGAGACGGGCGAATTCGGCGGGACATGCAGTTCGTTGGTCGAGTAGCCATTGGGGTAGGTGAACTCCCACGCCCATTTCTTGGCCCGCACCTTGATCTCGTAGGCGCTCTCCGGGGCCGATCGCAGGTCCATGTACCCGATCACGCCCTCGTAGAACATGTAACAGACGATGAAGAACGGCAGCACGCTCCAAGTTGCCTCCAGCAGCGTGTTGTGCGTGGGGCCGGACGCGTCGAAGTTTTCCTTCCGGCGGTACTTCAACAGGAACGCGGTCATGAAACCGACCACGAGGACGAAGAAGAACACACAGACCCAGAAAATGAAATAGAACAGCTTGTCGACGCCGGGAGCGATCGTCGACGCTTGCTGGGGGAAGAAAACATCCCCAGCCAGCATCTCGCACAGCGGCAACGCAGTCTGAATTGGCAGCATCACGACACCAGTTTTCCCGAAACATCCTCGGCACGAGGTTCCACACGGAACTCCGCTCCATCAATCACTTCCGCTTCCACTTGGAACCGCATCCACCACAGGCTGCTCCACCTCGGGCGAAACTGCCTGAGAAACCTGCGGGGTCGCCCCCTCACTCTTGCGAGCTTTCCGACGTGGATCGAACAGCCAGTAGGGCACAGTCGCACAGAGAATCACCACGACCGTCAGTCCGCCCATCATGCTCGCCAGCCGCCGAGCCTGCATCGAATAGACGCCCGCATCGGGATCGTAGTGGTAGCAGAACAGCAGAATCTGCTCGACGACCGAACCAATCCGACCGTCTCCCGCTTCCAGTAGCGACATCCGCAGCGTCTGCCGCGGGAACTCGATTCCGTAAAGGTATCGCGACAGCTTCCCCGTCGGTGTGCAGACCATGCAGACTGCCGGGTGAGCGTACTCGCGCACCTCTGGCTGATACTTGTAAGGAAACCCGACGGCATTCGCGACTCGCCGAATGTTGACTTCCCGCCCCGTCAGAAAATGCACGCCCCGGCCCGCTTCCATCCGCCGGTACGTCTTCAGAAACCCGTTCTTCGCCTTCCGGGCCTGCTCCGGAGTTTCCGCCGGGTCGATACTCACGACCACCAGATCAAACTCTTTGCCCAGCGACCAGTCCAGATCCTGCAGCGCCTCGACCAGCATGCCCAATTGCAAATTGCACAGCCGCGGACACCGGCTGTAATTCATCGAAAGGATGACAGGCCGCTCGCC